>JAFDDG010000081.1 GCA_019310965.1 Deltaproteobacteria bacterium
GGAGGACTGGTCGCTGTGGCTGGCAGACCGGGGTCTATCGGCAAAGACCCGACGCAACGCGTTGGGGGCGTTCCGCTCGTTCCTCGGTTGGCTGAAGCGACGGGGTGACCTCCGGGACATACCGGAGGTCCCGTTGCCACGCGTCGACGACCACGAACCCCGCATCCTCTCCATCGAGGACCAGGACGCGATCCTAGCCGCGATTCCCGAGGCGGAGCGTGGCATCTTCATCGCCCTCGCCTACTTGGCGCTGCGGCCCAGCGAGGCCCGGGCGCTAGACGTGACCGACTACCGCAACCGCTGGCTCGCCGTGGACAAGGCGGTGAAGGGCACCGCCGTCTCCGCGCCGATTCGGGGCACGAAGACTGGGCGCAGCAAGACGCTCCCCGTGCCGGACGAACTGACCGAGTGGATCGAGCGCCACGTTTCCGCGACCGGACGACTGACCCGCTCCCCGCTGTTCGTGAACCCGAGGACTGGCAACCGCTGGTCGCACTGGGCACTTCGGGACCGCTGGGTCCGTGCAGCGCAATCCCTTGGACTCGAAGGCGTCCGCCTCTACGAGGGCACCAAGCACACGATGGCTACCGATGCCGTTCGGCGCGGTGTAACCGAACGCGAGCTGCAAGCGTTTCTCGGCCACAGCGACGTGCGCTCTACTCGCCGCTACGCACGCATGTCCCGAGAAGCACTGATCCACGTGCTACGCACGAGCCGCGCAGACGACGATTTGTCCCGCACTTGTCCCACGGAAGATTCGCCGCCGCGTAACCCCGCGAAGAAGCGAGCGAACATGGCGTCCCCAACGGGACTCGAACCCGTGTTGCCGCCTTGAAAGGGCGGAGTCCTAGGCCACTAGACGATGGGGACGTGGCGATGACGCCGGCCGGGACTATCGCAAAGGGTGGGCGCGGGCTCAAATCGCACAGGAGCCGGGCGCGGAATCAGGCTCTGGCCCGGCCGGCCGCGGCGAGGTCGGGCATCTCGGTGGCGCGCCACAGGTACCAGGAGCCGACGCTGCGGTAGGGGCGCCACGGCTCGGCCAGGGCCTCGAGCGCGGCGGGCTTCGGCAGCTCCGACAGGCCGTAGACGAGCATGGCGCCCTTGCGGATGCCGTAATCGCCCACCGGCAGCACGTCCGTGCGCCCGAGCGAGAACATCAGCAGCATGTGCGCCGTCCATTCCCCGATGCCGCGCACCTGGGTGACGGCCTCGACGACTTCGGCGTCGTGCATGTGAAAGAGCCGCCGCGAGCGGATCTGGCCATCCGCAAAGGCGGCGGCCAGGGAGCGCAGAGCGGCGATCTTCTGGCGGGAGAGGCCGGCGGCGCGCAGCTCGCTGTCGGGGGTGGCGTGCAGAGCCTCGGGCTTCGGGTAGCGGCCGCCGAAACGGGCCCGCACCCGGCCGGCAATGGCCGAAGCCGCCCTGCCCTGGAGCTGTTGAAAGATGATGGAGCGCATGAGCGCTCCGTAGGGATCCCCGCGGGGAACAAGCGCGCAGGGGCCGGCACGGCGGATCACCCGGGCGAGCTGCCGATCGCGACGCACGAGCGCCCTCCGCGCCCGATCTCGGAGCTCCGGTGTGAGGCGTGCGATCACGGCAGCCCAGCATAGCCGTGAGCCCGCTCACCGCCGGATCGGGGGCGCTCGGCGAGCCCGAAGAATGGGTCGATTTCACCCTCCCATCGGCCGATATGCCCGTCGGAGGGATCCCGTACGCATGAGCTCCGAAACCACCCCGCGCCCCCCCGATCGCCACGGGCTTCGCCCCGCACTCTCGCTCGAAGAGCTGCTCGAAATACTGGTACGCCGGGAGCTGGCGACGCCCGATGCCGCCCGGGACGTGCTGGCTCGGGCCACCACCCTGCGCAGCCGCCTGGTGAAGGATCGCGTGGGCTCCGTGCGTTCCCAGGCCGCGGCGCGTTACGTGGTGACGCCGGCCGAGATCGTGACGACGGCCGCGCTGCCGCATCCCGGCCTAAAACGCGGCCTGATCCAGGAAGACACCATCGCAGAGCTGCTCGCCGAGGAAGCCGGCCTCCCCTACCACAAGATCGACCCGCTCCAGGTGGACAACGATCTGGTGGCGAAGACGCTGTCGCGCCCCTTCGCGCGACACCACGTGGTGATCCCGATCCGCCGCGACGCAGACGGCCTGTGCCTCACCAGCGTCGATCCCTTCGACGGCGCGCTGCGCGAGACCCTCGAGAACCTGATCCCCGAACCGCTGCACTACGTGGTGTCGGCCAAGGCCGACGTGCTCAAGGTGATCGATCGCGTCTACGGTTTCCGCTCGAGCGTCAGCCGCGCCGAGGAGGAGCTCGGACCGGGCCACCAGACCGGAAAGCTCGTGCAGATGGTCGAGGTGAAGACCGGCGACGAGCTCACCAACAGCGACGAGCACGTGGTCGCCGCGGTCGACTACCTGCTGAACTACGCCTACGAGCAGCGAGCCTCCGACATCCACCTCGAGCCCCGCGCCGAAGACGCAGTGATCCGCTTCCGCATCGACGGCATCCTGCACGAGATCGAGATGGTGCCCTACCCGGTGCACGGCGCCATCACCTCGCGAATCAAGGTCATGGCGGGCATGAACATCGCCGAGCGGCGCAAGGCCCAGGATGGTCGCATCAAGACGATCCGTGCCGACCGCGAGGTCGAGCTGCGCGTCTCGAGCATGGCCACCGCCTTCGGCGAGAAGGTCGTGATCCGCGTCTTCGATCCGACGGTGCTGCTGGCCGACGTCCACGAGCTGGGGCTCGCCACGGGCGAGCGCGAGATCTTCGAGCGCTGGATCACGAGCCCGAACGGCCTGATCCTGGTGACGGGCCCCACCGGCTCCGGCAAGACGACCACGCTCTACTCGACGCTGCGTTACCTCTCCGGCCCGGAAATCAACATCACGACGGTGGAAGACCCGATCGAGCTGGTCGATCCGCGCTTCTGCCAGGTGCAGGTGAATCCAAAGATCGACATCAGCTTCGCCAACGCGCTGCGCACCATCCTGCGCCAGGACCCGGACGTCATCATGGTGGGCGAGATCCGCGACCAGGAGACCGCTCAGATGGCGGTGCAGGCGGCGCTCACGGGTCACCTCGTGTTCTCCACCGTGCACACCCGCAACGCCGCCGGTGCGGTGACGCGCCTCATCGAGCTCGGCGTCGAGCCCTTCCTGCTCTCCAGCGTCCTGCGCGGCGTGATGGCCCAGCGCCTGATCCGGCGCATCTGCGAACGCTGCGCCGTCGAGGGCACGCTCAACCCCGAGCAAGTGCAGTCGCTGCGTCTCAAGGTGCCGGTCGAGCGCCGCGAGGCGCTCAAGGTCCGCTGGGGCGACGGCTGCATCGACTGCCGTCACACGGGGCTCTACGGGCGCACCGGCGTGTTCGAGATGCTCGACGTGGGCCGGCGCATCCGCACCCTCGTCAACGAGGGCAAGGATGCCAACGAGATCGCGCACGCCGCGCGCATCGAGGGCATGGAGCCCCTGCGCGACGCCGCGCTGCGCAAGCTCGCCGATGGCATCACGACCTTCGAAGAAGTGGCGCGACTGACGGCGGACACCGAATGAGCACGCAGTGCACGGAAGAGCTGCGCGCACTGCTGAGCTCGGGCTGGCGACTGGTGGCCTTCGAGACCTTCGAAGAGGATCGCGCGCTCCAGGTCCTGCAGCGGCTGGTGCAAGCGGGCGATCAGGAGCTCAGCGTCTGGTCCGCCGCCCGCGGCTGCGACCCCGACGGCGCGGGTGCGGGCTCCCTCGACGCGGGCATCATTGCCCTGTCGCAGCGCACGCAGCCCGGCGTCTTTGCCCTGCTCGACGCCCACCGCTGGCTCGACGACCCGCTCGCCGTTCGGCGTCTGCGCGACTGGATCCCACAGCTGACGGCGCGCAAGCAGGCCGCCGTACTGCTGGCTCCCGTGCTCGAGCTGCCCGACGAGCTGGCGCGCGACACCGCGCGTGTGAGCCTGCCGCTGCCGAGCCACAGCGAGCTGCAGAACGTCTTCCAGCGGCTGCTGGAGAAGAACCACGGCTCCGAGGCGGACACCTCCTTGCTGGACGACGCGGTCCGCGGGGCCCTCGGCCTCACCGCCGGCGAAGCACAGCGGGTCTTCCGGCGCGCCTGCCGGACGGCCGATGGCCTGAACACCGCGGCCATCGACGAGATCGTACGCGACAAGCGCCGCGCGCTGCGCCGCGCACCGGCCCTCGCCTTTCACGAAGCCAGCGTCGACCTGGCCGAGGTGGGCGGCCTGGGCGAGCTCAAATCCTGGCTGGCCGAACGGCGCCGCGCCTTCACCGAGGAGGCGCGCCGCTTCGGCTTGCCGGTGCCGCGCGGGCTGTTGCTGCTCGGCGTTCAGGGCTGCGGCAAGTCGCTCAGCGCCAAGGCCGTGGCGCAGGAGTGGCGCTTCCCGCTGCTGCGGCTCGATCTCGCCGCGGCGTTTGGCAGTGGTCGGCACGCTCCCGAGCTCGCCATGCGCGAAGCCACGCAGATCGCCGAGTCGCTGGCGCCAGCAGTGTTGTGGATCGACGAGATCGAGAAGGGCTTCGCAGCCTCGGCCGCCGATCCGAGCGCAAACCGGGTCTTCGGCTCCTTTCTCACCTGGCTCTCCGAGAAGCAGGCGCCGGTCTTCGTGGTGGCCACTGCCAACGACGTGGCGGCACTGCCGCCGGAGCTGTTGCGGCGCGGGCGCTTCGACGAGCTCTTCTTCGTGGATCTGCCCACCGCGAAGGAACGCCAGGAGATCCTGTCGATCCACCTGCGCAAGCGCGGCCGCGACCCGAGCCACTACCGCGTGGTGGAGCTCGCCGAGGAGGCCGAGCGACTCACCGGCGCCGAGCTCGAGCAGGCGGTGACCGCCGCGCTCTACACGGCATTCGCCGAAAACCGGGAGCTCGACGACGACGACCTCGCCAACGCGATCGGCGAGACGGTGCCGCTCTACGACACCTACGAGGAGCGCATCAAGGAGCTGCGCGACTGGGCGCGGGATCGCGCGCGCTCGGCGTCAGTCGACGCCAAGATGGTCGACCTCTTTGCCGGGGGTTAGACTGCACCCCATGGACGACAGCGCGGTTCAGAAGGAGCGTGCACAGAACCTCTGGACGAGCTTCGCCCGCAAGATCGAGCCGGTCGCACAAGGCACCAGCATCGAACCCGTCCCCGACTTCGAGCTGGGTCAGATCGGCGGCCTCGAGGGCCCCAAGGAAGAGGTCCAGACCTACGCCTGCGCCGCCACCGACCCGGAGGTCTACTCGCGCTGGGGCACCTACCCGCCCTCCGGTCTGCTGCTGATCGGGCGCGCCGGAGTCGGCAAGACGCTATTGGCCCGCGCATTGGCGAGCCTGACCCGCACATCGTTCGTGAGCGTCGCCGTGCCGCGCCTGGTGATCGAGGTGATCCACCGGGGCGGCAAGGTGGGCGAGCTGCTCCAGGGCTGGTCCCAGACGCTGAGTGAGATGCCGCCGCTCACCGTGCTCTTCGAGGAGCTCGAGTTCTCGCAGGCTCAGGAGATCGGCGCCCGGCGCCAGGATCTGCCGGTCGGGCCCGTGATGGACTTCTTGCTCGATCTCATCGATCGCACGATCGCCGAGAAGAATGTGTTGGTGGTGGGCTCCACCAGCCACCCGGAGACCCTGCGGCAGGCCTTCCACCGGCCGGGTCGCTTCGAACGGATCGTCGAAGTGACCCCCAGCTTCCCGAGCGACGTCATTGCCGCACTCGAAATCCATGCGGCGGCGGCGGAGAAACGCGCCGGTCACGCCCTATTCGAGCCCATCGACTGGAAGCGCGTCGTCGGGCAACACAGCGCACCGTCTACTGGAGATTGGATCCGCGTGATGCATGCCGCGCTGCGCCGAAAGGCGCGCTGCGAAGCAGCCGGCGACGAGGTCCCGCCGGCGAGCACCGCGGATCTCGAGACCGAAGCGGAGAGCTTCATTCGGGCCAGCGACCGTCTCGCCGTGCCGACGGGCAACTACGTCTAGCGCATGCCCACCTGGCTCGTGACAGGAGGCGCTGGCTTCATCGGCGCGAACTTCGTACGCCACGCGCTGGCGCACAGCGACGCGCGCATCGTGGTGGTCGACAAGCTCACCTACGCGGGGCACATGGAGAGCCTCGACGAGGTGGCCGACGAGCTGCGCTTCAGCTTCGTGCGCGCCGACATCGCCGAGGCGGATGCAATGGCTCAGATCTTCCGGGAGCACTCGCCGGACGCCGTACTCAACTTCGCAGCCGAGACCCACGTGGATCGCTCGATCGACGGGCCGGCCGCTTTCATCGAGACGAACTTGATCGGCACCTTCGTGCTGCTCGAGGCCGCGCGCGCCCACGTCGCGGAGCTCCCCGAGAGCGAGCGAGCGCGCTTCCGCTTCCTGCAGGTCTCCACCGACGAGGTCTATGGCACGCTGGGGCCCAGCGGCGCTTTCAGCGAGACGACTCCCTACGAGCCAAACTCACCGTACTCCGCCTCCAAGGCGGGGGCCGACCACCTGGTGCGCGCGTATCACGGCACCTACGACCTGCGCACCCTGATCACCAACTGCTCGAACAATTACGGCCCCTACCAGTTCCCCGAAAAGCTGATCCCGCTGATGGTGCTGAACGCGATCGAGGGCAAATCGCTTCCGATCTACGGCGATGGGGGCCATGTGCGCGACTGGCTCTACGTCGACGACCACTGCTCCGGCATCCGACTGGCCCTCGAGCACGGCCGCCCGGGCGAGAAGTACAACATCGGCGGCCAGAACGAGCGCACGAACCTCGAGCTCGTGGACACCCTGTGTGCACGGCTGGAGGAGGCACTGCCGGCGGCGCAGAACCCCGCGCTGCAGGCGGCGGGAATTGCGGATTACGCCTCTCTCAAGACGTTCGTCGAGGATCGCCCCGGTCACGACCGGCGCTACGCCATCGACGCCAGCAAGATTCGTGACGAGATCGGCTGGCGTCCGTCCCACGACGTCGAGTCAGGGTTGGCGGCAACCGTGCGCTGGTACCTCGAGCATCGCGACTGGTGCGAGGCGGTGCAGTCGCGCGGCTACGCTCGCGAGCGACTGGGACTCGAGGCCAGCAGCGGCTGAGCGGCGCCGCGGCTCCTCACCGCGGCCGCGGTCCCGCTTTCGGGATGTCCCGGATTCGGGACCCGCACACCGAGGCTGCACGCGGGATGCACTGCGCACGCCTTGCACGCCGCCGAATAACCTCTCGCCCCTCCACGCTTCCAGGCTGACCTGCCGGGGCGTGATGGCGCGAAGGGACGGCAACACTCCGGCAAGCCGCGCACCGCCTGCGGGCGCGCTGCCGGTGGCGATCCCGAATGCGAGATTCTCGCCGCGCGGCGTCGCTCGGACCAACTCCGCAAGTCATTGTTTTTGCAACAGAAAACCACAGAGCGCGAGTTGGCACGAAGCTTGGAAAGGAAAGCGCTGCCGCTGACGGCAGGAGCCCCCCGATGCAACATCCCCAGACCGTTCTCTTCGTCGACGACGAGGTCAACATCCTCAAGGCCTTGCAGCGCTTGCTGCGCTCGGAACGCATGAATGTGCTGTGCGCCTCCCGCGGCGAAGAGGCACTCGAGCTGCTGCAGAAGAACCACGTGCAGGTGGTGGTCTCCGACCAACGCATGCCCCAGATGAGCGGCGTCGACTTCCTGTCGCGGGTGCGGGAGCGCTCGCCGGACATCGTGCGCATGATGCTCACCGGTTATACGGAGATGGACATCGCCGTCGACGCCATCAACCAGGGCGAGATCTACCGCCTGATCACGAAGCCCTGGAACGACGACGAGATGCGCGCCACGATCCGCCAAGCCTTCGATCATGCCGGCCTCAAAGCGGAGATCAAGCGCCTGAACATGGTCACCCGGGAGCAGAACTTCAAGCTCCAGGACATGAATCGCAACCTGGAAGGCAAGGTGCGCGAGCGCACCAAGCAGCTCGGGGCCAAGCACCAGGAGCTGCGAAACGGCTACGTGCAGACCATCCGCGCCCTGGCCAATGCCGTCGACGCGAAGGACGCCTACACCCGCGGCCACTCGGAGCGAGTCGGCGTCTACGCCTCCAAGGTTGCCCGCGAGATGGGGTACAAGAGGGAGTTCATCGAGCGCGTCTACATCGCCGGCCTGCTCCACGACGTGGGCAAGATCGGCGTACCCGACGCGGTGATTGCAAAGCCCGACCGCCTCGATCCCGAGGAGTACGCAGAGATCCAACAGCATCCGGAAATCGGCGCCAAGATCCTCGAGCCCGTCGACTTCCTGCGGGAGGTCGTACCCTGCGTCCGGCATCACCACGAGTGGTTCGACGGCAGCGACAGGGGATACCCGCTGTGTCTCGAAGGAGAGCGAATCCCCCTGCCGTCGCGCATGATCCTGGTGGCCGACACTGTCGAGGCCATGACCAGCGACCGCCCGTACCGAGACGGGCTGCCCATGGACGCGGTGTACGCAGAGCTCACCAAGTACTCCGGAAGCCAGTTCGACCCGACCTGCGTCGACGCGATGATCCGGCTATTCGATCGCGAGGGCGAGAGCTTCATCAAGAAGGACCAGCAGTTCGACATCTATGAATTCATCGAAGGCTGACGACGAACAGACCCCGAATACGCCTTCCGGTCAGATCATCGTCGACCCGGGAGCCGTCCTCGTGCGCGAGCCCGGGCTGATCGTGGACCCGCGCTTCTTGGCGCCTCTGCGCGACGAGCTCACGGCCGAGCTCGGACCGGCGAGGGCGGTGACGGCGCTGCTACAGATCGGTTGCATGCACGGCCTGCGCGACGCGGAACACGTGGTAAGCGCCAGCCTCGCGACGCCGGGTGGCGGTGCGTGCCCACCGAGCTCGCCGGCACTGCCATTCCGCCTGCAGAGCCGAGCCGCGAAAGGCGCCAGCGATGCACTGGAGCTGGCCGGAAGCTGGCCGGAAGCAAGCGAAGCCCAGGCCTGGCTTGCACACCAGCCCGTCGCCGTGGAGCCGGTGTGCGCCGTCAGCGCCGGCTACACCTCGGGCTGGCTCTCGGCCCTCTTCGAGAGCGAAGTCGTGGCGATCGAAACCGAATGCGTTGCCAAGGGCGATGCCCAATGCCGGTTCTTGGCCCTGGACCGCCTCGCCTGGCTGTCCAGCGGCGATCCGCATAGCATCTCGCGGGCCGAGGGCCTGCCGATTGCCGACCTGCGCGACGCGCTGGCACTCCCCGAGGCGCCCGGCACGTTTCTGCCCGAAGGGCTTCCGACACAGGATGAGGAGGCCGTCATTCACATCTGGGGCCCGGTGATGGTGATCCCGTCTCCGGACTTCGACGAGGCGCTGCAGGCAGTGGAATTGCTGCGCAGCGACCCCGCCGCAACACGGGTTTCGGTGATCGTGATCGATCTGACGGGCGTCGTCATCGACGAGGGGTTCGGTGCCGCAGCCCTGGAGCAGATCATCGATTCGGCAGGGGCTTGCGGCGCAGAGACCGTGCTGGCGGGGGTCTCGTCACTCTCCGAGGCCGTGGTGGCAAGTCTCGAACACCCGCCGATCCTGGTCTGCAAGGATCTGCACTCGGGCATCGCCGCAGGCTTCCAGGTCGCCGACTCGCAGCAGCACCTCCTCTGAGCCCGTGTCAAGTCGGCTTCCCGGGGGCCCGATGAAGCAGGCGATGGAGTCCAATGACGCACAGGGCCGTCTCGACGAAGTTCCGCTGCCGCGGCTGCTGCTGACGCTGCTCGAGAGACGCTTCGACGGCGCCCTGATGCTCTCCCGCGAGCGGGTCGGCAAGCGCTTCCTCTTCCACAAGGGCGCCCCGGTCTTCGCCGAATCGAATCTGGCGAGCGAGAGTCTCGGGGTGCAGCTGATGGACGCCGGCATGCTCGACCGCACCGGCTTCAACCGCGCGACCTCGCACATCGAGCGCACCGGCGCCAAGGAAGGCGCGGCGTTGCTGGAGCTTGGCCTGATCCAGCCCAAGGAGCTCTTCGTTGCGCTCAAGGCTCAGGTCCGGGTCCGGCTGCTCGAGTGCTTCGGCTGGACCCAGGGTGAGTTCTTCGTGGACGACGCCGCGCACGCTCCGGCCGACGCACAGCCCTTCCGCCTCGATGTGTTGAGCGTGGTGCAGGACGGCATCGAGACGTACTGGAGCGGCGAGCGCGTCATCGCCGATCTCTCGGCCCAGATGGAGCGATTCCCACGCATCCGCGCCGGCAAAGAGGGGATCCTCAGCCGGCTGCAGAGCGACGATGCGGTTCAGGCCTACCTCGAAGCCCTGG
Source organism: Deltaproteobacteria bacterium (assembly GCA_019310965.1). Taxonomy (GTDB): domain Bacteria; phylum Myxococcota_A; class UBA9160; order UBA9160; family SMWR01. The sequence goes on from JAFDDG010000081.1 coordinate 10,239, forward strand.
ACGGCACCCGATCGCTCTGGCGGGCGGTGCAGCTCGCGCGCTCGCCGCGGGCGCTCGCCGCCGCCTGGGTTCTCGACGCCATCGGTGCCATCGACTACGCGGAACATGCGACGCAGGACGGCGACTCCGCAAACCCGCAGCCCCCGGAAGTAGAGATCGAAATCGCAACACCGGACGCGTCCAGCACTCCGCTGCCCGGCACACCGACGTCCGAATCACGCGGATCGAACGAGACCACCTCGTCAGGCCAAGGCCTCCAGGAGCTGCGCCGCGACCTCGTGACGGACACAGCCGAGGGCTCCGTGCGCGAGGCGCAGGACACGGACGCTGCACCCGCGCCGCCGGGCCCATCGGCGGCAGACGAGACCTTGTGCGCGCAGATCACTGCCAAGCACGCAGAGCTCGAGGCCGGAACGCAGGGGGACCACTACGCCACCCTCGAATTGCCCGAGACCGCCGATGCGGGGCAGATCCGGCGCGCCTATCTGAGCGCCGCGAAGAACTATCATCCGGATGCCCTCGCCCGACTCGGCCTCGACGCCAATCTGCGTGAAGTGGCAAATCACGTCTTCGCGCGGATCAGCAAGGCACACGCCGTGCTCTCGGACCCCGAGTCACGCCGGCAATACGACTCGATCCGCACCGAGGATGTCACCGACCTCGACGCCGAGCGCGTGGCCCAGGCAGAGACCCTCTACCGCAAGGCCGAGGTGCTGATGCGCCAGGGCAACTTCCGGGCCGCAGCCGAGTTCCTCGAGCCCGCGGTGGAAACCTGGCCGGAGGAGTGCGCCTACCAGAGCGCCTTCGGCTGGGTGCTCTACAAGAAGACGCCGCCCGAGGCCGAGCGCGCGCGCGAGCACCTCGAGCGCGCGGCCCGCCTCGACCCGGACGACGGCGTGAACCTCTTCCGCCTGAGCGTCGTGCTGCGCGACCTCGGTGATCACGCTGCCGCGGAGAAGGCAGCGGCCCGCGCAGAGGCGTTGACCGTCTGAGGCGCGTCAGTCGAGCCAGCGCACGGCGTTGGCGTCCGGCTCGATTGCCAGCTTTCGCGGATCTTCGAGTGCAGCTCGCAAGCCGGTGAGACGCAGCGCAACCCACGCCCCACCTGCGCCGCGCCATCCGATGCGGCCGGCCGTGTCACCCACCTGCAGCCACGGTCCCCGCCACCCTTTGCGCCGAGCAATGGCTGCCAGACGATCCAGCGCTGCGGTGCGGCCCGCCGGGAGCGGCAGCCGCGCCAGGACGGTCCCCGAGGGCAGCGCGTAGAGCGCCGACAACGTCGCATCGGAGAAAGCACCGCCCTTTCCCACCCGCACACTGGTTTCGAGCAACCGCTTTGGGTCGCGGCGCATGATCGAATCGCCGCGCCGCGGATGGCCCTGGAAACCGAGAGCGTGGCCGAGTTCGTGAAGCGCCGAGCCGACGAGCCGCGGGTCGTTGCGGCCGAGTTGGATCGACGCAGCCCGCATGCGCGCATCCACCGCGCGTCCGGGCGGCACGTCGCCGTCGCCCCCCACGGCACATTCCGCCACCGTGCTCGCGGCCCAGGACAGCATGCCGGACACGAACTCGATCTCGATGCCAGCTCCCGCGAGGCGCTCGACCCGGGCAAAGCTCACCCCGAGGCCGGCGCCCTCCCAGGCCGCCAGCGCGAGGTGCACGGCGCGGCGCTCTTCCGCAGTGGCGTCCGCGGCGATCGACACCGGGATCGGCTCGCCGAGGCGCCAGCGACACAGGAAGAGCGTCAGCGCGTCGCGCCCGGGCCAGTAGTAGGGCCGCACGGCCGCCAGGCGCTGCCCGCTGTGACGACGCAGCTCCGGATGCCGCGCCGCGAGCTGCTCCGCATCCCAGGCCGGCGCTGCACACCCCCCGAGCACTCCGACAACCCACCACACGAGACAGGCTCGACACGCGACGCGGAAAGGCTCGATGGATCGGACATCGATCGGTTCGCGCACGGCGGCGGGATCGTAACAGACGAATCGGTAGACTCGCGGCGCAGCCATGGAAACGCTCGGAGTCGCCCAGGCCGCCCTGCTCGTGGGCGGTGGCTTCGTCGCCGGCATCGTCAACACGCTGGCCGGCGGCGGCTCGCTATTGACGGTACCGCTGCTGGTGCTGCTCGGCCTGCCCGGCACGCTGGCGAACGGCACCAACCGCGTCGGCATCGTCTTCCAGTGCTGCGTCGCCATGTGGCACTTCCGCAGCCGCGGCTTGCTCGACCTGCGCGAGGTGCTGCCCGTCTTCCTGCCGGTGGCGCTGGGCTCCGTACTGGGCGCAACGCTGATCGCCCGCGTCGCCGACACGACCTTCGAGCGCGCCTTCGGTGTGGTGATGTTGTGTCTGCTGGTACCGCTGCTGCGCGGCAACCCGGCCCGGAAGCCGTCGCAGCCGACGCGCCACGGGCGGACGCTCACCACGCTGCTCTACTTCGGCATCGGGCTATACGCCGGTGCTTTCCAGGCTGGCGTCGGCGTGCCGCTGCTCTTCGCCCTGCTCTACGCGGGCAACGATCTGCTGCGTGCCAATGCGCTCAAGGTGGCGGTGATTGCACTCGCCACCGGCGTCGCGGTGCCCGTCTTCGTGGTTGCGGGCCAGGTCGCCTGGGCTCCGGCGCTGCTGCTGGCCGCCGGCTTCTCAGCGGGTGGCGCACTCGGTGCGCGGCTGGCCATCGAAAGCGGCGAGCGTCTGGTGCGGCCGTTTCTGTTGGTCGCAATCGTGGCGCTGTCGGCGCACATGCTCGGCTTGTTCTGATCCTCGCACGGCCCCGCCGACCCGCCTACTCTGGACCCATGCCCGTCTTCGCACTCATCGGCTGGGACGCTCCCGACAGCGCCGCACTGCGGCAGCAACACCGACCCGTTCACCTGGAAGGCCTGGAAGCGCTCGCCGCGCGGGGCCAGCTGCGCCAGGCCGGCCCGTTGCTGGATGCCGGGGGCCAGCCCTGCGGCAGCCTGGTGATCTTCGAGGCCGAGAGCCTGGACGCCGCCCGGCAATTCGCCGCCACCGACCCTTACTGCGGCAACGGCGTCTTCGAGCGCTACGAGGTGCACGAGACCCGGGTCGTGCTTCCCCGCTAGCACGCCTCGTGCGTCACTCGAGCTCTGGGCTCTTTCCCGCCGAAATTTCTATGGATTCTCGGGTGGGCGACTCCAGCACCCGCTCGCCGCAGCCGTACACGTTGAAGCTGCGCTCGCGCAGAAATGCCAGCAGTGTCACCCCGGACCGCGCAGCCAGCTCGATCGCCAGCGACGATGGCGCCGAGACGGCCGCCACCACCGGCACCCGCGCCGCCAGCGCCTTCTGCACGATCTCATAGGAGACCCGCCCCGACACCAGCAGCACGCAGCCCTCGAGCGGTACGCGTCCGTTGCGCAGCGCCCAGCCGATCACCTTGTCGACGGCGTTGTGACGCCCCACGTCTTCCCGCACCACCAACAACGAACCATCCGCGGCGAAGAGCCCCGCCGCGTGCATCCCGCCGGTGCGCTCGAACGCCACCTGGCTCTGGCGCAGCCGTTCCGGCAGCGCGTAGAAGAAATCCGCCGGGAAGCGCACGGTGTCGCGCAACGGCGGAGCGCTCGCGAGTACGTTCTCGATGGTCGCCTTGCCGCAGATGCCACAGCTACTGCTGGAATAGAGGTTGCGGCGCAGGCGGTCGAAATCGACATCGACGTCGTCCGCCAGCACCACCTGCATCACATTCTCGGCAGCCTCCGCATCCGGCGCCAACGCGGCGTGGCGCACCGAGGCCACCTGTGCGGCGGATTCGATCACGCGCTCCGTCACCAGGAACCCCATCGCCAGCTCGACGTCCTCGCCCGGCGTGCGCATCACGACGGCAAGCGAAGCGCCGCCGAGACGCAGCTCGAGGGGCTCCTCCCGGGCGACCTCGTCGCTGTCGAGGGCAACCGGCCCGCCGGCAAAGCGGCGGCGCAGCACGCTGGTGGTCGCCTCGGACACGCACCACAGCTTAGCCTCCGCGGCCCGGCCCGGCGGCGCGCTTCGGGCGGGGGGCGGAAAATCCCCGAGAAATAGATTGATCATTCTGTTTTTTAATGTGATGATTTCTCCATGGCGAGCCGCAAGACCCGAGCCCGGAAGAACTTGAGCCGCGCCCGCAACGAGTTCTACCTGGAGCGGGTCGTCGAGGCCGCCGAGCGGGTTTTCGCCGAGCGCAGCTTCGATGCGGCCAAGATCCAGGAGATCGCCGACGAGGCCGGAATCGCCCTGGGCACGCTCTACAAGGTCTTCCGCGGCAAGGCCGAGATCTTTCGCAGCATCCACGAGCGACGCAGCCGGGATCTCTTCGCCGCCTGCGAGGCGGCACTGCGCCCAGACGCCCCGCCCCTCGCGCAGCTCCTCGATTTCGTGACGGCCTATCTCGAGTTCCTGATCGCCCATCCGGAGTATCTCCGCATGCATCTCGGCGATTCGAGCGCCTGGGGCTTCGGAGGCCGCTTCGAGACCCACGTTCAGGCCCGTGCCTGGCGCCGGGGCCACGAGACCGAGGTGGGTCTCTTCGAGCGCGGCATCGACGAAGGGGTCTTCATCGATCGCGACCCCTCCCTGCTGGTGCGAATGATGGCCGCGATTCAGCAGGTTCAGCTGGCCCACTGGATCGAAGGCGGCAGGAAAGAAACCCCGGAAACGCTCCTCGCCGAGATGCGCGTCGATCTGGTCCGAACTTTCTGTCGGCCCGAGGTCGCACGCTGGCTCGCGGCGAGCGAGCGCAACACACGACGAGGAAGACACCGATGAGCGACGCGACGCAGTGCGACCTGGTGATTCGAGGGGCAACGATCGTCGACGGCAGCGGCCGCTCCCGATTCGAGGCCGATCTGGGCATACGCGATACACGCATCGTCGAGATCGGCTCCGTCGGTGCGCGGGGCAGCAAGGAGATCGACGGCAGAGGACGCGTTCTGGCGCCGGGCTTCATCGACATCCACACGCACTACGACGCTCAGCTCTGCTGGGACGGCCTCGCGACGCCGAGCCTTCTGCATGGCGTGACTACCGTCTGCATCGGCAACTGTTCGCTGTCGGTTGCGCCCGTGCGAGCCGACGATGCAAGACGCATCGTCGGGATGTTCCAGACCATCGAGGACGTCCCGGAGTCCACCTTCGACGCGGGTGTGCCCTGGACATGGGAGAGCGTTTCCGAATATCTCGACTGCATCGAGGGGCAGCTCGCGATCAACGTGACGGCCCTGGTCGGCCACTCGACGCTTCGCCTGTATGCGATGGGGGCCGCCTCTCAGGAGCGGACGGCGACCGACGAAGAGATCTCGGCGATGGCTTCGATTCTGCGCGACGCCGTGGCCGCGGGGGCGCGGGGCTTCTCGACCTCCTACCTCGACGTCGACGAGAACCTGAAGCCCGTCCCGTCGCGCTATGCCGACCTGCGCGAGAAGATCGCCCTGGCCCAGGCGGTCGGAGAGGCCGGCGGCGCGGTGCTCGGAGCCGTTCCGAATGCCGGAAGCGTCGAGGAGATGGAGCTCTGCATTCGCGAGCTGGGTGAGATCTCCCGAGCTTCCGGGCTTCTCTGCACCCTGCAGCCGATCGTTCTCATTCCCACCGTTCCCGACCTATGGAAGCGATCGCTCGACTGGATCTCCGAAGAAGTGGCGCAGGGTGCGCAGATCTACGGGCAAAGTCCCCCCGGGCCCATGAACTTCAATCTGCGCCTCGACGAGACGTTCTTCCCCTTCTTCCTGCTGCCGACCTGGGGCGACATCATGCACCACCCGATCGCCGAACGCGCGGCACGCCTCGCCGATCCGGCGCTGCGAAGCGCGCTCACCCGGGAGGGCGAAGACGGACTCGCCCTCTTCCTGCCCAATGCCTGGATCGGAGAGACCTACTCCCAGGCCAACGAGGGGCTCTCCGGCCGCCGTCTATTCGATGTCGCCGCCGAGCGCGGGCAGAGCCCCGTAGAAACACTGATCGAGATCGCACTCGAGGACGCACTGCATACCGAGTTCAACGTTCGCGCCGCGATGCACGGCTCCGAGGAGATCGCCCACGAGATCATCAGGCATCCCCAGATGCTCGTCGGCGCCTCGGATGCCGGTGCCCATCTCTCCCAGTTCTGCGGCGCCGGCGACACTTCCTACTTCTTGGCGGAATACGTCCGGAAGCGCGACGTCTTCTCTCTCGAAGAGGCGGTTCACCGCATCACGGGGCAGCCCGCCGAACTCTTCGGCATCGCCGATCGGGGTCGCATCGAGATCGGCGGCATCGCGGATCTCGTGCTCTTCGACCCAGACCGCATCGAGGCTGGACCCGAACGGTTCGTACGAGACCTGCCCGGCGATGCGACACGCTACATCCGCGAGGCGCTGGGTGTGCACAGCGTCCTCGTGGGCGGAGAAGTCGTCGTGGACGAGGGCTCGTACACGAGTGCTCGACCCGGGAGGATCATCTGATGGATTTCGATCCCTACGAGCTCAGCATCCATGAAGACCCCTACCCCCTCTTCCGTGACCTGCGCGAGAACCACCCGATTCTCTACAGCGAATCCAAGGATTTCTGGGTCGTCTCGCGCTACGAGGACGTGCGCTCCGTGCTGCAAGACGGCGAGACGTTCGCCTCGGGCCAGGGGACGGTGCCCGATGGCTTCCTGCCCTCGAAGCCGATGATGATCGTCGAGGACGCGCCCTATCACACCCATCTCCGCGCCGCGGTGAGCTGGCGCTTCAGGCCGCGCCGCCTGCGCTCCTTCGAAGCTGTCATCGAGAAGGTGAGCGGCGAGTTGCTCGATGCGATCGACCCGACGGCGGAGACGGACCTCGTGCAGGCCTACTGCGATCCCCTCCCGGTCGCGATCGTCACCGAGTTGCTGGGCATCGGCTTCGAGGATCGCGAAGCGTTCAAGGTCCACGCGAGTCGCATCATCCATCCAGGCGGGCGCGAGGGCGAAGAAGTCATGCAGGCGCAGAACTGGATCTACGAGTACATCGAGCGGATGCTGCCCTCGCGCGAGGCGCAGCCTGGCGACGATCTGATCAGCTCACTGATCCACCCGCCCGCCGGCGTGCCGAAGCTCAATCAGGACGAGCTCCTGGGATTCTGCAGCATGCTCTTGATCGCCGGACCCGAGACGACCACCAACGCCTTCAGCAACGCGCTGTGGGTGCTCGACCGGGAACCCGAGCTACGAAGCGCGCTCGCTCGCGATGCATCCGGAATCGAGCTCGCGGTCGAAGAGTTCCTGCGTTTCGAATCGCCGGCACCCGGCCTGTCCCGAGTCACGACCCGAGACGTCGAGCTGTGTGGCCGCACGCTGCCCAAGGGCTCCCGCGTCCACATGCTCTTCGCCTCGGCCAACAGGGATGAATCCGTCTTCCCGGGGGCCGACCGCGTGGACGCGCGGCGCTATCCCAATCCCCATCTCGCCTTCGGGCTGGGAGTGCATTTCTGCCTGGGCTCACGCCTGGCGCGTCTCGAGCTGCGGATCGGGCTGGCGCAGTTCCTGAAGCGCTTCCCGTCCTTCGCGCTAATCCCGGAGCGCTGGGAGCGGCTCCCGTCCGAAGTGGCCCGCGGCTTCGTGAAGCTGCCCTTCCGGCCCACGGGCGGCGCCTCGACGGCGTAGACGGGCTTTCCTGCGTCGCCCGGGGAGGCTACTCACCGGGCACGCCCTCGGGCGTCGGCATGATCGATCTTCGCGAGTACATCGAACGCTCACTCGAGCGAGACGTCGCGGCGCTCACGCCCCTCGGCGGCGGCGACGTCGCCGATGCCTTCCGGGTCACGCTGGCCGACGGAGCCCGCGTCTTTGCCAAGACCCGTCGAGCCGCGCCCGCCGGTTTCTTCGTCACCGAGGCCGCCGGCCTCGCCTGGCTGCGCGAGGCCGATGCTGCGCCGATTCCGGAAGTCCTGAGCGTTTGCGATGACCCGCCCGCCCTGATCCTCGAGTGGATCGAAGCCGAACCGCCCGAAACCGCCCGGGAGGCGGAATTCGGACGGGCGCTGGCGGCGCTGCACGCGGCGGGAGCGCCCTCGTTCGGCCGCGAGGACCGGCGCTCCACCGGAAGTCGCGGGCTGCCGAACGAGCCGTGCGAGAGCTGGAGCGAGTTCTACGCGACCAACCGCCTGCTGCCGCTGGCCCGCCTCGCAGCCGAAGAGCGCGCGCTGCCGCCCGAGTCGATTCGCAGGCTCGAGGCCATCGCCCAGCGGCTCGCGGAGCTCGGCGGGCCGACCGAGCCGCCGGCGCGCCTCCACGGAGACCTCTGGGGAGGCAACCGCATGGTGGGCCCCGAGGGCATCAGCTGGCTCATCGACCCTGCGGCCCACGGCGGTCACCGCGAGTTCGACCTGGCGATGATGCGCCTGTTCGGCGGATTCGGTGAAGCCTGCTTTGCGGCCTACGCCGAGGCCTCACCGCTGGCCGACGGCTGGACGGAGCGGGTGCCGCTCCACCAGCTCGCGCCCCTGGTGGTTCACGCCATCAAATTCGGCGGAAGCTACATCGCAGCGACGCGCGACGCGCTCGACGCGCTGTGTTGATCTCGCCCGCGCAACAGGCGCCACGCCGGCTGCAGAGCGCGGGTCCCCGGCGCACGCGTTCCAGCATAACGTGCCTCCCCGCCATGGAGAGCCCGAACGCGGCCCGTTCGCCAGACCTCGATGCCATCCGGTGGTGTAGTATCCCGAGATGACGCGCCCCATCGAAATGCGCCCGCTCTCACCGGCAATGGGCGTCGAGATCCTCGGCTTCGATTCTGGCACGCGCCCGGACGCGGATACGGCCAGCCTGCTGCGATCAGCACTCGACGAACACCAGATACTGCTCCTCCGCGAGCAATCCCTCGACACCGACGCGCAGATCGCCCTGCTCGAAGCCTTTGGGCCGCCGCTGGTCGAGAGCGATGATGGGCGGCGCTTCCAATACATTTCGAACACACGCGAAGATGGAATTCTTGGCGAAGGGTGTCTCGAGTTTCACTCCGACCATGCGTTCATGGAAGAGCCGATCGATACGATCTCGCTCTACGGCCTCGAGGTCTCCGCGGGTTGCGGGCGGACGCATTTCGCCAATGGGCTGCGCGCGGCGCGGGCACTCCCGCAACCGCTGCGAAGCCGCCTTGCCACGCTTCGGGCGCGACACATCATCGACCCAGCCGCCGATGCCAGCAGCGTCGTCTGCCGCGGACCGCGACTCCCCGACACACTGCCGCATGCCCTGCATCCGATCCTCTGGAATCATCCGCGCACGCACGAACCCATCCTCTACGTCAACGAGCAGCAGACCGACTCGGTCGAATCGCTCGACGGCGCAGAGAGCAGGGCCCTGCTCGAGGAGCTCTTCGCGCACATCCATTCGCCAGCGTTCGCCTATGTGCACGAGTGGCGCGAGCGGGATCTCGTCATCTGGGACAATCTCGCGCTTCAACACGCACGAGATGCATCCGGCCACGACGCCGCGCGCACGCTGCGTCGAGTCTCAGTGGGCGGGACATCCGTGATCGAATTCTTTCGGATGGCGGACGGAAAGATCGCTCATCGGAATCGCGACACGGGGTCGGCGAGCAGCGCCCGCTCGAGGTCGATGACTCGTGACGCCTGAGCGACCCCAGTCGCCCTACGCGACGCTCGGCGGTGACGAGCCCCTGCAAGCGCTGGTCACGAGCTTCTACGACCGCATGGACGCAGATCCCGCCTTCGCCAACATCCGCGTCCTGCACAGTGAAGACCTCTCCACGGCGCGCCACAAGCTCTTCTCCTTCCTGAGCGGCTGGCTCGGCGGTCCGCAACGCTACATCGAGCAGTACGGCAACCCGCTACTGCGGAGCCGGCACCTTCCCTTCCGCATCGGGATCGCCGAGCGCGACGAGTGGCTCGCCTGCATGAGCGCAGCGTTGGACGACATCGGCATCGACGGCCCGCTGCGCCAACTCCTCGACGAACGCTTCGCCCACACCGCGGACCATCTGCGCAACGCCGACGTCGAGCCGTCGCAGCCCCACCGCCCGTCAATGCCGGAAACGGCATGATGCGGCGACGCACCGCGGCGCGCCCCGGCCGATGAGTCACCGATACGACCAGTGGGCTCGAAAGGCCGCGTGGCGAACGAGACCGGGCTCGTCGCATAGGACGCTCCTCTAGAGCCCCGCCAAGGCAACG
>JAFDDG010000082.1 GCA_019310965.1 Deltaproteobacteria bacterium
CTCCACCACATGTGCCGGGGAGGCTTCAACCTGGGCGTCGGCTCGGGCGAGGCCGAGAGCCTCGTGCCCTTTGGCTACCCCTTCGACAAGCCGGTGGGACGCTGCGAAGAATTCCTCGCCGAGCTCCGCTGTCTGCTCGACACGGGGCGCATGCCCCAGGGCGGGCCGGGCCGCATCGGGGTGCCGCTGGAAAGCGCAATGGGCAAGCCCAAGCTCTGGGTCGCCGGGCACGGCCCCCGCATGCTGCGGCTCACGGGCCAGTACGCGGACGGCTGGCTGCCGGCCTGGCGCACTACGCCGCCCGGCGCGACATCGTGGCAAAGCATGCGCAAACGGCGGGGCGCCCCACTCCGACATGCGGACTCCTCCGGCCGGTCCTCCTCGGAAAATCCAGGGACCAGCTGGCCGAGCTCTTCGAGCGCGAACCCCTCGCGAAGCTCGCCGCCCTGTTCATCGAGGGTGAGCGATGGCAGCACTACGGCATCGAACACCCGGCTGGGGCGAACAGCCGGGGCTTCGTCGACGTGATCGTGCACGATCTCGACGTAGAGGAGCTGCGCGCCCTCGCGCCCCGGATTCCCTTCGAGCTCCTGGCGGACTACTACCTCGCCGGCAACGCCGAGGAAGTCTTCGAACGCTTGGCGCCCTTTGCCGCCGCCGGCCTGGAGCACGTCATCCTCACGCTCTGTTTGGGAATGGTGGGAGGTCCGCCCGAGATCGAGGAGTTCCTGGCCGAATTCGCACGGCTGCGAGAGATGTTGGCCACAGCCTGAGAACGCCCCGCAGCCCGATTCGGGCTTTACACACGCATGGCCGCGCATCATGCTCTACCGACTCAGACCATCACCGGAGAGATCCATGAAACTCGTTCCGCTCCTCAAGCTGACCGGCCGCGTCGCTGCCCCCACCGCAGTCGGCCGTTCGCTCTCGGGCACACGCACGATCTACGCCGTGACGGGCGGAGAATTCGAAGGCGAGCGACTGCGCGGCCGCATTCTGCCCTGTGGCGGCGAGTGGTTCCTGCAAGGCGACGAGGGACCCGGCCAGGTCGACGTTCGGATGCTGCTCGAGACCGATGACGGCGCCCCGATCTATCTGCGTTACACGGGAGTGATGAAGCTCACGCCCGACGTGATGGAGACGCTATCCCAGGGCAAGTCGACCGAATACGGCGACTTTCTCTTCCTCACGCAAGCCCGTTTCGAAGCGGGAGACGAGCGCTACGAGTGGCTCAACCAAACGATCGCCGTCGGCGAAGGCCGCGTGCATCCCGACCGCGTCGAGTACATGCTCTACGAAGTCACCCACGACTAGCGTTCGGTGCCGGCCAGGGCCATCAGGCCTTGAACTGCGGAATCACGTGCTCTCCCAGCAACTCGATCGACCGCATCACGGATTTGTGGGGGATCTTGTAGGGATTCAGCAGACAGAAGAGCGTGTCGCAATCCGCCTCGTCGTAACGGCTGGCAACTTCGGCGCAGCGCTCCGGCGAGCCCACGATGGTCGATCCCGATGACTGCAGGTAGTCGAAGCTGAGATCCTTCAGGTCCATGTCTCGCACCGACTGCGCATAGTCGTAGGTTCCGAGCGGCTTGCCCTCCATCATGTCGGCCACGGTCCCGATGTGGTAGAGGGCGATGCGCAGATACCACTCGAACGATTCGGCGGCCTCTTCGAAGGCCTGCTCATTGCTGTCGGCACAGTGCACCATCGTGAAGGTCGCCGCGCGCTCGTTCTTCACCTTGCCCACGGGCTTCGCCCGGGTCAGCGCGTCGCGGTACACGGCGATGCGGTGGGCAAGCTCCTCGGGCGGCAGGCCGATGGTGAAGGACAGCAACCCGATGCCCAGCTCGCCGGCGATCACGTGGCTGGGCTCGCTGCTCGACGCTCCCCAGATCGGCGGGTGGGGCTTCTGCAGGGGCTTGGGGTGAACGTGCCGCGGCGGCACCTGCCACGTCTCCCCCTGCCATTCGAATGTCTCTTCGGTCCAGGCGCCCACGATCATGCGGATCGCCTCCTGCCACTGGTCGCGCGTCTTGTTGGGATCGACGCCAAACCCCTCCAGCTCGGCGCGAGTGGCGGAGCGGCCGGTGCCGAACTCGACGCGGCCGTCACTGACCAGGTCGAGGACAGCGGCAGCCTCGGCGGAGCGAATCGGGTGGTTGTAGGGCCACGGGCAGAGCCGCACGCCGTAACCGATCCGCATCGTGCTCGTGAGGGCCGCGATCGCGCCGTAGAGCGGAGAGGGTTCCGAACAATGGGAATACTCGTCGAGAAAGTGGTGCTCGACGGTCCAGAAGCTCGCGAAGCCCGCCTGTTCTCCGAGCACGGCCTCTTCGATCGTGTTCTTGTAGGCCTCGTGTTCGCTGTTCTCGTTCCAGGGCTTGGGAACAGGAATCTCGTAGAACATGGCGAAATCCATCGGCATCTGCGGGCGCCTCCATCCGTTTGAAAGGGGTCGGACATAAGGAACGGGCGGGGCGGGCTCCGCTTTCCGTTCCGTCTGCTTCGGGCAGCGAGTCATTCTATCAGCCGGAGCGCCGCAGCTGGTGGCCCATGCGGCTCGCTCATCGACCCCGGATCCTTCGAGAGAGGCGCGAAGTTGGAATCCTCGAGCGCGATGGCATCGATCCCCATTGGGCCCTTCGGGTCGAATCCCCCACGAGGGCCGCTTCGCGCAACGCCCTTGCGTCGCGGATCTCGACCGCGTGGCCCGCTGGCTCGTCCCGCTCTGCAGGCTCTCCCGCCGGCTCCCAGGGGTTATGCTGGCCTCCGAGTCACACCGACACCAGGAGTCCGTCATGCTGGAGACCAAGCGGTCCTTCTGCCGAATCTGCACCGGCTACTGCGGGATCTCCGCAGACGTCGAAGACGGGCGCTTGCTGGAAGTGCGCGGCGACCCCGAGCACGCCCTCAGCCGTGGCTACAGCTGCATCAAGGGGCGCCGAATTCCCGCCGCCGTGAACCACCCGGACCGGCTGCGCTCCTGTCTCGCACGCGAGGACGGCCGCGAACTTCTGCCCATCGCCAGCGAGCGCGCGCTGGACGAGATCGCCGCTCGGCTGACGCAGCTCATCGAGCGCCACGGCCCGCGCTCCGTGGCCACCTACACCGGAACGGGATGTTGGGGCAATAGCGCGTTGCTCGAGATCGAGAAGGCCTGGCATCACGGCATCGGCTCGGTCATGCGCTGCAGCTCGGCCACCATCGACCAACAGGCCAAGATGATCATGCCCTGGTTTCACGGGGTGTGGGGCGGCGGCCCACAGTCATTCGAAACAGCGGACGTCATCCTGCTGATCGGTCAGAACCCCCTCGTCTCCGGGCAGTATCAGCACGGCGGCCCGCCCTATCCGACGGCATTGCAGCGCGCGCGCAAGCGAGGTCTCCAGCTGATCGTCGTCGACCCGCGCCGCACCGAGCTCGCGCGTCAGGCAGATCTCCACCTCCAGCTGATACCGGGCGAAGATCCCACCCTGCTCGCCGCAATGCTCCGAGTCGTGCTGGACGAAGGTCTCGAGGACGCGGACTTCTGCACAGAGCACGTCCGCGGGCTTCGCGAACTGCGCGCCGCGGTCGACGACTTCACGCTCGAGTACGCCGCGCAGCGCTGCGGCGTTGAGCGCGAGCAGATCGTCACCGCGGCTCGGATGTTCGCCGCGGGGCCACGCGGCATCGCGAGCACCGGAACCGGGCCCAGCATGGCCCCCTACCCCAATCTCAGCGAACACCTCGTGCAGAGTCTGAATACCGTCTGCGGGCGCTGGAGCCGCGAGGGCGAGAGGGTCAACATGCCGAGCGTGCTCACGCCGGCCCTGCCCCGCCCCGCCCAGGCCCTGCCGCCGGAGTTCTTGCCCCCCGACATGAGCCCCACCGCGAACGCCGAGATGTCGCGCATTCGCGGACTGCGCCAGGTCTACCAGGAGATGCCCACCGCCGCCCTGGCCGATGAAATCCTCACTCCCGGCGAGGGGCAGGTGCGCGCTCTCATCGTGGTCGGCGGCAACCCCGTCTTGTCCTGGCCCGACCAGAAGCGAACGCTGCGGGCACTGGCCGAGCTCGAGCTGCTGGTATGCCTCGACATCCGTCTCACTCCCACCTGCCGCAGAGCCCACTACGTGATCGCCTCCAGCCATTTCGCCGAGCGCGCGGATCTCACCTTCCTGGGGGACTATTTCTTCGAGAAGCCTTTCAGCCAGTACACGGAGCCCCTGTGCGAGCGGCAGGGCGACGTCATCGACGAAGCCGATTTCTTCATGGGGCTCGCCCGGCGTATGGGAACCCCGATCGAGCTCCCGGGCGGAGCCCTCGACACAGAGCACCCCCCGGACCCCCTCGAGCTCTTCGAGCGTGTGCGGCCAACGCCCAAGGTTCCGATTCGAGAAATTGCGCGATACGAGGGTGGGCACCTCTTCGAAGAGATCGATGTGCGGGTGGCTCCCGCGATCCCCGGCGTGGATGCGCGTCTGGATATCGCCCCCGCGGAGCTGATGGGGGAGCTTCGCGCGGTGCGAGAAACGCCCCGGCCCGTGCCGGGAAGCATCGGACTGCGCGGAGATTTCACCCACTTGTTGATTTCGCGCCGCGTCAAGTTCATGACCAACTCCGTGGGCCAGGACCTGCCGAGAACGGCCAAAGAGCTCGCCTACAACCCGGCCTACCTCCACCCGAGCGACCTGGCAGCACTCGGTTTCACGAGTGGTGATCTGGTGGAGATCGAATCGGAGGACGGCGCCATTGCCGCCGTCGTCGAGCCCGACGAGGACCTGCGCTCTGGAGTCGTTTCGATGGCTCACTGCTTCGGCGGAGATCCGGCAGAGAGAACGGATCCGAGAAAGGTAGGGAGCCCGGTCGCGGCGCTGATTGCCGTCGACCACGACTACGACCCGATCTCGGGCCAGGCCCGCCAGAGTGCAATCCCGGTCCGGCTACACAAGCGGCACGAAGTCAGCCCATAGCCCAGCCCGGCGGAACCGCCGTTCCGCGAATGTGGAAGAGTTTTTCTCCCGGAGAACCGGAGCGCTCCCTGCGGGATCCGCTAAGTGGCTGAGATTGCTCGAAACTGAAGCTCGAGACGAAATTCCAGTCAGAGGGCGTGATTCTTGCAATACTGTATCGCCAGGAAGGGGACCGTCTTGCGCAAATTCTTCGCGAGGGCCTTGGTAGCCGGCATCGGGGCTCTCGGTTTCGCCGGGTCCGCCGCCGCCGTGGCCATCACGCCGCCCACGGCCCAACTGGTGATCGACGGCGACCGGGACAACGCGACCGCGATCCCGGTGTCCGAGAATTCGGACGGCACGTTCTTCATCGAGAACTGGCAGTCGAGCACCGCCGAGTATTCGATCAGCCTCAACGCGGGCTTCGACCCCGACCCGGACATCGTGTACGCGGGCTCCGTGATCGACTTCGGGGCTCCCACGAGCTTCGGCTTCATCTTCTCGCAGGGCATCGTGGCAACCGCGACACCCGGTAGCGTCTTTCACACCCACTCGAGCAGCACCACCGTGGGCAGCGGCGGCAGCACGCCGGTCAGCGCCCTGGCGCCCCCGCTCGGCATTCCCGTGGACGGCGATGCCATCCCCGAGATCGCGGTCTTCACCGTCTCCATCAACGGCGGCGCGAGCTACCTCAACGCCGGCTTGGATCTGAGCCCGTCCTTCGTGGGCGCCTCCCCGTCTGACAACCAAGGCCCGTTCACCGAGGGCTTCATCGCGGGCCCCGCAGGAGCGGGAATCTACGACGCGATGCGCGTCGACGTGAACTTCGGCATGGCCGGCGGCAGCGACGCCTACACTTTCAACGGCAAGGCGAGCGTGATTCCCGAGCCCCACACGGCGGCCCTGCTCGCGTTCGGCCTCTGCGGTGTCGCCGCCGTCACGCGTCGCCGCCGCTGATCCCAGGCGTACTAGCCGAAGACCCCCTGCCCCGGAACGCGCCAGCCTCGCGTCGTCCTGACGCGCGTCGTACACGCCGTGCTCTGGTAAGCTCGGCGCGATGCCGGGCAAGGTGTACATCGAACGCGAAGACAGCATCGGGTGGATCATTTTCGATCACCCCGAACGGCGCAACGCGGTCTCCGACAATATGTGGGGTGAGCTGGCAACCGCCTGCCGTGACCTCGAGGCCGACCCTCTCGTTCGAGTGGTCGTCCTCCGGGGCAGCGGAGACAAGGCCTTCATCTCGGGAGCGGACATCTCACAGTTCAATCGCAATTCCAGCGAGGAGACGGGCGCTGCCATCCCGACCCAGGGCGGCAACGCCTTCGTCGAGCTCGCCAAGATCCAGAAGCCGGTAATCGCGATGATTCACGGCTTCTGCATCGGCGGCGGAGTTGCGGTCTCGCTCGGTGCCGACCTCCGCTACGCGGCAGACGATGCAACATTTGGCATTCCGGCCGCGCGTCTCGGCGTCGGCTATGCGCTCGGAGGTGTCGAGGTGCTGGCCAACCTCGTGGGCCTCTGCAACGCCAAAGAAATCCTCTTCACCGCGAGACGCTACACGGCCCCGGAAGCGCTGCAGATGGGTCTGGTCAACCGCGTGCTGCCGAAGAGCGAGCTCGAAGATCACGTACGCGAGGTTGCAGATCGAATCGCCGGCAACGCCCCTCTCAGCGTACGCAGCGTGAAACTGATCTCCAGAGAACTCGACAAGCCCCCAGCAGAGCGCGATCACGAGAGCGTCGACGCCGCAATCGCGGCGTGCTTCGAGAGCGAAGATTTTTCGGAGGGGGTCAAGGCTTTCATGGAGAAGCGCGCCCCAGAGTTCAAGGGGCGCTGATAGCCGCTTCGCAAGGGGTCCGCTCGATGACCACCTCCTCGGCCGAGAATCTGTATACGCCCCGCCCGGGCTCGCCGGCCGCTCTCGAGGGCATCCGCGTGCTCGACCTCACGCTGGCCCGCGCCGGACCCACCTGCTCGCGGCAGCTGGCCGACATGGGGGCAGAAGTGATCCAGGTGGGAAGCCCCGCCCGCGCCGACCTGGGGGGCTCCGACTACCACAACCTGCATCGCGGCAAACACTCGATCCTGATCGATCTCAAACACGAACGCGGGCTCGAGGTCTTCTTTCGTCTGGTCGAGCGCGCCGACGTTCTGGTCGAGAACTATCGCGCCGGCGTCAAGCAGCGCCTCGGGATCGACTATCCAACCGTGAGCGCGCGCAATCCGCGCCTGGTCTACGCCTCCATCTCCGGTTTCGGGCAGCAGGGGCCCTACCGCGATCGCCGCGGCCTCGATCAAGTCGCCCAGGGCATGGGTGGCCTGATGGCGGTAACCGGGCCGCCGGATACGGGCCCGTGGCGCGCGGGGATCGCGATCTCGGATACCGCCAGCGGAACCTTCCTGACCCAGGGCGTCCTGGCGGCGCTATTCGTGCGCGAGCGCACCGGCCGCGGGCAATGGGTCCACACCTCTCTGCTGGAATCGATGGTGAACTTCATGGACTTCCAGGCCACCCGCTGGCTGATCGACGGCGAAGTCCCCCCGCAGGCCGGCAACGATCATCCGACGATCTTTCCGATGGGCTTGTTCAAGACCCGGGATGGTCACATCAACATCGCCGCGGCCCTGGGCTGGAAGGCATTCCTGCGGGCGATCGACGCCGAGGAAATCGAAGAGGATGCGCGTTTCGCCGACCACGAATCTCGACTCGAGCACCGAGCCGCACTGCAGGACGTGATCGAAGAAAAGCTCTCGGCACGTCCCACGGACGAATGGGTCGCAATTCTCGATGCCGCCGGCCTGCCGTGCGGACCCGTCTATTCGATGGACCAGGTCTTCGCCGATCCGCAGGTCGAACATCTGCAGCTGGCCCAGACGGTCGAGCACGCGGCCGACGGACAGGTGACGCTGCTGCGCCACCCGGTCACGTTTTCGCAGACTCCCACGCGGCTGCAGGCGGCCGCTCCCATCCCCGGGAGCCAGAGCCTCGAAATCCTCGAACACTGCGGCTACGACGCCGAAGAGATCGACGCCCTGCTGGCCGCCGGCGCCGTCGCGACGCAGCGAAACGCAGGCGGCTGGTAGCCCGGAAGCGCGCGAAGGCGAGGCGCCCCGGCGCTGTGCATCTCCGGCGAAGGTGGGGCTCCCCCGTCGCTAGAAATGCAAACCGCTGTCATTGCTGAGGAAAGTCGCGCAGCCCGACACGCTGCCGGCAAGCCCCGTGCCCCTTCCCAGCGGGCCCCGCTCGGCGCTGGCGGGGCCTTCCGCCGCACCCTGGCCCCTCGAAAACTTTTCTGACATATCGCCCCCCTCGAGACCACAGAAGAGGGGGAAGAGGAACGCGCTCATTCGAACCGAAGGAGACCCCGATGGGTCGCTGCGGAAACTGGCCTTCCCCTGTCTTGCGGTTCTCCCTCCTTCTGTTCCTGTTGCTCATCGCCGCGCCGGCAGGGGCCGTCGTTCTGGACTTCGAGGACCTCTCGGTCGGCGACCACTTTGTCTTCGGCGATGTGTTCTTCACGAACTCGGTGATGATCGATGTCGAGCCCTTCCAGTGGAGCAACGGAAACTTCGGGGCGAACTTCAGCGAAGTAGACGACCAACTGTTTTCCGGTGGGACGGGGAACGACCTCGAGATCAACAATGTAAATCTCGACATCGAGATCCCCGATGGAATCACCTCGATGTCCCTCCTGTTCGGCGAGTACGGCGGAAACCTCAACGTCAACGTCAACGGCGACTTCCGCAACTTCGACAACTTCGATGACATCGATGGCCTCAGCATCGGCGGCCTCGCCATCAACGTAGTCGCACTAGGCGACGACACGGGCCGCCTCGAGCTGAGCGGCGGCACCATCAACCTCTTCAAGATCGGTGGTCAGGAACTCTGGGTCGACAACATCGCAATCGTCCCTCAGCCCGGCACCATGGTGCTCCTCGCCTCGGGGCTCGCCGGACTGGCGCTGGCGAGCCGGCGCCGCTTCGTCCAAGACGCGGGCGCCGCGGGGTAACCGCTCTGCCGCACCAGCCAAGGACGGGTGCGGTGGTCGCGTTCATCCGGCGAGGCAGGCGAATCTTCCAGGCTAACCGTCGAAGACGATGACCGAGCGGGCCACCTCGCCCTTGCGCATGGCGTCGAAGGCGGGGTTGATCTCGTCGAGGGGAATGCGCTGCGAGATCATCTCGTCGAGGCGCAGGCGACCGTCCAGGTAGTAGTCCACGTAGTGGGGCATGTCCCGGCGGAAGGCATTGGAGCCCATGAAGGAGCCCAACACGCGCTTCTCCGACAACGTGATGTCCGCCGCCGGGAGCTCGACGGTCTCGAACACCGGCATCACGCCGACCAGCACCGCTGCGCCGCCCTTCTTCGCCATGCCCACCGCCTGCTGGATGGTGGGCTTGAGGCCGATGCACTCGAAGGCATAGTCCACGCCGGCGCCGCCGGTGAGCTCCTTCACCTGCGCCACGGGGTCGCCGTCGTTGGCGTCCACGACGTCGGTGGCGCCCAGGTTGCGGGCCAGCTCGAGCTTCCAGCTCTGGTTGTCGACGGCGATGACGCGACCGGCACCGGCAATGCGGCAACCCTGAAGCGCCGAAAGGCCGACGCCTCCGCAGCCGATCACCGCGGTCGTGGAGCCAGGCTCCACGCGCGCCGTCTTGAGGGCGGCGCCGATGCCGGTGGTGACGCCGCAGCCGATGAGCGCCGCCCGGTCCAGCGGCATGTCGTCCCGGATCTTCACCAGAGCGCGCTCGTGGGTGAGCATGTACTCGGCGAACGAGGACAGGGCAAACTGAATCAGCGGTTCGCCACCCTTCGAGAGCCGCGGCGGGCCATCGCCCACGCGACCAATGATCGTGGGCAAGCACAGGTGCGGGCGACCGGTGAGGCAGTACTCACAGGTGCCGCACCAGGCGTTGAGGCAGCCGATGACGTGATCGCCCACGGCCACCTCCGTCACGTCCGGGCCCACCGCCTCGACGATTCCCGCCGGCTCGTGACCGAGAACGCACGGCGTCCCCATCGGAATCTTGCCCTCGATCACGGAGAGATCGCTGTGACAGATGCCGGAGGCGACGGTGCGGGTCAGCACTTCGTTGCCACAGGGCTTGTCGATCTGGATTTCTTCGATTTCGAGCGGCGCGTTGAGCTCGCGCAGGACGGCGGCCTTCATGGATTCCTCCGAGGTGGTCAGGGGCGTGAACTATAACAGGGCTCACGGAAATCCTTCAGCCTTCCGGCCCATCACCGCCGCCACGCGCCTCTTTTCTCGTGGCGAAATTCCACGGCCGGTGAGGCTCCCGCCTACCGACTCTGGCCCCACCCGCGATGCCTTCGAATCGTCGTTACGGCTCGACGGTGACGGCGATGACGGGGCGCTCATCCGGGGAGTTGAGGGCGCGGACGGCGTCTGCGGCGGCTTCGAGGGGGTAGTGGTGGGTGTGAAATTCGTGGATCGGCACACGGCCCGACTCGATGAGGCGCACGGCTCGCTGGAAGCTGTGGTAATCGACGGCGCGCACGCCCTTGATCGTCTGGTAGCGCATGGCCACCTCATCGGAGGGGAAATTGGGGATGCCCCCGCCCTTGAGGCCGGCGAGAACGATGGTTCCACCCGGTCGGGCCATCTGGACGGCGTCGATGACGGGCTGGGTGGCGTGCGGTGTGGTGTCGACGACGATATCGACACCGCGGCCGTGGGTCTCAGCGGTGATGCGCTCGAGCGCATCCTCCTGCTCGACATCCATCACCACGTCGGCCCCGAGCTCGGCGGCCAGCGCCAGCTTGTGCGCGTCGCGCGAGCCCAGACCCGTCACGAAGATGCGCGCGGCGCCGGCAGCCGATGCCGCGATCACACAGGCGAGGCCGCGCTGGCCGGAGCCGAGGACCGCGATCGTGTCGCCGAATTGCAGACCGGGTGCACTCACTGCCCACGCAAAGCCCGCTCCGAGCGGGTTGTAGAGCGCCGCGATGCGCGGCTCGACGCTCTTCGAGATCTTGTGCGGCACGGCACCCGGCGCCAGGTACATCATCTCCGCGTAGCCACCCCACAACGCCGGCGCCACGCCGGTGGGCATGAAACCGTACGTGCCGGGTGAGACGTTGCAGGCCTGCTGATCCATGCAGCCACGACAGCGCCCGCAGCCAAAATCGGATTGCACAACCACGCGGTCGCCGGGCTCGAGCCCCCAACGCAGCGCCGCGCGCGGCCCGATCTCCTCGATCAACCCAACGGGCTCGTGTCCGGGGATGACCGGGTAGCGCAGCGGGATTGCGCCGCTGAGGGTCTCGCTGTCGGTGCCGCAGATCCCGCACGCCTCGACCCGCAGCAGCCCGTCGTTCTCGCCGATCTCAGGCCGCTCGAAGCGCTGCAGCTCGAGTCGCTCCGCCCCCGTCAGAACCATCGCCCGAACGTCGTCGCCCATGGATCCTCCCGCAGATCACCGCCTGGCACCCTCCGGCGGCGCGAGCCGCGCGGGCAAGCATCCAGCTCCGAGATCAACCCAATTCGGAACGCTTGATGACCCGGCTGGCCACCGGCGGGTGCCTGTCCGCACCAATCCAACGCCAGCACATCGTACCCAGATTGTGTCCGGCGGTCTCGACCCAATTGGGATGACCCGGGTCGTCGTGGGAGATGAGGAGCCTCACGCTGCCGTCCGCTTCGTAATGCGCCGTATGCTTGTTGATGTGGATGGTGTGGTGGCGGTAGTCCAACGACTCCATCCACCAGTTGTCCAGTTGGAAGTTCCAGGTCTGGCAGTCCGGGATCTCCTTGGCCTCCAACACCAGTACCTCGTCGTCGGCGAGTTCCCAGGCACTGTGGAAGTAGTAGATGTTTGGATCCCCGCCGATCGACTGGCAGTAGGCCTGGTCCGCCGGGGCCATCTCATTGGTCGTGGGCACGAAGCTCTCGGCCCAGTCCTCGAACAGCTGGGTGGTGCCGCGCACAAAATTCACGGCGCCCTTGAGTCCCCTCACGAGCTTCTCGGGGCTCAACGGCTCCGGGCGATCTTCCTGAGCGCCAAGGCGCTCGATCTTGATCTCGGCCGCCTGCTCCGTCGTGCGGTCCTGAAAGGTCTGGCGCACATTGAGCGCGTTGGTCTCGCGCCCCATGGGCAACCAGTTCCCGGGTTGTTCCTTCTGACTGACGGTGATTTCCAGGGTTCCGTCGGAGCCGATCTCCATCTCGCGCGAATCGAGAAATCCCGTGGTCTTCATCCCCCCACCGCTGCTGTACTTGCTGATGACGGTGCCGAAGCCCAGGTAGTCCACCGTGCCGCGGGTCCCACTGATGCGGTAGTCATACTCGGGCCGGATCGAGGTGCTCTGGTAGTAGTTGTCCGGATTGTCGGCGCCCAATTTGATCGTGGTATGGCAACCACAGCGCAGCTCGGGAAAGGCCGGGTCGCCGTGCTCGAGCGAGCTCTCGAGCCCCGCGCGCAGCAAGCGCGTGAGGTAGCGGTACCCCTCGGCCCGATTGAAGACGTCCTTCGGCGCATTCTCGCTCTGCACGACCTTGCCCGCTTCCTTGAGCGCGTCGCAAAACTCGTCCCAGATGGAACCGTCGAGAATCTTCCCGTCGATTTCTTGATTGCTCATGGACGCATTCCTCTTCGACGCCAGGCCGCTGCTGCTCGACGCACTCGGCTGGGAGACCTTCCACTTCCGCTCGAGACGCCGAGCAGCACGTTCGGCATCAACCGTCCCCGGGAATCCCCTTCGCGACGATGGGAATCATCAGCGCCACCCCGGCCGCCACCGAGAATCCCCCAACGGGAGTGATGTTCAGGACAAAGCTCAGGCCCGCGCCACCCAGATAGAACGTGCCGGAGTGGAGGACGGCGCCGACGATCAGGAGCACCGAGGCGACCTTGGCCAGCATCAGCGAGGGCTCGGCGAGGCGGCAGATCAGATAACCGAAGACGATATTGAGCAGCGCCTCGAGATTGCCGTGGGAGTGCGCGACACCGAGCAGCTGCTTCGCCATGCTCTCCTCCCATTCGGGGTCGACGGCCTGGCCTTTCCACGCCATGAACATGCCGAGACCCAGCGTCGTGAGGAAATAGGCGAGACCAAAGAGGATGTTCTTCCTTCCAATGAGACTCTTCACCGCGTTCTCCCTTCCCTTTGTTGGCTCTTGTTTGGAGCCGACGCCTCAGGCGCTCCAGGATGCCTGTTCCAGCGTCGGCGACCGCTCTCTAGCCGAGGCTACTGACGTCGACCACTTCGGCCTCGATCCGTGGAGTCTGTTCCTCGGGCAGCAGGAAGCGCCAGAAGATCATCCCGCTTGGCAGCCCGGCGGCGTCGATCCAGTTCGGCACGCCCGGGTCACGGTGGGCCACGACCATTTCGAAGCTTCCATCCGCCTCGTAGTGGACCTGGTTGCGGTTCAGCGAGACCCGGCGGTAGCGGTAGGGAGGCGTCTGCAGGCGATGATTCCAGAGCACCACGTTCGCAAAGCGGCAACGCGGGAAACGACCGCGCATGACGAGCGCCTGATCCGGTCCGAGCTCGTAACGGGTCTGCAGGTAGGCGTTGTCCGCGGCCGCATAACCGATCTCGGTATTCGACTCGTCGTAGGCGGAGTTGTCGAACTGGTTCACTTCGTTCGAAACCCACGAGGGCATCACCTCGGGCGGCAGGTCCGGAAAATCGAGTGTCGCGCCGCGCACGAAGTTGATCACCCGCTGGATGCCCGCGGCGACCGCGGCGTCGTCCATCGGCGCGGCCGGGCCCGGAGCCTCGACCGGCTCGATCCAGAGCGGGACGTGGAAGGTCGGGTCTGCCGCGACGCTGCGCTCCCACTCCCAGTAGTGACGAGTGGTGATGCTGCCCGCCCCGGGCTCGAGCCGCAGCCAATTGCTCGGCTGGGGCTCGGGGCTCGCGATGATCTCGTAGCTGCCGTCCGCGGCGACGTCGAACTCCGTGTCGTTCAGGGTCGAAATCACTCCCTTCGAGAGGTGGCCCTCCTGGGCCCCGGTCTCGACGCTGAACGACGTGTAGCAGGCGCCGTGGACGTTGCCGCGGATGCGGTAGGTGCCCGCTGGATCGACGATGGCGCCGTAGTAGACGGCGTCGGGGTTGTCGCCGAGGAGCTTCTTCGTCGTGCTGAGCCAGCGCTGGAAGAGCGGGCGCTGGGGATCCACCGGATACCAGCACTGAAAGCCGTGCTGAAGCGCATTCGCGATGAGGTTGCGGCCCGCGGCCCGCTCTTCGGAGCTGAACATGTCGCGCTCGGGGCCGATGTAGCCCGCCTCGATCTCGCCGAGCACCGCGGCCAGCTCCGCGAAGGCGAGCGCCGCCGCATCACCCGCCGCCGCTGTGGCGGGCGCCGCGGTCGTGCCGGTTCCAGTCGTGGGGCTGCTGCGGTCCATTGAGCTCTCCGTTGTTAGAGAATCGCTCGCACAGCCGGACACCGGCGCACCTGGCGAGACGCGCCAGCGATTCTACATGCAGTGCGCTTGCCGGCGACACTCGAATTTCACGGCCCCCGGGCTCGGAAGCGCCGAGAGCGCAGGGGCCAGGCCTGACCTGCCCCCCTTTCCAGCGACCGCGCCGGTGAGCACGAGGCGGCGCTCCCCTGCGCTGGAACGCCGGGCTCTCGCGAGAGCCTGCACCCGGCCCGAAAGCCACCCGGCGCAGCCCCGTCACCGGTCGGCCGGCTCGCTCCGTCCCGCGTGCCCTGTGCCAGCAGGGTCAGGGAGCAGTGAGGCCAATCGGGACGCGGGGTGCTAGACAGCGGGAGCGCACCGCAACCAGGCGAGGACACCCAGTGACAGCATTCGTGACCGGCGCAACCGGCTTTCTGGGCGGACGCCTGGCGCATCTGCTGTGCCGGCGTGGCGAAGAGGTCACCGTTCTCGCCCGCGCCACCAGCGATCTCAGCGGGCTGCCCGACACCGTCAACATCGCGCAGGGCGACATCACCGATCGCGAAGCGATAGAGCGCGGCCTCGATGCCCATTCGGATGTGGACGTCGTCTATCACCTGGCTGCCCGCAACGACCTCGGCGAGCCGGATCCAGCTCTCATGCAGGCGATCAACGTCGATGGAACGCGCAACGTTCTCGAGGCGGCCGCAGAGCGCGGCCTCGTCAGCGTATACGTGAGCTCTGCTACAGCGCTCGGTCCGACCGGCAGCAAGGCGGAAGACGAATCCTGGTGGGCACCGAGCGTCCCGCAGGCCTCCTACGCGATCACGAAACGCCGGGCGCACGAGGTCGCACACCAGCTGGCCGAAAACGGCGCGAGAGTGCGCATTGCGATGCCGGGCTACATCTACGGTGCCGGTGACCCGACGCCGCTTTCCGGCGTCCTGAAAAGATACATCGATGCGAGGATCCCCATCGGCTACCTGCCCGAAGTCTGGCAGTCGTTCGTGCACGTCGAAGATTGCGCCGAGCTGCTCACACGGATCGCTTCCCGCGGTCGAGACGGCGAGTCGTATCTCGCGGTCGAGCGGGCCGCGTCGATGCGCGAGCTGTTCGAAACGATGGGCCAGCTGGCCGGCCAGCGCCCCGCGCTGTTCTGGATGAAGACCTCGCTCGTGGTGCGCATGAGCGGACTCGCCATCCTGTTCTCGGCGCTCACCGGACTCGGCAAGGCCGAGATGCGCGAATCGCTGGCCATGGTCGCCGGGGGGCACTGGAGCTTCTCGGGCGAAAAGGCCAAGCGGGAGCTCGGCTGGCAGCCTCGCGAGCTGTCTGCAGGACTCGAAGATGTCGTCGCTGCGCTCCGCAACCCTTGATGCAGACGGATCCGTTCTTCTCGTGCGCGTCCTCGGGGGTGCGCCGAGCCCGGCGGAGGCGTTAGTCTGAGCGAGCCCATGGGTGTCCTGGATCTCTCCGGCAAGGGAGCTCTGATCGTCGGAGCGGGAAAAGGCATCGGGCGGGCCACGGCGCTCCTGCTCGGGGCCGCGGGCGCGCGAACGATCGTCCTGGATCGACATCTCGATCGTGGCCAGGGCGTGGCCGACGAGATCGCCGCGGCCGGAGGGGATGCGGCCGCCCTCTGCGCAGACCTCAGCACGGACGGCGAGGTCGAAGGCGCCGTCGCCGAAGCGGATCGCAAGGCGGATGGCCTCGACATCGTCGTCAACATCACCGGATCCTCCAGCTGGGCGCCCCTCGTCTCGATGGACGACGAAACCTGGGATCGAGATTTTCGCGTCAACCTGAAGCAACAGCTCAGCGTCGGCCGCAACGCGGCCCGCTTCTGGCTGGAGCGGCAACGGCCCGGGGTGGTCTGCGTCGTCGCCTCCATCTCCGGTCTCTTCGCCTCCTCGGGCCACGCGGCCTACGGGGCGGCAAAGGCCGGGCTGCTCTCCTTCGTGCGGAGTGCCGCGGAGGAGTGGTGGCCTCATGGCATCCGCGTGAACGCGGTCGTTCCGGGGGCGGTCCGTACGCCGCGGATCGCGGACGCCTTTCCCGAAGGCGACCGCGCGCGTGCTTCGGAGGAAATGCTCGCGCGGATGGCCATGCCCGAGAATGTGGCGGGCCCGATCGCCTTTCTCGTGTCGGACCTCGCCACAAAGGTGACCGGCCAGACGCTCGTGATCGACGGCGGAACGACCACGCGATTTCCCTATCGCCTCACCTGATGGAGGGTCCGCCGCAGCCAGGGGCGACGGCCGAGAGGGCCCGGCGGACGGATTCAGCTGCACTAGTATTTCGATACCCCGATTGCTGAGGAGGAACGTGCGACCGTGTCTGTATTGGACCTGTCCGATCGAGGAGCGCTCGTCGTGGGAGGCGGCCAGGGCATCGGCCGAGCCACCGCGCTCCTTCTCGCCGCTGCGGGCGCGCGTCCCGTCGTCCTCGACGCCGAGCGAGAACGCGCCGAGGCGGTCGCCGCAGAGATCGAGGCGCTCGGCACCAAGTCCGCCGCACTCTGTGCCGACGTCACCAGCCCCAACGAGGTCGAGTCTGCCGTCGCGGCGGCCGAACAGGCCTCGGGCGGTCTGGATATCGTCGTGAACATCGTCGGCGGGGCCTCCTGGGCTCCGCTCCTCTCCGTGGACGAGGAGACCTGGGAGCGCGACTTCGCGGTCAACCTCAAGCACCATCTCTACGTCGGCCGCAGCGCCGCGCGAAACTGGATCGACCACGACCGACCGGGTTCGCTCTGTGTCGTCGCGTCGGTCTCCGGCCTCTTCTCATCGGCTCGCCACGGCGCCTACGGTGCCGCAAAGGCCGGCGTGCTCTCCTTCGTCCGAACGGCCTCCGAGGAGTGGTGGCCTCATGGGATTCGCGTGAACGCCGTCGTACCGGGCGCTGTCCGCACACCGCGGATGGAGAGCGAATGGGCGGCCGGAACGACCCCGCAACCGGCCGAGGACCTGCTCGGGCGGATGGCCCTGCCCGACGACGTCGCCGGCGCGATCACCTTCTTCGTCTCGGATCTGGCGGCCAAGGTGACGGGGCAGGCCCTCGTCGTCGATGGCGGCTGGACCACGCGATTTCCCTATCAGCTCACGACATGAAAGGATGCTCGGCAGCGCGGGGATGCAGTCGCCCAGACTTCAGAAAGGGAGCACATGCCGAACCGAGAGATTTCCACGAATTCGCTCATCAAGATGAAGCTGCTCACCTGGTTTTCCGGGTACACGCTCGTGAACCGAACCGAGACGCCGATCCCTGGGCCCTCCGGCTCGACCAAGTACGCAACAGAGTGGCGTCTCACCAAGCCAGAAGATGCAACGCCCGAGTCACCTGCACCGGAGACCGGCGAGGGACCTCCGGCACAGGCTGACGCTGCGGCAGAGGATCACGGCGACCACGTCTGCCCCGTGAACCCTGAAGTCCATCATGCTGGACCGGGCAAGTGCCCCAAATGCGGCGCCCCCCTCCGCGTGGCAGAAGCCGATCCAGAGCCCTCATGACCTCCCTGCCGTGCGGTCGGGCTTGCCGGCAGGTCGAGCAGGTTCGCGTTGGGACCGGGCGCCGTAACAGAGTCGGCGCTCCTGGCTGAGGCGGGCGCCGACCGCAGAGCCGATCAGTCGCGCTGGAGCTCGCCCTCTCCCACCGGTTCTGCATCGAGACCGCCTTCGACTTCCCGGAGGAGAGCGTCGATTTCATCGATGTCGTCGAGGGCATCGAGGATCGAGCCCTCTCCCTCCAGAGACCGGGACTGCATGGCGGAGCTGGGCAGTGCCCCCGCCACGACCTCCGGCAACCAGGTGGACAGGGAGGGCACCCAGGTGATGAGCGCGAGCGCAAAGCCAAGCAGCGCGATGAACGGCAAGACGCTGCGCGAAACCTTGACCAGCGATTTTTCGAAGTGCAGGCTCGAGATGAAGAGGTTCATCCCCACCGGCGGTGTGAGGTAGCCGATTTCGAGGTTGGCGAGGAAGATGATGGCCAGGTGCTCGGGCGCGACACCGTAGGCCTGGGCCAGTGGAATGATCAGCGGCAGCACCGCCACCAGGGCAGAGAAGATGTCCATCAGGCAGCCGACGATCAGCAGGAAGATGTTCAGGCCCAGCAGGAAGAGCATCGGATTCGAGATGTATTGCCGGATCCAGTGCAGGATGCTCTGCGGCACCTCCTGATCGATGAGGTAGTTGTTGTATCCGAGCACGACGGCCAGGATCACGGCGATGGCTCCCACCAGCTGCATGCCGCCGAGAGTCACCCGGGACATGTCGCGTACGGGGCGCAGATCCCGGTGGATGACGACTTCGACCACGGTGACGTAGAGCAGCGTGACCGGAGCGATCTCGGAGAGGCCGATGCTTCCCGCCTGCAGGGCCCACATCAGCCACAAAGGCAGCAGCAGCTCCCAGATCGCAGCCCGGAAGGAGAGCCAGGCCTCCCTGCGGTCGAAGGGCGTTCGCGGAATGTTCAGCCGGATGCCCTTCACCACGCAGTAGGACATGAGGGTCCCCATCATCAGCACGCCGGGAAGCAAGCCCGCCAGAAAGACGCGCGCCGGGCTGAGGGGCACCTGCCCGTCCGTGGCCAGGCTGTAGACGGTGACGTAGAGGAAGACCGGCAGTGCCGGGAAGAAGAGCAGGCCGAGGCTCCCGGACGCGGTGAGCAGGCCCAGCGAAAAGCCTTCGGGATAGGCGCTCTTTCGCAGCAGGGGATAGAGCATGCCACCGAGTGCGATGATCGTGACCCCCGAAGCGCCGGTGAATGTGGTGAGAAAGGCGCAGGTCCCCACCGAGAGGACGGCGAGGCCACCGGGCATCCAACCGAAGACGGCGTTGGCGAAGCGCACGATGCGCGCGGGCGCCTTGCTCGCGGCCAGGATGAACCCCGCCAGGGTGAAGAGAGGGATCGGCAGCAGGTACGGCTTCTCCAGCAGATCACTCATGACCACGAAGATGTTGATCAGATCGATCTCGGCGTGGGAATAGACGAGCATCGTGGCGAAGAAGAGCACCACGAAGAGCGGCGTGCGGAGCAAGGCCAGGAGGACGAGGAGCAGGACCCAGACGAGCGTCACAGCAACGTCTCCGCATCCGGGTCTTCCAGCTCGACGCTCGGCATGAATGCGCGCACTGCCCGCACGGTGAAGTGCAGCGCGATCTGGGCAAAAGCTCCCGCGACACCGAGCTTCCAGACCCACTCGCGAAGGAACCAGGCATCCGAGGAGGGCGCCATGGAGCTCGTTGGGTCGACCAGCAGGTTCAAATAGCGAATGGAGTGGTAGTAGAGGATGAGCGAGGCCACCGCAGACACGCTGCAGGTCAGCCCATCCAGGCGTCGGCGGATCGCTCCTGGCAAGTGCGAAACCGCGGCATCGATGGCGATGTGCTTGCCGCGGCGCGTAGCCAGACAGCCCCCCCAGAGACAAGCCAGGAAAGCGGAGGCAAAGATGACCCGGTTCATGGCCGAGGGATTCCACACCGAAAAATGCAGGTTGCGCGCAAAGATCAGGAGCAGCGACAGCCCGACGGTGTTCGCGAGGAGCAGAGTGATGAAGGCGAGCTCGATGCGCAGCAGGACTACGTCATAGAGGAAGCCGCCCCATTTCCGGATCATGTCGAAGGTTCCCGGTTGCCTCTGTGCACGCCGTGCGAGCTCGAGGCGCTAGCGAGTCGAAGTAGTTTGAAGCTGATCTCGGTGTTGCAGCATCTCGCGGAGGAATTCCTTGGAGTAGACCCGCCCCGCAAGGCGATCCGCGGTGCGCGCCGACACCTCCTCCCACGCAACGAGCTCGCTGGGCGAGGGTGTGACGACTTCGATGCCCTGATTCTCTACCAGCTGGATCGCGCGCTCGTTGTCCCGCAGGGACTTCTTCTTGTTCACCTTGCCCCACTTCAGGCTAACGGCGAGAAAGGTCTCCCGATCTGCCGGTGTCAGCTTCTCCCAGACACTGCGGGCGACGGCCAGGCCCCCGACCCCAAAGAGAATGGGCTCGGACATCCGGTACTTCATCTGGGTGAACCACTGCAGGGACAGCAGCGCGACCGGGTTCATCAGCACGGTGTCGATCTGTCCGGTATTGAGCGCGGAGAGAACGTCGGGGACTCCAAGAGGGATGGGAGCCGCACCGATCTCCAGGGCCATCTCGTTGAAGACGGGATCCCCGTTCCACACCCAGACCCGCCCCTCGAGC
>JAFDDG010000024.1 GCA_019310965.1 Deltaproteobacteria bacterium
ACGATGGGCGCGACCGACGTCACCGAGACGCTCGATCAGGCTCTGGCGATCACGGGCGTGGATCAGGTCCGCATCAAGCACCGTCCACGACTGTTGAGCGACAACGGCTCTGCCCATGTGTCGGGTGAGCTACGAGCCTATTTGGGCAAGCGGCGCATGGCCCACACACGCGGTGCGCCGTACCACCCGCAGATGCAGGGCAAGATCGAGCGTTATCACCGGACGATGAAGAACGTGGTCAAGCTGCAGTACTACTACTTACCGTGGGAACTGGAAGCGGCCCTTCGGGATCTTGAACCCTCGGTCGCCTATGTCAGCCGGCGAATGGCCTGGGCCTTGATGATGGCGTGCACGGGGAGGCCAGCGCGCAGCTCGAGGTTGCGTGCTGCGCGTCCGGTGAGTTTTGCCACCAATCGCTCGTCGCCGGGCTCGAGAGCGAGGTGCACGAAGGTGTCGGGGCCGGCGTCTTCGCAGCGGGTGACGCGGGCGGGCAAGACGTTGCGTGCGGAAATGCGGGTGGGAGGGTCGACGGCGATCAGGACGTCTTCGGCGCGTATGCCGATGCAGGCGCGGGCGGAGCCGCCGAGGGGCTCGGGGAGCGCCAGCTGCAGCCCAGCGTCGGTGACGAAGCTCGTCGGATCGCCGAGGCGGGGGCGCCCATCGAAGACGTTCTCGAGCCCGAGGCTGGCCGAGAGTGAGAGCACTGAACGGCTCCAGAGCACCGTCTGCGGCGCGCCGCTGGCTACGACGCGGCCCGCGTCGAGGACGATGACTCGCTCGCCCAGCACCATGGCTTCGTCGGGATCGTGGGTGATGGCGAGAATCGGGACGCCGAGCTCGTCGCGCACGCGCAGCAGGTCGCGCAGGACCCGCGCGCGCAGCCCGACATCGAGGGACGCCAGGGGTTCGTCGAGGAGCAAGGCGCGCGGCGCCGACGCCAGTGCGCGCCCGATGGCCACGCGCTGGCACTCTCCGCCGGACAGATCGCGCACGTCGCGGTCGAGCAGCGCTCCGAGCTCCAACACCTCGATGGCTCGCTCGCCCGCGACGACATCGCCCGCGCTGCGCGGGCCGAAGCGCAGGTTGCCCGCGACACTGAGGTGTGGGAAGAGCGTCGCATTCTGGGGCACCCAACCGAGCTGGCGCTGCCAGACGGGGGTGTGGATGCCTCGCCGGGCGTCCGCGAGCCACTCTCCGCCCAGGCGAACGCGGCTGGTGGCTCGAGGGTGGAGGCCCAGGATCAGCTCGAAGAGGCTGCTCTTGCCCGCGCCGCTGCGACCGAATAGCACCACCACCCGGTCGTCCCAAGCCAGGTCGACATCGAGGCAGAAGCCTTCACGGGGGAGCGCCCCGGTGACGATGTTCGCCGCATCGCTCACGGTGTTTCTCTCGCCAGCCAGCGCTCTCCGATCCACATCGTCGCGAGCCCGATGGCGAACGATACCGCGCAGAGTGCGAGTGCCGATCCGTCTTCCCCGAGCTGCACTCGCGACCAGATGCCGAGGGAGAGGGTTTCCGTGCGACCCGGGATGATGCCGGCCACCACCGCGGTCGCGCCGAACTCGCCGATGCCACGGGTGAAGCAGAGCAGGGCTCCGTAGAGGACGCCCCGTCGCGCGAGCGGCAGGCTGATGCGCCAGAAGGTCGCGAACGGTGTGACCCCCAGCGTCTGCGCGACGGTCTCGTAGCGGCGGTCGACGGCGGCGAACGCCTGCTCGCAGGCTCGCGCCGCCAGCGGAAAGCCGACCAGCGCAGCGGCCAGGCCGACGGCCCATGCGCTGAAGGCGAGGTCGACGCCGAGGGTCTCCCAGATCGCGCCGAGTGGCCCGCGTCGGCCCAGCAGCCACAGGAGTGCCAGGCCGACGGCGACGGGCGGCAGCACCATGGGCAGGCCGACCAGGGCGCGCACAAGGGTCTTGCCCGGGAACTCGAGTCGCACCAGGCACCAGGCCACGCCGATCGCGAACGGCATCACGCCCAGTGTCGCGAGCGCGCCGACGCGCAACGTGAGGCCGGCGATGGCGAACAGCTCACCTTCGCTCATGGCGTCTCGAAGCCCGCGTCGGCGAAGTGCGCGCGTGCGTTCTCGTCGCTCAGTGCGGAGAAGAAGGCGCGGGCCAGCTCACCCGCCCCCGCGCGCAGGGCGGCCGTGTAGAGGATCGCGGGCTGTTCGGCCTGCGGAATGGCGAGGGTAGTGCGCGCCGCGGGCGTGGCCCGGACATCGGTGACGTAGACGATGGCGGCGTCGGCGTGGCCGGCATCGACGGCCGCCAGGGTGGCGCGCGCGTGCTCGGTCTGGACGATGCGGTCTTCGAGCCGCTCGAGCAGCCCGTGTTGCGCCAGCCACTGGCGCGCGTACCCACCGACGGGGACAGCGCGGACGGGCAGCGCCAGGCGGCGCAGCTCGGCGGCGAGCAGGTCCTCGGGGCGCTCGAGCTCGAAGCCGCTCGCGGCCACCACTACGAGTGCATTGCGGGCGATGTCGCGTCGTGCCTCTCCCCAGCGTTGGCGCTCCAGGTCATCGACGAGCTGCGGATCCGCCGACACGAATACCTCGAGGGGGGCCCCGGCCCGGGCCTGCGCTGCCAGTGTGCTGGAAGCACCGAAGCTGAGGCGTACCCGCGTCCCGGGATGCCGAGCCTCGAAATCCAGGGCGATGGCGGCCAGCGGCTTGCGAAGACTCACAGCGGCGCCCGCCAGCAGCTCGTCGGCAGATGCGCTCCACGGGACGATCGCCGTCGCGGCCAACGCGAGCATGCACCGAGCCATTCCCGTGAGCTTCGAGGAAGGGCTGGGCGCGGCGCGCGTGGCGGCAGGATCTCGGTCGGGAATGTGGAACTCGTTCACTCCGCGTGCGACGATACAGGGCCCGCCGAAGCGAGGAAAGCGCGCGCCCAGCATGCCTGTGTCGGATCAGTCGAGTGTCGAAGTCCGCGTCGAACGCCTTGCTGCGGGTGGTGACGGCGTGGGGCGTCTTCCCGACGGGCGCGTCGTCTTCGTACCCCTGACAGCACCGGGAGATCTCGCGCGAGTCGCGGTGACAGAGCTTCGGGCGCGTCACGCCCGTGCCGAGCTGGTCGAGTTGCTCGAGCCATCGTTAGTGCGGGTCGAGCCGCGCTGCGCCGTCTTCGGTGTGTGTGGCGGCTGCACCTGGCAACACCTGGCCTACGCGACACAGCTGGAAGCCAAGCAGGCGATCGTCGCAGACGCATTGCGGCGCATCGGCCGCGTCGAGTGGACGATTCCCATCGAGATCACCGCATCGCCCAGCGCCTATCACTACCGCGGTCGCACCCGCGTGCAGGTGGAGGCCGGCGTCGTGGGCTATCGCCGGCGCGGGTCTCGCGCGCTGTGTGCGACGCGCGCGTGCCCGGTGTTGCTCGAGCATCTCGAGGAGCGGCTCGGAGCGTTTGCGGCGGACGCGCCACGGCGCGACGGGGAGTGGGAGCTGGCCTTCGCCGCGGGCGCCTCTCGTGCCACCCCGCTATCGGGAGGCGACGGGCCCCGCCTCACCCTCCACGTGGGCGGCGACGCAATTGGCATCTCCCCGGGTGCCTTCGCGCAGTCGAACGCGCTGCTCCACGAACGGCTCGCCGAGCGTGTTTTCGCCTGTGCCGGGCGCGGTGGCTGTGCCCTCGAGCTGTACGCGGGCGCGGGTTTCTTCACCCTGGGGCTGGCGCGGCGCTTCGATCTGCTGGTGGCCGTCGAGGCATCTCCAGTGGCCGTCGACGATCTGCGCGAGAACCTCGCGGCGGCGCGGCTCGAGCATGTCGAGATCTTCGAGGCAGATGTCGCGAGCGAGGCCTGGCTGGCGCCTGCCGGCGTCACAGATCTCGCGCTCTTGGATCCGCCGCGCACGGGGCTTCCGCGATCCGTGATCGAGCGGCTGCTGCGGATCGCGCCGCGGCGCCTCGTCTATCTGTCGTGTGATCCGGCCACATTGGCGCGGGACCTCGGTCATCTGCTCCGCGGTGGCTATGAGCTTCGGCACGTGGAAGCGTTCGATCTGTTCCCGCAGACGCCGCACGTCGAGGTACTCGTTGCGCTGGAGGGCGATCCGCACGCGCTGCCGGGCGCCAGCGGGTGACCCGCGGCGGTGGTCCTCCGCCGTATCTCGATGGGCAGTGGTTGTGGTTTGCTGCTCGCGCCCCTCTGGTACCCTGGGGCCAAGGCTCTTGGGTCTGGGGCGCGGCGCGCCGCGTGCCCATGCCGGCCGAACCTGCTCATGCGTCATCAAACTTTCGGAGCTGAAATGCCGCGGGCTGATTGGGTGGGCAAGGGTGCCGACGGCTTCGTGCTCTACCTCGAGGGACCCGGTGACCGGGGCATCCTGGATGGCTGGTGCCGCCGGCTGTTCCCGGAGTTCGCACGCCAGCTCTCTCGCTCGATGGTGATCCTGGGTGGCAAGCAGCCGGATCGGGCCGTCGAGCACTTCCAGTCGCTGGGCGGCGCGGCGAGCGGGCGCAGGGCTTTGTGCGTTCTCGATCGCGACGACGGCGGGGCCGACGCAGGCTCCACTCGCGCGGAGCCGGGCCTCGAGTTCTTCACCTGGCGGAGGCGACACATCGAGAGCTATCTGCTGGTGCCCTCGGCGATCGAGCGCGCGCTGCGTCTGCGCGACTCCAACGGGCGGGTCGTGCGCGCGCTGAGAGACCATCTGCCGGCGCAGGCCGGTGAGGATGCCTATCGCGTGCTGGACGCCAAGCGCCTGCTGGCGCCGGGCGGACCCGTGTCCCGGTCGCTGGGCCGTCCGCTGCCCCTGGCGAAGGTCGCCCGAGCGACGCGTTCGGGCGAGCTGCACGAAGACGTGCACGATTGCTTCGCTCGGGTGAGAGCGGGGCTCGGCATCGTCGATGCGGTGGTGCTGCGTTGAGCCGCAGGCCGGTCCGCTCGATGCCGCCGCGATGGTCGTGGCTGCTGCTCGCTTGCCTCGCGTTCGGGTGTGCGTCGGAGTTGCTCGTGCGGGCGCCCGAGGCACTGCCGCCGGTCGACCCGGCGGCGCTCGGCGAGCTCGCGCCGCTTCGCGTTTCGGTCGGTGCGGTGGCGAACGTGCCGGACATGGCCGAGCCGGTGGGCGTGCGGGGCGCCGCCCCCTTGCAGCCAGGCGGTCCCATCCATCTCACCGAAGACGCGGGTACCATTCTGCGGCGCACGGTGACGGAGACGCTGCACGATGCCGGACATCGGGTCGTGGCGCAGGATGCCGCTGCCCACGTGGCCCTGCGGATGGAGGAGTTCACGGTCGCCGCGCCGCGCGAGGGCCTCGGCTGGCTCGTGACCGTGCGGGTACGCCTCGTGTTGCGGGTTTCAGCTCGGCCTGGGGACCAGACATGGGACGAGCTCTCCGCCGACGCCGAGCGCACGCTGCGTACGGTCTGGCGCCCCGACATCGGAACCGTCGAGCCCGTGCTGCGCGGCTGTCTCCAGGATCTCGGCGCTCTGCTGGCGCGGCGTCGGGAGCTCTCGGAAGCGCTCGCGAAACACTCTACACGGAGACCTGCTGGCTGATGGATCCGAAAGTACTGTTCTGGACGGGCTCGTTCGCCAACCTCGTGGCGATCGTGGCGTTGGCGTTTGCGGGTGTGCGCGCGCGGCGGAGTGGGAACATTCAGCTGCACCGGCGGCTGATGCTGAGTGGCGCCGGGCTGGTGGGCCTCTTCCTAGTGGCGTATGTGTTGAAGCTGGCGATTCTGGGTCGCGAGGACCTGTCGACGTGGAGCCCGTACGCCGTCTGGGTGCTGCGCTTCCACGAGGCCTGTGTTCTGGTGATGTTGGTGGCGGGTGGCCTCGCAGTGCGGCGGGGCCTGGTCCTCGCGGGGACGCGCAACGTGACTCGCGATCCAGCGGATCCGGTCGCCGCGCCCGAGCGGGCTCGCGGCCACCGCGGCTCCGGCAAGCTGGCCGTCGCAGCCGCCGTGATGGGCGTGCTCTTCGCTGCGGTCGTGCTCTTCGACATGTACTGGCGCGCCGGTCTCCTCTAGCGACGCTCCATGTCGCAGAGGATGCGCGCGATGCAGCTCTCGGCACCCGCTCCGGCGGAAATGCAGCCGCTCGAGCTCGTCGATCGCGAAGTGCCCGAGCCCGCCCCCGGAGAGGTGCGCGTCGTCGTCGAGGTGTGCGGCGTGTGTCGCACCGATCTCCACGTCGTCGAAGGCGATCTCGAGCCGCGCATGCCTCACGTGATTCCCGGCCACCAGGTCGTCGGTCGCGTCGACGCAGTGAACGGCGCGGGTCCGCTCGAGATTGGGCAGCGCGTCGGCGTGGCCTGGTTGAACCGTGCTTGCGGCGGGTGCCGTTTCTGCGCCCGCGGTGCGGAAAATCTATGCCTGGCGCCTCGCTTCACCGGCTGGGATCGCGACGGGGGCTACGCTGAGCAGGTCACCGTGCCCGCGGAGTTCGCCTATCCGCTACTGGACGCCGCGGAGGCCCGCAGCGTGGCGCCGCTGCTCTGCGCCGGAATCATCGGCTACCGCGCCTGGAAGACGGCCGGGGTGGCGCCGGGCGGCCGTCTCGGCGTCTGGGGCTTCGGTGGTTCGGCGCACATCACGCTCCAGGTGGCCCAACATCACGGCTGCGAGGTCTACGTCTTCAGCCGCGGCGGGGCGCATCGGGAGCTCGCGGAGGAGCTGGGCGCCGTCTGGGTTGGGGACAGCTTCGATCCGTCGCCGCGGCCGCTGGATGGCGCGATCCTCTTTGCGCCGGCCGGCGAGCTGGTGCGGCCGGCGCTCGCCGCGCTGGATCGCGGTGCCACGCTGGCTGTTGCGGGCATCCATCTCTCCGACGTGCCTCCCCTCGACTACCAGGCGCATCTCTTCCAGGAGCGGGTGTTGCGCAGCGTTACTGCCAACACCCGGGCCGATGGCCGAGAGCTGCTGGCCCTTGCCGCCGAAATTCCGATCCAGACCGAGACGCACGCCTATCCACTCGAGCAGGCGAACCAGGCACTGATCGATCTCAAGCAGGATCGGGTGCGCGGGGCGGCGGTGCTCGAAATCGGCTGATCGATGGGCGGGGCGCGCGCTACAGTGCCTGGCTTGCGGTTACTGGCGCTCGACTTCGACGGGGTGATCTCGGACAGCGCACCGGAGGCCTTCGTGGTGGCAATGCGCACCTGGTGCGCGTTGCACCCCGCGTCGCGCCTGTGTCAGCCTGCGGAACCGCTGCTGGATGAAGCGCGGGTGCCGAGCTCCGCCGATGTCGCGGGCTGCTCTCTCTACGCGCCCTTTCTCGAGATGATGCCCCTCGGCAATCGCGCTGAGGACTACGCCGTCGAGCTGCACGCTCTCGAGGCTGGCGCTGTCATCCCCGGTCAGACGGCGTACGATGCGTTCAAGGCCGACATCGACGCGGGTTCCCTGCGCGCGTTTCACAAGCGCTTCTACCGCGTGCGCGCCGCGCTCAGTGAGCGCGACGCCGCGGCTTGGCAGCGCCTGATGGGCGCGTACCCGGGTGTGCCGGAGCTGCTGCGCCGGCGTTCGGGTGAGTGCGTGCTGGCCATCGCCACCTCGAAGGACCGGCGCTCGGTGCGCAAGCTGCTCGCCGCATATGGCATCGACGATCTGTTTCCCGAGACCTCTGTACTCGACAAAGAGGCGGGTGTCAGCAAGCGCGCGCATCTCGAGCGGCTCGGCTCTGCCCACGGAGTTGTCCCGGCGCAGATGACCTTCGTAGACGACAAGGTGAACCACCTCGACGACGTGGCGGCCCTCGGGGTGGTCTGTGCGTTGGCCGGCTGGGGCTACAACGGCCCCCGCGAGGCGGCGCTGGCGCGCCAGCGTGGCCACGCGGTGCTGACGCTCGCGAAAGTCGAGCGGCAGCTCTTCGGTGGCTGACTCGGGGTTCGCGCATCGGCTATTCTGGGGTCGGAGGGGCCCATGGAGCCTGGCTTCCGCGTGCATGCCGAGCGCACCCCGAACCCGGACAGCATCAAGTGGGTGCTCGGTCGGCCCATCGTGGCGCCGGGGGTGGCGGTGCACTTCGACGCCGCACCAGCAGCCAGCGTCTCTCCCCTGGCCGCTCGGCTCTTCGAAATCGATGGGATCGTCGGGGTGTTTCTGGCCTCCAACTTCGTCACCGTGACACGGCGCACCGATGTGGAGTGGACGGATCTGGCTCAGCCGGTGGTGGAGCGGCTGAGGGCAAGCTTTGCGGAAGGTGTCGACGCCCTGGGTCCTGCCTTCGAGCCGGGCCAGACTCACGACGAGGACGTGTTGGTGGCGCGGATTCGTGAAGTGTTGGACGAAGAAGTGCGCCCTGCTCTCGCGATGGACGGAGGCGATGTGGAGTTCGTCGCGTTTCGCGACGGCATCGTCGTGGTCAGTATGCGCGGCGCGTGCAGCGGCTGCCCGAGTTCGGTGGCGACGCTCGAGCACGGTATCGGAGCGCGCTTGCGGGAATGCATTCCCGAGGTGCGAGGGGTTGTCGCGGCGTAGGCGACGACCTACCTTGGCCCGGTCTCGCGTCCCCCCCGCCGTGCCGCACACCAATGCGCGCAGGAAGGCAGAGCCTTGGGGAGCGGTCCTCCTTCCAACTGGCGCTTCGATCGACGACGAGACGACGGGATGCGCGGGTCGAGCTGGCGTCACGCGCGGGGCCAGCGTCGTCGGTGCCGTCTGTCCGCGCGCGGCCTGGTCACCTTGTTGGCCGCTGCGCTGCTGGTCATTGCGGCTGGCGGGTTCGCCTACGGTCTAGCGGATCTTGCCAATCGCGAGGAGTTTGCCGGAGCGGCGTCGAAGCCCGCCCGAGTCGCCCCGCCCGCCGCTCCGCTGCCCGACGTCGCGTCCGCCCCGCCTCGCAGCGTCCCGTCGCGGCTGCTCGAACGCCTGCCCGTGACTCGCGATGTGCTCGAACTCGCGATCCCCCAGCCGGTTGGCGCCGAGACGCGGAGGGTCGGCGAGACCGGAGTGTCCGGGCGCGTCGTCGAGACCGTCGATTGGCACGGATCCGGCATCTCCGGACCGCTCCAGGTGGAGTACACCCTGGACGCAGCCCTCACGCGCGAGGTGCACCGCGCACTCGATCGGGGGCGCGTGGCGCTGGGTCACGTGATCGTGCTCGAGCCTGGCAGCGGGCGCGTGCTGGCCTATGCGTCGACTGACGTCGAAAACTTTCCCGCCACGCGTACCTACCCCGCGGCCTCGCTGGTGAAGGTGATCACGGCCGCTGCCGCACTCGGTTCCGCGCCGGAGACCGCCAGGCTGCCGTGTCGCTTCAACGGCAGCCCCTACCGCTTGACGCCAAAGCGCGTCGATCCGCCGCACTCGGGCACCACGGTGTCGCTGCGCCAGGCGCTCGCCACGTCGAACAACCAGTGCTTCGGGCAGCTCGCCGTGCACGCGGTGGGCGCCCAGCCCCTGTTGGCCGCGATCGAGCGCTTTGGCTGGCTGGCCGCTCCGGCGCCGGCCCACGCGGCGGGCAGCGTCGACCCGGGCGAGGATCGCTTCGACACGGCGAAGCTCGGCTGCGGTCTGGCGGGCTGTCGGATCACACCGCTCCACGCGGCCCAGCTGGCGGCCAGTCTCAGCGATGGTGAGCTGGTAACACCACGCTGGATCGATCGCGTGCTCGACGGTGCCGGGCACGAGCTGCCGCTGCCGGCCGTCGCCGGCCCGAGGCGAGTGATGAGTCAGGCGGTTGCCGCCGAGCTGCGCGAGATGCTCGTCGACACGACTACCCGCGGCACGGCGCGCAGTGCCTTTCGCCACCGCAACGGCCGGCCGAAGCTCGGCGAGGTCCGGGTTGCAGGGAAGACCGGCAGCCTCTCTGGGACCGATCCAGAAGGCAAATACGAGTGGTTCATCGGCGTTGCGCCGGCCGACGAACCCAAGCTGGCCGTGGCCACCGTGGTCGTGCATGGCGATCTCTGGTGGCACGGTGCCGCGCAGCTCGCCGCGGACGTGCTCGAGCGAGCGTTCTGTCAGCGCGGCAAGTGCCGCCCGCAACATGCGGAACGCTGGGTACGCGGCGTCGCTGCGACCGCAGCGGCGGGATCATCCGAGGACGCCCCCCTCGAGCTGAGCCTCGTGCGCTCGCCGACCTCGGCGCGCGGCCCCGCCCAGCGTCCGTGATGGGCTCCTAGCCCTGCGCCTGCTGTCGGGCCGCCTTCTTGCGGGATTGGCGCCGCTTGTGGCGGAGCTTCGTCACGTGACGCTTGCGCTTCTGCTTGCTCTTGCTGCGGGCCATCGGGATCTCCTCGGAAGGCCGAGGAGACTAGCCCATTCTGCCCGGTGCAGCGCGTGGGGCTCAGCCGAGCAGGATCTCGCTCACGACGCTGCCCATGGAGTGGGCATCTTCGTTGTGGAGCGACTCCACCGCGGGCAGATTCACCACCACCTGCTCGAGCTGCTGCGCTATGGCTGGCGGGATGGGGTCGAAGGCGAGCAGCAGGCCCCGGTCGCCGTCGTCGCGGTCGACGCTGGCCCACACCAGGAAGGGCTCCTCATCGGCGGCTCCGTAGATGGCCAGGTGCAGCCGGTCGCCGATCGCAAGGCCAGACTCGTGATCGATGCGCATGCCGCCTATCGAGAGGTCCCGCGCCACGAGCACGCGCATGGCGCGTTCGCCGAACGCCGGAATTCGGCGTTTGTAGAGGGCCCGTGGACCGCCGCGCCGCTCGCCTCCGGCCGGGTCGGCATCCGCGTCGGCCGCGCTCGTCGGCTCCTCTCGAGTATCCGCGTCGGCCGCGCTCGTCAGCTCCTCTGAGACAGCGGCTTCGGTGAGCTCAGCAGCTTCCGCGTCTTCTGGTTCGGGCGTCAGCTGGACATCGATCTCGACGTCCATGTCGCGGGTCAGGTCCTCCGCGCTGGTCTCCGGCGGGTCGAGTTCGGGCTGTGGTTTGCGCGCCTCTGCCCCGAGCTGGGCGGGCCCGCGTGCGCGTTCTTCGAGCACCCATTTGAGCTTCGTCTTTGCCGTGTCGGAAAGTGGTTCGAACTCGACTGCGGCGCTGTAGGGTCCCGCGGGAGCCATGTGTTCATCGAGAGTCAAGCGCACCACCTTGCCCCGGAGCGTCAGGGGCTCGGCGACACCCGCGCGCGGCGGGATCGTGAGCGAGATGCGTTTGCCCGGTTCCGCAGCCCACTTCGACAGGATGCGGCAGCCGCGGGTCGAGAGATCCGCCAGCACTGCGCGCTTTGGCAGCAGTCCCATGCGATAGGAGACTTCGAAGCCGACGGGCACCCGCTCGTCCTCGCGTCGCTCGGAGCCGCTGAAGAGGCAGCGCAGCAATAGTAGGCGCAGCGCGATCGGGTGAACCGGGTGGCGCACGAGGTAGTCGAAGCCCACGTCGCGTAGCTGCGCGCGCAGCGTGGGCGAATCCTCGCTGACGACCACGATGCGCACGATGGCGTCGCAGTCGGAGCCCACGAACGGCACGGCGTCGATGCGGCGTGGTGTGGTTACCAGCAGCTTGCGCGGGGCGGGGGTCTTCCCGGCGATGGCGGCGCCGCGCACGCGTCCATAGGAGACGCCGAGCGAGTCCAGGATCGATTGGACCTCGTCGAGCTCTCCGTCGTCGAGCAGCAGCACTTCCGGCGAACTGGCCATCGGACGCTCCCCACCCCCCAGTCGGGGGGCGACCCCTCACGAGTCGACCGATCTGTCTCGGATCTGTAGGCCTGATCTGGCTGGCCACGGCCGGCACGCGCACCACAGGCAGGTGAGGGAGATTGCAGCTGCCAGGCCTATGCCGAGGGGGCCGGGCGGCCGAAGCTCCGGCCACCAGGCGGCGGAGTACACTGCGAGAAGATTGTTCGAGGCATGACAGA
Source organism: Deltaproteobacteria bacterium (assembly GCA_019310965.1). GTDB lineage: Bacteria > Myxococcota_A > UBA9160 > UBA9160 > SMWR01. Next base: position 11,763 of record JAFDDG010000024.1, read on the forward strand.
CGATCGCTGCACGGATGCTGTCGGCTCGCGCGGCGGCGACGCCGAGATAGAGTCCGAGCAGCACGGCGAAGCCGCCGTGCACCGGATCGACGTGGAGTGCACCGAAGCAGAGCGCCGCCACGACGACCGCTCCGGCTGTGCCCAGCCGCGCTTCGAGACCGCGCTGCACCAGCCCGCGGCAGAGCAGCTCCTCGGCGAAGCCCGGCACCAGCCCCAGGGCCAGCAGTGCGAAGGCGAGGTCGACTCCACGCGCACCCGCCAGCAGCTGCGCGAACTCTTCGAGGGGCGTTCCCGCGCGCAGCCCGGCCACCTCGATCACGCCGTCGAGCGCGAGTGAGAGCGCCACGGTGCCGATCGCCAGGAGCGCGCAGTTTCGTGCCGGAAGCGTTCCGGGCGCGAGTCCCAGTCGGTCGATCCAGTGGCGGCGCGAAAGCCACGCAGCGCCCAGAGCGACCATGCACAGCACGCCCTCGATGCCGAGCGTACCGATGCACAGGTCGCGCAGCGGCGAGGAGCCCATCGATCGAGGATACGGCCGTCGCTGGCGTTTCACAGCCTGCTACCCTCGCGAAGTGGCCGGGTCTTCCCTCGAATCCATGCTGCTCGTGGCCATGCCGCAGCTGCGCGATCCGAACTTCCGGCGCGCGGTCGTGCTGGTGGTGCACCACGACGACCAGGGAACCTTCGGTGTGGTGCTGAACCGCGACACCGAGATCAGCGCCACGGGTCTGTGCGCGTCGTTGGAGCTCGACTGGTGCGGCGAGCCGGAGACGGCCATTGGCTGGGGCGGGCCGGTGCAGCCGCAGACCGGCTGGCTGGTCTTCGACGGGTTGCCGGGCTACGCCGAGCAGGACGTGCAACGGGTTGGCGAGGGCATCTGCTTTGCGGGCTCGCTGGACGTGTTGCGCCATGTGGCGAGCGAGCCGCCCGACAAGCTGCGCCTGCTCGTGGGTTACGCGGGCTGGGGTCCCGGGCAGCTCGAGATGGAGCTCGCCGAAGGAGCCTGGCTGGTCGCGCCCGCCACCGACGAGGTGGTCTTTTGCGTCGATTCCACGTTGATGTGGGATCACGTCCTGCGCGGCCTGGGCGTCGAGCCGGCGACCCTGATCGCGACGCGCGGGGTTCACTGAGCTCTGCCTCACCCGCCTGGCCGGGGGCTCCGCCGAGTGGCTCAACGGCGGCCGGCGGTATGCCGATGGCAGCTGTATGGAGGAAGAGTCCGCCGACTGGTCTCGTCAGGCTGCTGCGCCGCGTTCGCTCGTGAGCTTTGGCGAGGTGTTGTCGCAGATCAACGACCACTTCACCTTGGAAGGGGCGCTCGGTGTCGTGGTCGTCGATGCTTCGCGCCTGGGTGTGGTCGAGCGCCAGTACGGCGCCGACGCGTACCTGCATGCCATGTCGGATCTGGTCGAGCTGATTCGTGAGCTCGTCGGGGGCAGTCTCTCCATCAACGACTTGGTGGTGACCGGCGAGACCGGGCGCCAGGAAGTGTTGTTGTTGCTGTTTCGCGAGCCTCATGAGGCAGGGTTCTACAAGCGAGAGTTGCCGGAGCTGCGCCGCAAGCTGATCGAGGGTCTTGGCGCGCGCGGCGGACGGGTTGGTTATCCGTATCTGAAGCAGGCCCCGCCGCTTCAGATCGGCACGGGAGCGGCGCTGCGCAACCCGACCATTGGTGCCGACTCACAGGTGAGTGCCGCGCTCAGGGAGGCGCGCGCCGAAGCCGAGCTCAACGCGAAGCTGGAAGCGCGCGGCAGACGCCAGCGGCTCTTCGAACTCGTGCTCGAAGGCAATATCTACTCGGTGTACGAGCCGATCGTCGAAGTCGAGAGCCGCACGGTCTTCGGCTACGAGGCGCTGGCGCGGGGGCCCGAGGGCAGCGACCTGCATTCGCCGGCGGTGCTGTTTGCGACGGCGGACGAGGAAGATCTGCTCTTCCAGCTCGACTGTCTGTGTCGCCAGAGCGGCATGGCCGGCGCGCTCGACCTGCCCGGGGGCACCAAGCTCTTTCTCAACGTGCGGCCGACCACGATCCACGATCCGAACTTTCGGCCCGAGGTGCTGTGCGAGACCCTGGCCACGTGCCAGCTGAGTCCCAGCGACGTGGTCTTCGAAATCTCGGAGCAGGAGTCGATCGGGAACTTCGACATCTTCCGCGAGGTGCGTGACCACTACCGCAAGCTGGGCTTCCAGATTGCTCTCGATGATACCGGTGCTGGCTACGCGAGCCTCGAGGCCGTGATGGAACTCTCCCCCGACTTCATCAAGATGGATCGCGCGTTCGTCTCGGGCATCGACGAGGATCCGGCCCGTCAGGAGCTGCTGCGCGCGTTGCGTTCGGTTGCTGAACAGATCGGTGCGCAGATGATCGGCGAGGGCCTCGACACCCTCGAGGAGCTGGAGACTCTCGGCGAGCTCGGCATCCGCTTTGGTCAGGGTTGGCTCTTCGGCAAGCCCACCCGTCTGCGCTCAGACCTCTGAACTCGCGCCGGGGGTGCCCTCCGGCGGCCACGGCAGCCGGTCCGAGAGATCCTGGATCTGCCGCGGTGGAAACGCCGGCAGGAAGAGCTCGCCCCGCTCCCGCCACTTCGCCACCGTCTGCTCTGCCGCCGCGCCGCGCTCGGTGTCGACGCCGTCGTCCTTCGCGAGATAGGTGGTGCTCGACGGAAAGGCGAAGCCGGTGCCGGCCTCGGCCACGATGTCCATGATTCGCAGGTTCAGGTCTTCGGCAATTTCGAGGTACTCGGCGTAATCGCAGGTGCGCAGGTAGGCGAAGATATCGAGATCGAGGGAGGAGCTGCCGAAGCCGACGAAGCGCACCCGTGCCGGGTCGGGATCGACTTTCGGGTGCGCGTAGAGCATGCGGCGAATCTCCACGAGCACATAGCGCAGCTGATCGGGGGTGGTTTCGTAGCGAAGGCCGAGTTGCGGGTGGAACCAGATGCGATCGCGCGCCGCGAAATTTTCGAGCTGAAGCGTCGAGAACTCGGCGTTCGGTACGGTCACGATGGTGCGGTCGATAGTGCGCACACGGGTCGAGCGCAGACCGATTTCCTCGACGGTGCCTACTCTGTCGCCGAAGCGGCAGAAGTCGCCGACCTGCACCGGACGGTCGGCCAGCAGCGTGGCGCCGCCGAAGAGATTTTCGATCGTCTTCTGTGCGGCGAGAGCCACGGCCAGGCCGCCGACGCCGAGGCCAGCGATCAATGCGGTGACGTCGAAGCCGAAGCTGTCGAGGGCGGCCAGACCCGCCAGCACTACCACCGCCAGCTTGAGGCCCTTGCGCCCGAGCGGCACCAGGCTGAGCGCGCTGGCCTGGCCGCGTCGCAGCATCCTCTGCTCGGTCAACTGGCCGAAGACGTCGACCAGCCGCAACAGCAGCCACGTCACCGACACCACGAAGAATATCTTTTCGATGCTTCCGAAGAAGCGCGCCGCCGGCGGCGCCAGCCCCAGGGAGAGCACACCGAGCGCGAAGAAGGTGACGGCGACGGCGAGCCGCAGTGGCCCGGCGGTGAGCTCGAGCAGGCGGTTGTCGAGGTCTGTGTCGGTGCGCGCCGTGAACGGTCGCACCAGGGTGACGAGGCCGAGCCGCACGACCACCCAGGAGAGTGCGTAGGCCAGGACGAGCAGCGTCAGCAGCGCCAGCCACTGCCAGAGCTGTATGTTCAACAGCTCGCTGCGGAAGAAGGTGTCCGGCAGCCAGTCGCCCAGCGGGCCCCAGCCGTGCTCGGCGTAGAGGTCCGGAATCTTTGCCACCGTGCGGGCGGACACGAGCCAGCGTCGTTCCCCTGATGCATCGCGCACGCGATCGACGGTGATCTCGAACGGTCCGTCTGCGGTGGCGATGCTGCCGACTCGATCCCGGATGCTCGGAAGCCCGTCGTCCCGGTGGCCACCGGGATCGGCCGAGAGCAGCTCGGGATCCACCCACAGCATGCGATCGAGCACGAGCTTGAGGCGGCGCGCGAGTCGAGGCCCCTCGATCGCGCGCTTGCGCTGGGGCAGGGGGGAGAGGTCGAGGCAGGCAGCGGCCCGCTGGAAGTCTCCGTCACGCGAGGCGCTGAGAAAGGCGAGCATGGCCCCGCGCGGCGTCGTGTGGTCGAGGGCGATCTCCTCCGCAGGCTCTGCCGGCGCGGGAACGTCCGCCGCCGGCTCTTCGACGGCCACGGCGGCAGGCGCCAGCAACGCCAGGGTGGCGATAGCGGCGAGAAAGAGGGGGGAGGGGGAGCTGAGGTGCAGTCGGTGGCTCATGGTTGGTCTCTCCGTATTTCCGCAAGCGCGGACGCGGGAGTCTATCGAGCCCGTTCTGTCCCCTGGGGAAATATTTGACTACTGTTTTGAAGATCGACCTGCCCCTCGAGCTTGGCCGCTGAGGAATCGAGCTGCTCGATGAGACGGGTCGACGACAGCTTCGATCCGGCCAACCCCCGACGAGACAGGAGCTTCACAAAATGGGAATCCTCTTGCACGGAGCCAACGGCTCCCCCTTCGTCCGCAAGGTCCGCGTGATCCTCGAAGAGAAGTCGCTGTCCTACGAGCAGGACCCGCTGGTCCCGTTCGGAGTGAGTGACGAGTACAAGCAGAAGAGTCCGCTCGGGAAGATCCCGTGCCTCGAAGACGACGACTACGTCTTGCCGGACTCGTCTTGCATCGGCTCGTATCTCGAGCGGGCCTATCCAAAACCGGAGCTGTATCCCGAGGATGCGCGCGGGCTCGGCCGTGCGCTCTGGTTCGAGGAGTACGGCGACACCAAGCTCGTGGAGGTGTGCACGGTGCCCTTCTTCGAGCGCATCATCCGGAAGGGCTTCCTGAAGCAGGCACCCGACGAGGCCAAGGTCCGGCAGGTACTCAGCGAGACGGCGCCGCCCGTCTTCGACTATCTCGAGGGCCAGCTCGGCGACGCCGACTATCTGGTGGGCGGGCTCTTTTCCATCGCCGACATCGCGATCGCATCACCTTTCCGCAACTTGCGGCTCGCCGGTGAGGACCTCGATGTGACTCGGTGGCCGAAGCTCTCGGCCCTTCTCGAGCGGGTGCTCTCGCGTCCGTCGTTCAAGGCCATCAGCGCCGACGAAGAAGCTTTCTTCAGCGGCGGCGGCTGAGCGCTGATCCCGCGCGCGCTGGAGCTGGCTAGGGCAGCCGGCGCCGAACGGCTTCGCGAAGCGGCTGCCGACGCGAAGAACCAGAGCTGCGCAGCTCTCTCCCGGGCGAGTGTGTGAGGTATCTTCCGCCCCGCACCACGGGAGGGAGCCGATGCGTCGAGTTGTGGTGAGGGTTGCGCTTGCCGTCGTTGCGGTCTCTGCGATCGGGACGCTCTGGCTCTACGATCGGATTACCGCGCTCGAGGTCGAGCAGATAACGGGGGATGTGCACGTGCTGTTCGGTGCAGGCGGCAACGTGGGCGTGTTGGCGACCGGCGCCGGAGCCGTGATCGTCGACACGCTGACCTTCCGCTCGCAGGGGGTCCGGGTGCGCGAGCGCGCAGAGGAGTTGGGGCGCGGTCCGGTGCAGGCCGTCCTGAACACGCACTACCACCAGGACCACACCCACGGGAACCTGGGTTTTGCCGCGGGCACGCGCATCGTGGCGGCGGCGCGCACCCTCGACTACCTGCGGCACTTCGACGCGGCCTACTGGGAGGAGGGTGCCGAGGAGATGCTGCCGAACGAGCTGGTGTCGGACGTTCACGAGCTGTCGATCGGCAGCAAGACCGTGCGCTCCTTCCACCTGGGTCGCGGGCACACCGGCGGCGACCTCGTCGTGCTCTTCGTCGAGGACCGCGTGCTGCACAGCGGCGATCTGCTCTTCAACGGCCTCTACCCTCTCGTCGATCTCGAGGGCGGTGGCTCGCTGGCAGCTTGGATCGAGACGCTCGATCGTGTGCTCGAGCTCGACTTCGATCACGTAATCCCCGGCCATGGCCCGGTGGCGGGTCGGGAGGCGATCGAGGGCTTCCAGCGCTTCCTCCTGGAGGTGTGGCGGGTCGGGCAGGCGGCGGCCGCGCAAGGGCTCTCTCTCGACGAGATGCTGGCCGGCGCGTCGCTCACCAGCGATGCCGGCTACGCTCCGGGTGGCTTGCCGCCCTTCGTCGTCTTCGAGCGCGACGATGTGCTGCGCCAGGCCTGGGAGGAAGCCACCGGCAGCGTGGTGGCGCTGGACGTTCCGACGACGGAGGCGCCGTGAAGCAGCTCTTCGACGTGGGTGGCAAGGCCGTGCTGGTCACCGGCGGATCCAGCGGCATCGGGCGGATGATCGCGCAGGGCTTCGTCGAGAACGGCGCCCGCGTGACCATTTCATCGCGCAAGGCGGATGTCTGCGAGGTGGTGGCGGCCGAACTCTCGAAGCTCGGGAGCTGTGTGGCGCTGCCGGCGGATCTCTCCACCGAGGCCGGGTGCATCGGCCTGGCGCGCGAGCTGGCGGAGCGCGAGCCCGCGCTGCACGTGCTGGTGAACAACGCCGGCGCCGCCTGGGGCGCCCCGCTCGAGGAGTACCCCGATGCTGCCTGGGACAAGGTGCTGGCGCTGAACGTGAAGAGCGTCTTCCACCTGACGCGCGCACTGCTGCCACAGCTCGAGGCAGCGGCAAGCGAGGAGGACCCCGCGCGCGTGATCAACATCGGCTCGGTCGACGGCATCCAGGTGCCGCTCCTCGAGACCTACGCCTACTCCTCGAGCAAGGCGGCGGTGCACCACCTCACCCGCGTGCTGGCGCGCCGCCTCGCGCCCAAGCACATCACCGTCAACGCCATCGCCCCGGGTCCGTTCGAAAGCAAGATGATGGCGGCCACGCTCGAGCGCTTCGGCGACGCCCTCCGTGATACCGTGCCGTTGCGCCGCATCGGTCGGCCCGAGGACATGGCCGGGGTCGCAATCTTCCTGGCCTCCCAGGCGGGTGCGTACCTCACGGGTGCGGTGGTTCCCGTCGACGGTGGCATCTCGACCACGAAGTGACGCGCCTGCGCAACTTCGCGGCCAACGGTCTCCTCCTGGTGGCGGGCCTGGGCTTTGCGGTCGGTCTGGCAGAGGTCGCGCTGCACGCGTGGAGCCCCGGCGCCGGGTTCGGCGCCGCGCAGGAGTTGCCGTGGATGCGGGGCGCCGAACGGGCGGAGCTCTTCACCGTCGATCCGGAGTTCGGATTCCGCCCCCGGCTCGCCAACGACGTCTTCGACGCGCATGGCACCCATCGCAACGAGTATCCGCTCCCGAAGACGCCCGGCCGCATGCGGTTGCTCTTCGTGGGCGATTCGGTGACGGCACGGGGGCGCATCGTCGCGGCGCTGCGCGATCTCTACGGCGACGCCGACTTTGAGTACTGGAACGCCGGCGTCGAGTCGTTCAACACGTTGCAGGAAGTCGCCTTCTATCGGAAGTACAACGCCGCGATCGAGCCCGATCACGTGATCGTGACGTTCCATCTGAACGACTACGAGACGACGCCGATCGCGTTCCGCGATGAAGACGGGCGGCTGGTGGTATACGCGCTCAACCAGTCATCTCGAGAGGTCGAGCCCTGGCTCTTCCGGCACTCGTACCTGTATCGACTCTGGCTCGGGCGTGTGCGCGGCGACGGCGGCGATTTCCAGCAGGTGGCGTCGGAGACCGAGGCCGCACTGGTCGAGCTGCGCGAGGTGCTCGACGCAAGCGACACGCGGCTCTCGGTGGTGGTGCTGCCGTTGCTGCAGCGGCCACAGAAATGGGGCCGGCAACAGGTCCGGGCCCGGCAGCGCATCCTCGCCTTTCTGGAAGCCGAGGGCATCCGGCACTTCGATCTGTTTCCGGCGCTGGAGGATGCGCTGCGCGACGGCGTGAGAGTGCAGGAGGCGCCGGGCGACACCTGGCACCCGAACGCGGCGGTGGCGGAGATCTTTGCGCGCTATCTGAGCAACGCGGGTCTGCTCTGACTCGCCTGCTCTCGGCCACGCAAAAGGAAAGGGCGGCCTCCCGAAGGAGACCGCCCTGAAGGTCAGCCTGGTTCAGGCTAGATCTTCGTTACTTGCGCATCCGCTTGCGGCCGAGCAGCGCGAGGCCCGCGGCACCCGAACCGATGAGCAGCAGCATTCCCGGCTCGGGAATGAACCGGACGAGCAGGCTGACGCCCGCGCCGATCTTTTTGTTGGAGCCGGCCGGCAGTGTCGACTTGATTTGCGCGCCGGTAACGAGCTGCACGACACCGCCGATATCCGCGGTGTTCGTCGTGCCCGAAGCCGGGTCATGAGCGAAGCCCTTGAAAGTGATGGGCACGAATGTCGTGTTGCCGGCCTCCCCAGCCGTCGTCTGATTGTCCTGGACAATCGTCGTCTTCAGCGTCCACGGATTGGCTTCCACCGAGAAGCGCGCGAAGCCGCTGAAGATCGTGAAGGTGAGCAGGCCACCGATGCCGACGCCGACGGTCTGGCTGCCCTGGATCTCCGTCAGCGGCATGCCGCCGAAGTTGATGCAGTTCGTGTTCAGCAGGCAGAGCTTGACCAGACCAGCCAACGGCATGACGCCGCTCCACTGGCCGGGAGTCGCTGTCGACGACAGCAGACCCGAGATCGGGCTGAACGTCCCCGTGCCGCCCTCGACGCCGAGGAACTGAACCGAAACGATCAAGTTGGCCTTCGCCTCGGGGTCGGTCACGAATGCCGTGGCGTCGCCGCCGACATTGCCGCGGCTTCCCGCCAGACGCAGAGTCTGCAGGTGGGCGGGAACGCCGCCATTCGAGCCGTTGACCGTGGCCACGCCGCCGCCGTAAAACACGCCGTCAGCGAGGTCGCCGAGCCGAATCGTCGCGGTGCCTTCCCAGTTCATGACGGCCGCCGACGCGTTGCCGACGATGCCCAGGACCGCAATCGCGGTAATGAATAAGAGGTTCAACTTGCGCAAGGTCAGCTTCCTCTGTTTGCTGGCTCCGATCGATGAGTCCACACCCTGTGGAAGCTCATCGGTCGAATTCCTCGGAGATTAGACATGCAAATCTTGTGCCCCTCTAGAGAAAGAGGAGAGTCTTTCTCTAGATAACTGATTTAGCGATCTATTTGACGATTGTTTCCCGCTGGATCTTCATCGTTGGGAAAAGATCTTCCACCTGGTGAGAAGGTTTTTTCCGGCGAGTCCGTCATGCCGGCCGTACGGGGGGCTGCTCTCAGCCACGCAAAAGAAAAGGGCGGCCTCCCGAAGGAGACCGCCCTGAAGGTCAGCCTGGTTCAGGCTAGATCTTCGTTATTTGCGCATCCGCTTGCGGCCGAGCAGCGCGAGGCCCGCGGCACCCGAACCGATGAGCAGCAGCATTCCCGGCTCAGGAATGAACCGGACGAGCAGCTGGACTCCCGTGCCGATCTTCTGGTTGGAGCCGGCGGGGAGGGTCGACAGGATCTGGGCGCCGGTAACGAGCTGGACGACACCGCCGATATCCGCGGTGTTCGTCGTGCCCGAAGCCGGGTCATGAGCGAAGCCCTTGAAGGTAAGGGTCTTCGTGGTCTGGGCGCCGCCAGTCGTGGTCCGCTGATCCTGGACCGCCGTCGTCTTCAGTGACCACGGATTGGCTTCCACCGAGAGGCGCGCGAAGCCGCTGAAGATCGTGAAGGTGAGCAGGCCACCGATGCCGACGCCGACGGTCTGACTGCCCTGGATCTCCGTCAGCGGCATGCCGCCGAAGTTGACGCAGTTTGTGTTCAGCAGGCAGAGCTTGACCAGACCAGCCAACGGCATGACGCCGCTCCACTGGTTGGGAGTCGCTGTCGACGACAGCAGACCCGAGATCGGGTTGAACGTCCCCGTGCCGCCCTCGATGCCGAGGAACTGGACCGCAACGACCATGTTGGCATCCGCTTCGGGGTCGGTCACGAATACCGTGGCGTCGCCATTGACGTTGCCGCGGCTTCCCGCCAGACGCAGAGTCTGAAGGTGGGCGGGAACGCCGCCATTCGAGCCGTTGATCGTGGCCACACCGCCGCCGTAAAATTCGGCTTCACCGACGACGAGGTCGCCGATCTGAATCGTGGCGGTGCCTTCCCAGTTCATGACGGCCGCCGACGCGTTGCCGACGATGCCCAGGACCGCAATCGCGGTAATGAATAAGAGGTTTAACTTGCGCAAGGTCTTCTTCCTCTGTTTGCTGGCTCCGACTGATGAGTCCACACCCTGTGGGAGAGCATCGGTCGAATCCGCTGACAGCATCATACGCAAATTTCGTGCCTCTTCGGAGAGTAAAAAAGAGCCTTTTTGAATCGAGGACTTACGATTTTTCCCCCCGCGGGATCCGGCGTCGAAGGGAAAAACTTTTCCACCTGTTGAGAAGGGTTTTTCTGGCGGATCTGGGATGTCTGCCCCACGGGGAGAGCGAATGTCGGGGCTCCGGGACGAAGAGGCGGAGGAGTTCGCGTCCGGACTTCAGTAGAGGGCTTCGATGAGTCGCGGGCCGCGCTGCGTGAACGCGGAAGAAAGCTGATCGTGAAACGCTTCGGCGCTGGTCGCGCGGCTCGCCTCGACACCCTGCGCCTCCGCGAGCTGCACCCAGTCGAGCTTGGGCGCGTCGATGTCGAGCACGCTGCGCGCCTTCTCTGCCGGATTCGTCATCCCCAGCCGTCCGAGCTCGACGTTCAGGATCGCGTAGCTTCGGTTCGCCAGAATGATGGTGGTGACGTCGAGTTGCTCGCGTGCCTGGGTCCAGAGCGATTGCAACGTGTACATGGCCGAGCCGTCGCCTTCGAGGCTCACCACCTTGCGGTCGCTGCACGCCACCGCCGCGCCCGTCGCCAACGGGAGACCCTGGCCGATCGCGCCCCCGGTGAGAAACAGCCAGTCGTGGGGAGCGGCGGCCTGGGTCTGCTGGAAGAGCGTTGCCGACGCAGTGATCGATTCGTCGGAGACGATGGCGCCCTCCGGCAGCAGCGCGGCGACGGAGCGGGCGATCGCCCCGAGGTCGAGCGGGCCCGTCGAGAGCTCCGGCGTGGCGCCCTCGACCGTCGGCGCTCCGCTTGGCTCGGTGCCGAGCGCCGCGGCGAGCTCCTCGAGTGCAGGTGTGCCGTCGTGTCCGCGCTCGACGAGGACGAGCATCTCGCAGTCGTCGGGCGCGAGCTCGCTCGGCCGTTCCGGGTAGGCGAAGAAGGCGACGGGTGCCTGGGTGCCCACCAAGACCAGGTTACGCAGCCCGCCGAGCGCTGCGACGGCGGGCTCGGCGAAATAGGGAAGCGGCGAGATCGCCGGCACGCCGGCGCCGCGTGCCAGGCGCGTGTTGAAGGTGTCGCAGAAGAGACGCGCTCCGCTGCTTGCGGCGATGGCCCGCGCGGCCGCGAGCCCGCGCGCGCCGAGTGCCGGGCCGCTCACCAGAAGACCCGTCGGTTCGCCGCTGCAGAGCGCGTCGGCGCAGGCGGCCAGCGCAGCCGGGGCGACGCCAGCGCTCTGCGAGGCCGGGGCGGGTGCTGGGATCGTGTCCGGCGCCCTGCGCCACGCGACGTCTGCCGGCACCACCAAGGTGGCGATTTGCCCCGGCGGTCCGACGGCGGCGGCCACCGCGTCGGCGGCGTCCGCGCCGATGCGCTCGGGGCTGTCGCTGCGGCGTACCCAGCCGGAGACGGCCTGCGCGATGCCGGTCACGTCCGAGGAGAGCGGTGCGTCGAAGCGCGCGTGGTGCGTGGCGTGGTCCCCCACGAGGTTCACGATCGGAGCATGAGCCTTCTTCGCGTTGTGGAGGTTTGCGAGGCCGTTGCCGAGACCCGGGCCCAAGTGCAGCAGCGTCGCCGCAGGCTTGCCCGCCATGCGGGCGTAGCCATCTGCCGCGCCCGTGACGACGCCCTCGAAGAGCCCGAGAATGGGCCGCAGCCCGGGCAGACGGTCGAGCGCCGCCACCACGTGCAGCTCGGAGGTGCCGGGATTCGTGAAGCAGACTTCCACGCCAGCGCGCGCCAGGGTCCGCACCAGGGCCTCGGCACCGTTCATCGACGGCACCGTATCACAGGGGCCCCCCTATACTGGCGGATACGCCGGCGCCGTCCCAGACGGAGAGCCCGGCTGCGTGCGGAGCGGAGGGCCTGCGTCTTCGATCACCCAATCCAATCCGATGCGGGGTTGCCCAACGACGTTGTCGTCGGCGGCGAGAAGCTGCCGATGTGTTTTGCGCCTTGCTGGAAGCCGCCGCGCGTTTCAACGCGGCCCGAGGGAGTGTCATGAAGATCAAGGCCGCGGTGGCCTGGGAAGCGGCGAAACCCCTTTCGATCGAAGAGATCGATCTGGACGGCCCCAAGCACGGCGAGGTGCTCGTGCGGCTCGCGGCGACTGGCGTATGCCACACGGACGCGTTCACGCTCTCGGGACGTGACCCGGAGGGCCTGTTTCCGGCGGTGCTCGGCCACGAGGGTGCGGGCGTCGTCGAAGAGGTGGGTGCCGGAGTCAGCTCTCTCGCTCCCGGCGACCACGTGATCCCTCTCTACATTCCCGAGTGTCGGCAGTGCAGGTACTGCCTCTCCGGAAAGACCAATCTGTGCATCACGCTGCGTGCCACCCAGGGCCAGGGGCTGATGCCGGACGGTACGAGCCGCCTCTCGAGCGGCGGCAAGCTCCTGCATCACTACATGGGTTGCTCGACCTTCGCCGAGGCCACCGTATTGCCGGAGATCGCCCTGGCGAAGATTCGCTCCGACGCGCCCCTCGACAAGGTGTGTCTGCTGGGCTGTGCCGTGACCACGGGTATCGGCGCGGTGCTCAACCGCGCAAAGGTGGAGCCCGGCTCGTGCGTCGCGGTGTTCGGGCTGGGCGGTGTCGGCCTCTCGGTGATCCAGGGTGCGGTGATGGCCGGTGCCGAGCGCATCATCGCCATCGACGTGAATCCGAAGAAGCAGGAGCTGGCCGTCCAGCTGGGCGCCACCGACTTCGTCAACCCGAACGACGTGGGCAATGTCGCCGAGGCGCTCGTCGACATGACGGATGGCGGCGTCGATTACGCCTTCGAGTGCGTCGGAAACGTCGAGCTGATGGGCCAGGCGTTGGCGTCGACGGCGCGGGGTTGGGGCGAGTGCATCATCATCGGCGTGGCCGGCGCGGGTGAAGAGATCCACGCGCGGCCCTTTCTGCTGGTGACCGGCCGCTCCTGGCGCGGCGCCGCCTTCGGCTCCGTGAAGGGCCGCACGGAGCTGCCCGGCTACGTCGATCGCTACATGAGCGGTCGCGTCAAGCTCGACGAGATGGTGACGCGAACCCTGCCGCTCGAGGAGATCAACACTGCCTTCGAGCTCATGCACGAAGGCGAGGTGATCCGCAGCGTCATCGAGCTCTAGAACGGGGCGAGCGCATCGATCAGAGCCAGCCGGCGGTGCGAATAGGTCCGTCCGGCAGCCGCCAGGTGCTTTTTTATGCCCGTCTGCGTCAGCAGTGCCACGGTGAGCTGTTGAAGGACATGGCTCACCCAGCGCATGCCGATCAGCTGCCTTCCCTCGACCCTCGAGATCGTCTCCTGGTCACCCGAGAGCACGGCCACCCGAAGATCCGGGCCCAACGTCTTGGAGAAGGAGCGGGCGACCGCCCAGTGCTTCTGGCCTGGGCAGAGACTCGAGACGGCGACATCCGCCACGGCGCCCGCATGGTCGTCCTCCATGACCAGTACATCCTCGTGAGGGGCAAGGAGCTTGCGAAGAGTGGCGGCCCGCTCGGGGTCGAAAGCGGCGCCCGCGGGATTCTGTGCGCGCGCGGCGCATCTTCGACCGCGCTTTGCCGGTGCGGCTGGGCTGGGGCGCCGATTTCGTGCAGATCCGTTTCAATGCCTGGCTGGCGCTGCCGCTGCTGGCCCTGCTCGGCGCGCTGCGGCAGTGGGACCAGGTGAAGCTGCTGCTCTTCTATACGCCGACCAGCTTGCCGCCGCTGCTGATCTACTCGCGCAACGGCTACACGAATCCGACCGCCTTTCACATGATGGCCTTCGCGTTGCTCGCGTGCTGGGCGCTGCACGCAGCGCTGCATGTGGTGGCACGCGCGCGCGGCGCGAAGCAGCCGGAAGCTGCCTAGCGCGGGCCTTTCCGCAGGCCGCCGGGTCCCACTTTGCGCGACGCCGCTGGATTGTCTGAGAACTCGTCGTCGAACGAGAGGATGATCTCGCTGGTGCACGTGGATGCCGCCGACGTCCAACACGACGCCGACGGTTCGGGTTGGCGTGGATCGCCTCGGCCGGCTTCAGTGCAACCCGAGTGCGGTGGCGACCTCGAGAGCGAGCAGTCGCAACGCGATCAAGGTCAGCACCGTCTTGAAGAGTGGGACGAAGACGCGCTCGCTCACCCGGTCGAGCAGCTGGGTGCCCACCCAGGTGCCGGCGACCACCGCCGCCGCGAGCAGAGCCAGTGGCTCGAGCCAGCTGGCGAAGGCGAAGCCCGCCGCTGCGAAGAGCGCGATCTTCACCAGGTGCCCCACGGCCTGGCACGCCGCCTGCGTGCCGACCAGGGCCTGGCGCGAAAGGCCGAGGCTCAGGAAGAAGGGGGCGCTGAGGGGCCCCGTCGCGCCGATCGACATGTTGAGAAAGCCGATCGCACCGCCCAGCCAGACGAAGCGCCGGTGCGGGTCGCTCTGCTCCGGATGCACGCCGAGCAGCAGCCATTGCGGCGCCCAGGTGGCGACGAGCACGAAGGCGCCGATCAATACCCGCAGCAGCTCCGGGGCCAGCTGCTGCACGACGAGGAGTCCGGCGAGGCCGCCGGGAACCAGCAGCGGGAAGTAGCGCCACAGGATCTCGCGCTCCACGTGCGCACGCTGGAACCAGGCCCGCGAGCCGTTGGAGACCAGCTGCACTGCGCCGTGCAGTGGGATCGCCACCAGCGGATCGAGAAAGAGCAGCATCACTGCGAGCAGCGTCATGCCGCCGGCCAGGCCGATCACCGCCGACAGGATGGACGTCAGGAATGCGGCCAGGCCGAGGATCGCCAGGGGGACGGCTTCCAATGGCGGGCGAGGCTCAGGCGTCGCTCGGCGCACGCTGCGCGAGCCATACGAGCAGCGCGGCCACGGCGTTCACGTCCGGCAGTCGCCGCGTTGCCGAGGTCGGTGTGTCCGCGCTGCCCACGCGGAAAGTGGTGGCCAGTCCGGCCAGGAAGCGGAAGGCATCTTCGTCGGTCTGGTCGTCGCCCACGTAGATCACGCGCACTTCTTCGGACCAGGCGGGCCCGTAGTGGTGGCGCAGGATGTGCAGGACGGCGCGCCCCTTGTCCCAGCCTATCGGTGGTCGGGCCTCCACGGCGCAGTGCGCGTCCCGCGCCTGATAGCCGTGCAGCGCGACGATCCCGTGCACGTCCTTGATGAGGTTCGCCCGACGGTTCTCGTCCACGGCGCGGTAGTGGTAGGTGAGAGTGGGGCCCTTGTGCTCCACCCAGGCGCCGTCCACCTCGCAGCGCGCGAGCGCGCGGCCCAGCTCTTCGGCGCGCTGGCGGTAGTGGATGAGATCCTCGTGCACGAAGTGCGGTATCTGTCCGCCACCGATCTCGAGCCCGTGATTGCCGGCGAAGGTGAGCTCCGGCAGCCCAACCATTCCCAGGACGTCGGACAGAGCCCGGCCGCTCACGATCGACACATCGATGTCGTCCCGCGCCGCACAGGCGGCGATGGCTTTGCGCACGTCCGGTGAGAGCCGCGCTTGCGCGGGATGATCGCAGAGCGGCGTCAGCGTGCCGTCGTAGTCGAGGAAGAGGGCCAGCCGATAGCGTTTGAGGAAGGGATCCAGCCAGCGGCTGAAGTCGTGTCCGGTGAGCGGCGCCAGTGCGGCGCGCTCGACGCCGGCGGCCTCGAGAAAGGCGCTGACCCAGGCGTTCAGGTCGTCGCGGCGCTCGCGCCGGCGCAGCGCGGTCATGCGGGATCGCCTCTCCTCCTCGTCCATCGAGAGTGCCCGGTGCAGGGTCTCTGCGCTGCCGTCGATGTCGTACGGGTTCACCAGCAGCGCCTCGCGCATGGTGTCGGCCGCGCCGGCCAGTCGCGAGAGCACCAACACACCTGGCTCCGCGACCTGGCACGCCGCGAATTCCTTGGCCACCAGGTTCATGCCGTCGCGCAGTGGAGTCACCAGCGCCACGTCGGAGTCGCGGTAGAGGCCACACAGCCGCTCGGTCTCGATGGAGCGGAAGAGATAGCGGATCGGTGACCAGCGGGCGGTAGCGAAGCGCCCGTTGATGCGGCCCACCAGCTCGTCGATCTCGCGCTTCAGGCTCCGGTACTCCTCCACCTGCGAGCGGCTCGGCACCGCCAGCTGGAGCATCACGACGCGCTCCCGGTGCTCCGGATAGCGCTCCAGCAGGCGTTCGAACGCGAGCATGCGCTCCGGGATGCCCTTGGTGTAGTCGAGGCGATCGACGCCGAGCACCAGCTGCTCCCGGGCCGCCTGTGACGGCGGTGCGCTGCGGGCGAGTGACTCGTAGCGCTCGAAGTCGATTCCGAGGGGCAGCGCGCGTACGCGTGTCGTGCGATCGCCGTACTCGACGAGCATCTCGTCGCGATGGACCCGGGCGCCGAGGGTGCGCTCCACGCAGTCGAGGAAGTTGAGTGCGTAGCCCTGCACGTGGAATCCGATCAGGTCGCAGGCCAGCAGTCCCCGCAACAGCTCGCGATCCCAGGGCAGCAGCCGGAAGATGTCGTACGGCGGGAACGGGATGTGCAGGAAGAAGGCCAAGGGCATCTCGGGCAGCTGCAGGCGCACCTCCACCGGCGCCAGCATCAGCTGGTAGTCGTGGATCCAGACGAGGCCGGCGTCGGTGGCTTCGCCGGCAGCGGCCGCGCCGAAACGCCGATTCACCTCCACATAGTGTTCGAATTCAGCGGCGTCGAAGCGAGCGCGTGGCGCCAGCGAGTGCATCAGGGGCCAGAGCGTGCGGTTCGAGAAACCGTGGTAGTAACCGTCGATCTCATCGGCTCCCAACGGGAGCGCGCAAATGCGGTACGAGCCGCCCGGCGGGATGTTCGCCTCGGCTTCGGAGAGCTCGATGCCTGGCCAGCCCACCCAGGTGCCGCCGCGTTTGCGCAGTACCGGCTCGAGCGCCGAGACCAGCCCTCCCGGCGAGCGTTCGCGTTGGAGCCCGCGCTCCGTGCGGCTGAAGGTGTAGGGAAGCCGGTTGCTAGCGATGACGACCGGCCGCTCGCTGGAGGATTCACCCGCGCCTCTCTGGCCCACGCCGGAGAGGGTACCGCACGGGTGTCGGCTTCGAGCGGAGCGCACCCGGCTCGCTAGTATGCGCGCGTGGCAGCACACGATGTCGCGGTCGGTCTCATCTGGTACGTGGTACTGCTCTTCTCGCTGACCTTTCACGAGGCCGGCCACGCTTGGGCTGCGGCGCGCGGCGGCGACCTGACCGCCTACCTGGGCGGGCAGGTATCGCTGGATCCGACACCCCATGTGCGACGCGAGCCTTTCGGCACCGTGCTCGTGCCGATCCTCTCCTTCGGGCTCATGGGCTGGATGATCGGCTGGGCGAGCACGCCCTACGATCCGCGCTGGGCGTATGCTCAGCCGCGCCGCGCTGCGTGGATGGCGCTGGCGGGTCCGGCCGCCAACCTGGTGCTGGTGATCGCTGCGGGCCTTGGGATTCGTGCCGCGATGTTCGTCGGCCTGGTTGTTCCAGCACGGCTCGGCACATTCACCGAGCTGGTGGTTGACGCCGGTGCCCCGCTGGGCGAGGCGGCAGCGCTTTTTCTCAGCCTGCTCTTCATGCTGAACCTGCTGTTGCTGGTGTTCAATCTGATCCCGATGCCTCCCCTCGACGGCAGCGGCATCGTCGCGCTCTTTCTGCCGGAGGACACGGCGCGCCGGCTGCAGCAGCTGTTGGCGCGGCCGTTGTTCGCTTTCGGCGGCATCCTGATCGCCTGGATGGTGATCCCGCGCATCTTCTGGCCCGTCGCGCGGTTCTCGATGTCCATCCTGTTTCCCGAATACCTCTAGGCGCAGCATGGCTCGCCGCGGTCGAGGCCCCGCTTCCGCGTGCAGCGCGCGTCGAACGAGCGCTGGTGGTGGCGTTCGTCGAAACCCTGCCGGAGGCGGGCCTCGGTCGGGGGCAGTCATAACGCGAACTCCACGCCGTCTTCGGCGATCTCGATGCCGCAGGCTTCGACGTGTGCGCGCTCGGGTGACTGCACGTCGAGCACCGGATTCGTGCCGTTGATGTGGAAGTAGAGCGATCGCCCACTGAGTTCCGCCAGATCGGTCAGGCTGCCGCCCGGTCCCGTGATCGGAAGGTGGCCGAGGGCGAAGGCGTCGGGTGCGCCCGGGCGCATCGCCTGGAGTTCGTCGGCGCTGTAGAAGGTGCCGTCGACGAAACGCACATCGGCGTGCGCCAGCTCAGCGAGGGTTCCGGGATCCATGTTCTTGAGGGCCGGCACGAAGGCGAGTCGCTTACCGCTGCGCACGTCCGTGATGCGCAGGCCGACGCAGGTCTCCTTGTCGAGCCTAGCGGTGCCGCGCAGGTAGTCGGGCAGCTTGCCTGGCACCGGAAAGAAGCGGGTTTCCAGCTGTTCGTCACGATCCAGGAACATCGGCCGGTCGAGGGGCAACGCGCTCCAGGCGGGCTCGAGCAGACGCCAGGCGGCGTTCTCGTCGAGGATCGAGTCGCGCACCCAACGTGTCGAGAGGATCCGGT
Source organism: Deltaproteobacteria bacterium (assembly GCA_019310965.1). Taxonomy (GTDB): domain Bacteria; phylum Myxococcota_A; class UBA9160; order UBA9160; family SMWR01. The sequence continues at coordinate 30,334 of JAFDDG010000024.1, forward strand.
AGCTCAGCGTTTCGTGCAGGCTCAGCAGCCCGACCGTGTGGTCTAGCTCCGCGCTGGTGAGCACCACGCTGTCCAAGGGCACGTTCCGGGTGCCCGGCCGCGGGTGCAGGCCTGGGAAGGCGTTGAACTGTGCGCGCAGGTCCGGGCTCGCATTGAGCAGTGACCAGCGTTCCCCGTCGGCGGAGACCGCCAGCGAAGGCTGCATGCGGGGCGGTACGTCCGGGTCGCCGGCGCGCGCGCGTGTCGACGGTTCGCCCCCGCAGTTCCACTGCGGCAGCCCACCGCCCGCACACGCTCCGAGCACGCGAATTCGCATCGCCGTGCAGAGTACTGCGGCAGCGACATCGGACAACGGGGACGCCCCGGTCTCTCTTCAGACCTGCCCGATACCAGGGGCGCCCGCCGAAAAAGCAAGGGCGTCCCCGTCCGTCTATTGCGTCTTCCGCCTAGGCTTCGAGCGCCAGCACCGCCGCGTCGCGGTCGACGGCGGTGTCGGCGTCGACCTCGATGCGTCGGGCCATGTGCTCGATTCCGAGGGAGCAGCGCGCGATGAAGGCCTCGGCGACGACGCGGCGCTCGGAATCTGCTCCCGCCTGGTGCAACAGCTCGGTCGCGGCGGTTACGTCGATCACCATCTGGGTCAGCAGTTTGGCGCGCATCAGTGCGTAGCCGATGTCCTGGAAGAGCACGCCGCCGGCCTGGTCGATGCGGTGGGTCATTTCCAGCACCTGTTTGGCCAGCTCCGCGCGTTCAGGGTCGTTCTGCATCTCCGCCAGCTCGTCGCGAATTTGCTTGAATACGGTGTTGAGCGCGCCCTTGCCGATCTCCTTCAAGGCGAACGATGCCTGGATTTCGCTCGTGCCTTCGTAGACGGTCATGATCAGGCTGTCGGCGTGGTACTTGCCGACGTCGGAGTCCATGGTGAAACCCACCCCGCCGAAGACCTGCATGGCGTCGCGAGTGATCTCGTCGCAGATCTCCGTCGCGTGGTACTTGCACAGCGGAGTGAGCAGGCGCACACGGCTCGAGTCGCGCTCGAGCCCGGCCTCGGCCTCGGCCCGGGCTGCCGCCGAGAGGTCGTCGCGCCCGAGCGCCGCCTCGCGTGCGATGTTGCGGTCGAGAAGGCCATAGGTGCGGTAGAGCAGGGCGCGGGCCGCTTCGAGGTTCACCGTCATGCGTGCGAGCATGGTCTTGACCAGCGGCTGCTCGGCGATCGGCACACCGAACTGCTTGCGCTGTTTCGCGTACTCCCGGGCGTCGTGCAACGCGGCGCTGGCGAGGCCGACCGCCTGGGATGCGACGCCGAGGCGCGCGGCGTTCATCAGGTCGAGCATTGCCCGAAAGCCCTGGCCCTGCTTGCCGAGGCGGACACCCTCGGCGTCGTCGAAGACCACCTCGCAGGTCGCAGAACCGTGGATGCCGAGCTTGCGCTCGAGTCGTGTCACGGTGACGCCGTTGGGGGAGCCGTCGTCCTTGTGCCGCGGCACGAGGATCAGCGAGAGGCCCTTCGTCGTGCCCTTCGATGCGTCGTAGCTGTCGTCGTCGCGGGCCAGTACCAGATGCACCTCGGCACCGCCGTTCGAGATGAAGATTTTCTGGCCATCGACGCGCAGCCGGCCGTCTTCGGTCTCGGTGGCACGGGTGGCGATCCCGCCGAGGTCGCTGCCCGCCTGGGGCTCGGTGAGATCCATCGAGCCTTCGACGTCCCCGGCCGTGAAGCGCGGCAGCCACTTGCGTTTCACCTCCTCGCTTCCGTATTTCTGGATATCGCTGGCCGCCCCTGTCTGTAGCCCCACGATCATCATCAGCGAGGGGTCGGCGCGGGAAATCATTTCGATCACCATGCCGTTGAGCAGAGTCGGCAACCCGTACCCTCCGTACTCTTCGTCGATCGGCAGGCTCACGAGTCCGGCTTTGCGGAGCTGCTCGTACGCGGCGCGAATGTGTGGCGGTGAGGTGGCGCCACCGTCGTCCGTCAGGCTGGCTTCGGCGTGCCAGTGCTTGCGCGCGGGCTCTTCGAAGCTCGCAGCGAGTTGCGCGGCGGTCTCGAGAATCGTGCGGAATGCGCCGACCTCCGCGTCCAGGTCGACTCGTTCGCTGCGCTGCAGGCTGAGGAGGGCCTCCCAGTCGACCAGGTGATCGAGGTATAGGCGCATCGCGGTGCCCAGGTAGTGGCTCATGCCCGGAACCCCCTTCTTCCCTCGGCTCTTGATTCGGATGGCGCAGGTGTGGAGTTTAGTGCCGCCGCGGCTGACTGGGAGTCAAACTTGCAGTCAGATTTGCGAGTGATCCTGGGTAGTTGTGGTGCCGGCACCGGCAGTGGCCCGCCCTTGCCGCGCGCTCCCAGGGCGCTGGCCGTCATCGGTCGGGCCTGTCTCGGCGAGCACCCGGGTGAGGCGGACGCCGTGCGATTGAATCGGGTGCCCGGTGGTCAGGGTCAGGGGAACGAGCTGCGGCCCGAGGCGCTGCGCGCCCGGAATCGCGACGACTTCGCCGCCGCGCGGAGAGTGCGGGCGCGGGGCCGGTTGCCGGCCTGCCGCGAGGCCCGCCTCTGGGCGCTGGACACTCTCGGCAGGAGAGCGGATCGCATCCGCCTGCCGAGGCGGGGCCGAGCCAGGGTCGGCGGGCTAGCATCACCGCCCCATGTCGCCGCCGGTGTTCGGAAAAGTCGCTCCCGTCGTCCACTTCCCGGACGCCGAAGCCCGTGTGCGCGAGTTCTGGCGCCGAGAGGGCATCTTCAAGAAGAGCCTCGCCAAACGTGCCGGCGGTCCGCGCTTCGTCTTCTACGAAGGACCGCCCACGGCGAACGGGCTTCCCCACAACGGGCATGCGCTCACCCGTGTGATGAAGGACGTGATTCCCCGCTACAAATCGATGTGCGGCTTCGACGTGCCGCGCAAGGGCGGCTGGGACACCCACGGGTTGCCCGTCGAGATCGAGGTCGAGAAGGAGCTTCGCATTTCGGGGAAGGACGCCATCCTCGAATATGGCGTCGAGCCTTTCGTGCGCCGCTGTCTCGACAGCGTCTTCCGCTACACGCAGGAGTGGAACGATTTCACCGAGAAGCTCGGCTTCTGGCTCGATCTCGACGAGGCCTACGTCACCTATCACGAGTCGTACATCGAGAGCGTGTGGTGGGCGCTCTCGGAGCTCTTCCGCAAAGGCCTTCTCTACCAGGGCCACAAGGTGGTCTGGTGGTGGGCCCAGGGCGGCACCGTGCTCTCCGCCGCCGAAGTTGGCGAAGGCTACCGGACCGTCGACGATCCGTCGGTCTACGTGCGTTTCCCGCTCGTCGACGAGCCGGACACCTCACTCCTGGTGTGGACGACGACGCCGTGGACGCTGCCGTCGAATAGCCTGGCGGCGGTCAAACCGGATGTGGACTACGCCGTGGTACGTGACGGAGAGCGGAAGCTCGTGGTGGCCGAGGCGTTGGTCGCCAGTCTGGAGGCGAAGATCGGGCGCGAGCTTTCGGTCGAAAGCCGCCTGCGCGGTGAGGCTCTCGTCGGGCGCCGCTACACGCCGCCCTTCGACTGGTTCACCCAGCGCGAGCCGGGCGTCGACTTCTGGCGCGTGGTCGGCGCCGATTTCGTCGACCTCGACGCCGGCACCGGCATCGTGCACATCGCGCCGGCCTTCGGCGAGATCGACTTCGAGCTCTTGCGCGCTGAGCAGGAGCGGGCACCGGAGCTGCCTCTGTTGTGCGCGGTGCGGCCGGACGGCGGCTTCGATCCGGAGATCGCGCCGGCAGAGTTCGCCGGCCGCTGGGTGAAGGCATGCGATCGCGACCTGATCCGCGCGCTCAAGCAGGCGGACCTCTGCTGGCACGCCGAGACGATTCGCCACGAATACCCCTACTGCGAGAGAGCGGACGACGATCCCTTGATCCAGTATGCGCGGCCGGCGTGGTACGTCCGCACCAGCGCGCACAAGGAGGCGGCGCTGGCGAACAACGCCGCCATCCGCTGGCTGCCCGGCCACATCCAAGAGGGCCGCTTCGGCGACTTCCTGCGCAACAACGTCGACTGGGCTCTTTCCCGGGAGCGCTTCTGGGGCACGCCGCTCAACGTCTGGGTGAACGACGAGACCGGCGCCATGGAGGCACCGGAGTCGGTGGCGGCGATCCTCGAACGCAATCCCGAGGCCTTCGACGAGTTCGACGCCGCGCGCCGCGCGGATCCGGATCTCTCCCCGCATCTACGCGTGCACAAGCCGTGGATCGATCGAGTCACCTGGACCCGGCCCGGCGAGCCGGGGGTCTACCGCCGCGTGCCCGAGGTGATCGACGCCTGGTTCGACTCCGGCTCGATGCCCTTCGCCCAATGGGGCTACCCGCATCGAGGCCGCGCGGAGTTCGAGGAGGCCTTCCCGGCCGATTTCATCTCGGAGGCCATCGATCAGACCCGCGGTTGGTTTCACGCACTGCTCTGGGTGTCGACCCTCGTTTTCGACCAGCGGCCTGCTCCCCATCCCTACAAGAGCTGCATCGTGCTCGGCCACGTGGCCGATCCGGCCGGGCGCAAGGAGAGCAAGAGCAAGGGCAACTACACCCCGCCCGAAATCATCCTCGATGCCGTGCAGCTCGAGTTTGCGGCGGTGGCTCCGGGCGCGGAGCCCCCGGCGCGCGGCCAGGCGCGGGTGGCGCGAGAGGACTACGGCGGGCTCGATCTGAAGGGCAAGAGTGCGCCGGTGCGCGTTTGTCGCGCCGATGCGCCGGACACCGTGCTCGATCTCGAGCTGTTGCCGGCGCGGCTGCCGCGCCGCGTGATCGAGCTCTCGCCGGAGGATGCTGTCGCCCTGGACGTGTCACCGGCTGCCACCGGCGACACCATCTTGCCCCGCGAGGTTCCGGGCCTGCCCGGGGGTGTGAAGGTCCGGGTGAAGGATCCCGCCAGCCAGGCCCCCGGCGCCGACGCCTTCCGCTGGTTCTTCTACGCATCGAATCCACCCTGGAACCCGACGCGCCACTCGCTCTCCGGCGTGCGCGCCATGCAGCGCGAGCTGCCGCTCACCCTGCGCAACGTCTACGCCTTCTTCACCATCTACGCGAACGTCGATGGCTTCGATCCCGGGAGCGACAGTGCCCGGGCCGGCCGGCGTTCAGCTGCCGAACGTGCGCTCGTCGATCGCTGGATCCTCTCGGAGCTGGCGCTCACGACGAAGCAGGTGCGGGAGCACATGGATGCCTTCCGAGTCTACGAAGCGACGCAGGTGCTGACGGCGTTCGTAGAGGCGCTCTCGAACTGGTACGTGCGGCGCAACCGCGAACGCTTCTGGGCTCCGGGTCTCGAGCCCGACAAGCTCGACGTCCACTGGACGCTGTACGAATGCCTGGTTGCCTCGGCCAAGCTGCTGGCGCCGTTCCTGCCGTTCGCCGCGGAGGAGATGTGGCAGAATCTCGTCCTCCGGCCGCTGCCGAACGAGCCGGATACTTCGGTGCACCTATGCGACTACCCCGAGGCCGACGAGTCGTCGATCGACGAGGAACTTTCCAGGGTGATGGGGACGGTTCGCGAGCTGGTTTCACTCGGACTCCAGGTGCGCACTGCGGAGAAGTTGCGCGTGCGCCAGCCGCTGGCGTCCGTCGAGATCATGCTCGCGGATGCGGCGCTCGAGCCGACGCTGCGCGAGCACGAAGCCCTGATCCGCGACGAGCTGAATGTGCACGAGGTTCACTTCCTGGCTGCCGCCGACGATTATGTCGATTATCGCGTGAAGCCGAATTTTCGCGCGCTCGGTCCGAGGGTGGGCAAGCGCATGCCGGCGCTGAAGCAGGCGCTCACGCAGCAAGACGGTGCCGCGTTGCTGAGGGAGCTCGCCGCGGAAGGACGGGTGCGCGTCCCGGTGGACGACGCATTCGTCGAACTTGGCCCCGAAGAGCTGGCGGTGGATCTGGTCGCTCGAGAGGGCTACTCGGCGGCGAGCGGCGGCGCCGGGGTGGTGGTGCTCGGAACCGAGCTGACGACGGCGCTCGTCGACGAAGGGCTCTACCGCGAGGTGCTGAACCGCGTGCAGGGTTTCCGCAAGGAACTCGATCTCGAGTACACGGGGCGCATTCGCCTCACCCTCGCGGGGGCTGAGCGCCTGCTGGATGCGGTGCGCCCTCGGGTCGACGCGCTCGCGCGGGAGACCCTGGCGGTGGAGGTCACCTTCGACGCGGAGCCGGTGCCGGATGCGAGGGTTTCCGAAGCCCGCATCGACGGTGAGCCGCTGGTCCTGGGCCTCACTCTCGTGCGATGATGCTCACTCCGCCGCGCCAGCACGCTGTGGAATCACGAGGAGCCCTAGCATGAGTAATCGCCAGAGACTGACAAAAGCCAGCATGGGTATCCGCGATGGCCTGCCTCTCGAGGCGAGCGCCGGCGGTGTGGAGGAGCTGCGCAAGGATGTCCAACGTCTGATGGACATGGAGGCCATCCGGCAGCTCAAACACGCCTATTTTCGCTGTATCGATTCGGCCAACTTCGAAGAGCTCGCGACTCTATTCCACGAGGAAGTGTCGGTGCACTTCATCGGCGGCACCTACGAATGGAAGCTGCAGGGCCGCGAGGACTATATGGAGGCGGTCAGGAAATCCTTCCACACCGAGGCGATTGGACACCACAACGGACACCACCCGGAGATCCAGATGCTGAGTGAGAGCGAAGCCACGGGCGTCTGGTATCTCGCCGACAATATGTGGATCCTGAGTGGCAACTTCTTCACCACCGGAACGGCGCTCTACTGGGATCGCTACCTCAAGGTCGACGGCCGCTGGGTCATCCGGGAGACGAAGTACGAGCGGCTCTACGAGATCACGCGGCAGCTCGACGAGAATCCGCCGCTGACGTCGCACTACCTGGCGCAGCACGGCAGTCGAGCCTGAGCGGGCTGGGCCCGGCAACGGATCGGGAGCGGCGTTTCACCGGGCCGCGTTGAAGCCAGGAAAGCGCCATTTTTCCGCACCTTGAGGCGCTCGCTTGCCTGTACCCCCGCGATTGCGAGTCAACACCGGGCGGTGACTGTCCGATCAGATATCGAGTGGACGACTTCAATCTGCAATTCCGGCGCTTTCTCCATCTCGATCGCAAGCGCCGGGGCGGTGGGCTCACGCCAGGCGAGCTGCGCCGCTGGATGAAGCTCAAGAGCATCCTGAACCAGGAGTTCTCTCCGGCGAGCGACAGCGACGGTCTCGCACGCCGCGAGTCGGTGCGCGTGGCGGCGCGAGTCGGAGTCAGCTTTCGCGACCTCGGCCAGCTGCGGGAATGCCTGATGACCAACGTCTCGCGCGGCGGCCTCTTCATCGCGACGGACAACGCGCTCGACATCGGCACGAGCTTCGAGCTGTGCATCGAGCTCGAGAAGACCGGCGAAGTCATGGAGGTTCCTGTCGAGGTGGTCTCTCAGAATGCCCGTCCGGATCGCGGGACGTTCGAGCTGGGCATGGGGGTGCGATTCCGCGAGATGAACCCCGAGGTTCGCAGCAAGCTCGACGAGCTCTACGAGCTGAAGCTGCATCAGGCCCGCGAGCGTTCCGAGGCGAAGCGCGGACCCGCAGAGACGCAAGTGCCGGAGTAGCCTCGCTTCGGACGCAATGAATAGTGCGCCCGCAGCCGCGCAACCCGCGCGATCTATCAGTCCATTGACACGATCTGGCCCTCGCGCACCAGGGTCAGGAACGCACCGACCACGTCCGGATCGAATTGACGGCCGGCGTGGGCCTCGATCTCGTGCACGCCCTGCTCGAAGGGCAGCGGCTCCTTGTAGCTCGAGGCGTTCGTGATCGTGTCGAAGACCTCGCACACGGCGATGATGCGCGACTCGAGCGGGATGGCATCTGCCGAGAGCCCTTCCGGGTAGCCACCGCCGTCCCACCTTTCGTGGTGATGCTGGACGATCGGGGCGAGATCTTGCCAGAGTCGGATGCGTCCGAGCATGCGGGCGCCCAGTGCGGCGTGTGCGGAAGCCGAGCGCGGATCGATCTGGCGTTTTCGATCGAGCTTCAGGAGGCCGATATCGTGAAGCAGTGCCGCGAAGTGCAATCGCTGCATGCGGTGTTCTTCGAGCCCCAGGCTGCGGCCGATGCGATTCGCGAGCAGCGCGACGCGGCCGCTGTGCCCGCTGTGATAGCCGAGGTGCGAATCCAGCGCCGCGACCAACATGTCCGTCACGTGGGTGAAGAAGTTGCGCTGAGCATCCTGGAGGTCGCCGTTGCGCAGCGCCACGGAGGTCAGGCTGCCCAGGGTGCTGAGCGCGCTGATCTCTTCCGGGGCTACGCTCTTCACGTCGGGTTGGGCGACTGTGACGATGGCGCCCATGGGCGCGGCTTCGCCGGCGATCGGTATGGCGGCGAGTGCGGCGCATTCGCCGTCGGCGGCGCGCAGGGCTGGGCGTCCCTCGCTCATCACGAGGTTGACCAGCGACGCAAGCGGTTCGGCGATGCGTTGCTGGAGCTTCTCGGCGTCGCCGCCGGCGGTACTCAGGCACGTTGGCGCTGCGCCCGGCTCGCTGCGCGAGAACACGAAGCAGGCGTCGGCGTCACTCAACACCATGCCGCCGTTGGCGGTGACCTCGGCTGCGTCGTGGCCATATCGGGCGGCGGCGAGGTTGCCGGCCGCGTCGAGCAGTGCCACCAGGTGGCGGTTGTCGCGATCCATGCGCTCCAGCGAGCGACGCGTGGTGATTCGCAGAGTCAGGAACGAAGCCATCGAGAGCATCGCGATCGAGATCACCGCCGCGATCAGTCCGATGCTGATGAGGCGATCGTCGACGCCTGGCAGCACGAAGCGATCGACTACGACACCGAGGGCGATCAGCGGCACGATGGCCCCGAGGAAGTATGCCGTGAGGGCGGTGCGATCGAGTTTTTGCGAGAAGATCGAAGAGCGATGCTCCATGTGTGCCTCGAGGGATGGAAACCGACCGGGGGGTCGAGGCGTTATCGGCGCAGGCTGCTGGTGCCTGTAGCGGCTTTCCCCCGGGGGGAAGCAGTGTGTGCGGACCGCTGAGCTGATGCCTGCCAGGGCTGCCCCTCGAGCATGCGCTGTGCGCGGACGGCGCTAAGCATTCGCCATGCCCGAACTGCCCGAAGTCGAGGTGACCCGGCGGCGGATCGAGCCGCTTCTGGTCGGGCGGCGCATCCGCCGGCTGGAGACCACCGGCCAGAGCTATTTCTTCCTCACCCAGCCGGCGCGCCTGAAGCGCCGTCTGAAGGGGCGCACGGTGGAATGCCTGGAGCGAGTCGGCAAGTACCTGGTGCTGCTGCTCGACGACGGCGGCCGTCTGGTGATTCACCTCGGGATGACGGGCCAGCTCTTCGGCGCGGGTGCCAGCAGCCTGCGTCTGCTCTCGGCCACCGCTCGCGCAGCACTCACGCCGGAGCAGCAGCAGAGCTTCCGGCCCGACGCGCACACTCATCTGCGCTTTCGCTTCGACGACGACGGACCGGCGGTATTTCTGCGTGATGTGCGCAAGTTCGGGAAGGTGCTGTGGCTGGCGCCCGGCGAAGCGCATCCGCGGCTCGAACGTCTAGGGGTGGACGCACTGAGTGTGACGGGCGATCTGCTGTTCGGTGCGAGTCGAAAACGCGACACAGCCGTCAAGAGCTTCCTCCTGGACCAATCCATCGTGGCCGGCATCGGCAACATCTACGCCGATGAAGCGCTGCACCTCGCGAAATTGCGCCCGACGCGCCGCGCGCGCCGGCTGACGCGCGCAGAGTGCGAGAAGCTGGCCGAGGCACTGCGCGGCGTGCTCGAGCGTTCGATCGAGACCGGGGGTTCGAGCATTCGCGACTACGTCACGCCGGACGGCAGCGACGGGGGGTTCCAGGACGAGCGGCGCGTGTACGCTCGCAAGGGGGAGCCCTGCTGCACGTGTGGTACGGCCGTGCGCCGAATCGTCGTTGGGCAACGCAGCACTCACTACTGCGCGTCGTGCCAGAGGTAGTTGATGCTCTCGTTCGTCGAGCTAGAGCGCGTGGTGCGCGTCCTCTCGGAGCGTTTCGCCGGGTCCCAGGGCTGGCAGATCCAGGACATCGCGCAGCCGGATGCGGAGCGCGTGGTGCTCAGCCTGTACGGGCGAGAGTCCGGCGCTGCCTCGGGTCGTTGCCACCTGTTGCTGTGTTGTTCTGCAGAAGCGGGTCGGTTGTCGCTGCTGGCGCGGTCGCCGCGCAGGCCGCCCGTGCCGCCGGGTTTCGCGCAGTGGCTGAAGGCCCACGTCGTCGGCGCGCGCGTACGCGACCTCCGGCTGCTTGGGCGCGATCGGATCGTTGGCATCGACCTGATGGGACGCGACGATTGCCGACAGCTGGTGCTGCAGCTCTTCGGCCGGCGTAGCAACGTCTACGCGCTCGACGGGGAGGGGCGTGTTGTCGGGAGCCTGCGACCGCTTGCCGCCACGCGTCCGGAGTTCTCACAGCACCAGCTGTGGCGTGCGCCGGAGGGTGGGCCGCCGCGCGTCGGAGCCGATCGCTTCGCCGATTGCGACGACTCGCAGCTCGTCGCGGCAGTCGAGGAGCATTACGCCGAGTGTGAGGCGGAGAGCGCCGCCGATGCGTTGCGTCGGCGCATCGATCGTGCCCTTGCGAAGCAGGAGCGCCGGATTGCACGAAAGCTCGAGAAACTCGATGAGGAGCTCGCCGCAGCTGCTGGGGCCGAGGAGCTGGCGCGGCATGGTGAGCTGCTGAAGGGCGCCCTCGGGCTCGTCGAACGCCGCGCGACGCAAGTAGTGGTGCACGATCCGGCGACGGGTTCCGATGTCGTGATCTCGCTCGACCCTTCGAAGTCGCCGGCGGAGAATCTCGACCAGCTCTTCAAGCGCTACAAGAAGGCGCTGCGCAAACTGGTGAAGGGTGGGGCGCAGCAGGACGCGGTTCGGGGCGCCGCCATCGCACTGGCGGGGCTGCGCTCCGACTTCGAGGCCGTGGCCGGGCCGGAGGCACTCGAGGCGTTCGCACAGGTGGACGAGGTCGCGGCGCTCCTCGCTCGCCACGCGCCCGCAGCGCAGACGCCCGGCCAGAAGCCCGCTGCGAAGCAGCGCGCGGAGGTGCAGCTTGGCAAGCGCAGCGTGCCGCGCCGGCTGGCGCCGCGGCGCTATCCCACTCAGGGCGGCCTCGAAATCTGGGTCGGGCGCAGCGATGCGGCCAACGACTTCCTCACCATGCGCCTGGCGCGGGGCAAGGATCTCTTCTTCCACCTCGACGGAGCGCCGGGCTCCCACGTCATCCTGCGCACAGGGGGCCGCGACGATCCGCCCTCCGACGCCGTCATCGATGCCTGCGAGCTGGCGGTGCACTACTCGAAGGCGAAGAAGGCTACTCGTGCCGACGTTCACGTTGTGCCGATCCGCAACGTCAAGAAGCCCAAGGGTGCGAAGCCCGGCCTCGTGCATGTCCACGGTGGCCGCACCATCCACCTGCGCCGCATTCCGGCGCGGCTCGAGCGTCTGCTCGGCTCTCGTATCGAAGACTGAGAGAGCGGCTCCGCCGTCCCGTTCTCAGACTTCGATGAGAACCTTGAGCGCGCCCGGGGCGTTGGCGCGCTCGAGGGCTTCGGTGCCGCGGGAGAGCGGCACTCGGTCGGTGATCAGGGAGCGCACGTCGACCGCACCGAGCTCCAGAGCCCGCAGCGCTGGCGGGAAGGGTCCGCAGCGCGAGCCCACCACCTGGATCTCGTCGATGACCAGCGGTGAAAGGTCGACGCTGAGCTGCTCCGCGACCGTGCTCTTGAGCACCAGCGTACCGCGGGGGCGCAGCACCGCGATGGCGCGCTCGAAACCCTCGGCGGTTCCCGTCGCCTCGACCACCAGCGACACCGGCTCGCCGCGCCAGTCGTCGAGCAGCAACGTCTCGATGTCGCGCTTGGCGAGAATCGCCAACTTCTCGCGGTGCTTGCCGACGCACACCACCCGCGCGCCTGCGTGATGCAGCACCTGGGCCACCAGCAGGCCGAGCTTGCCGTCGCCGAGAACGATGCACTCGCGACCGGGTTCGATGTGCACCTGTTCGAGAATCTCGAAGGCGGCCGCCAGCGGCTCGGTGAAGACGGCGAGCTCGTCGGCAACCGCGTCCGGCACCGGGTGCAGGTTCGCCACCGGCACGCGCACCCGCTCCGCGAACGCGCCGTCGGCGTCGTGGATGCCCATGACCGTGCGGGAGGGGCAGTGGCGCTGTAGGCCCTGGTGACACACCGGGCAGTTTCGGCAGGCAAAGTTGATCTCACCCACCACGCGCTGGCCGCGCAGCTCCGCCGGCCCCTGCTCCACCGTGCCCACGAACTCGTGGCCGAGGGTGCCCTGGAAGCCCATGTAGCCGCGCACGATCTCGAGATCCGTGTTGCAGATACCCGCCAGGGAGACGTTGACGAGGACGCTGTCCTCGCACACCTCGGGCTCGGCGACATTCTGCACCTGGATGCGTTGACCGTCGAATCGCAATGCGCGCACGGCGGCGAGAGCTTAGGTGCTTCGCGGCGCGCGGGAAATACCCCGCGCCAGCGCGGCTGTCATGGGGGTTTCGCGGATCATCGCCGCGCGGATGTTCGGGAATGTCGGGTCGTGGGCCGCGATGCATGATGGGCCGGCGCACTCTTCGTTCTCATCGTCGTGCTCGGGGTGCGCGGCTTCGCACCACAGGCGCTGCGCCTCTGGAATTGGAGTCCGAAAGCGGCGGCTGCCGCGTCACGAGTACGTGCCGTTCGACGAGGTCCTGCGGGTGCCGCTGGTGAGCTCCTGTCGCGCTTCTTTGGAGCGGAGGCCGGCCGCTCACCGAGGACGAGCAACCTGCGGCGCCGGGTGCTCTCGGAGGAGCGTCTCGACGAGCTGCGGCAGCTCGGCTACGTCGAATGAGCGAGACTTGGCGAAGCGCGGCGGCTCGGGCATCCTGCACTCGACATGGAGAGGGTCGACCGAGCCGGGCGTTTCCGCATTGGGCAGGTGGTGCGGCACCGCCTATTTCCGTTTCGCGGTGTGATCTTCGACGTCGATCCGACCTTTTCCAATACCGAGGAGTGGTGGCTCTCGATTCCGGAGCACGTGCGCCCACGCAGAGATCAGCCCTACTACCACGTGCTGGCCGAGAACGCGGAAACCACCTACGTGGCGTACGTGTCCGAGCAGAATCTGCGGATCGACGAGAGCGGCCAGCCGTGCCGGCACCCGCTGGTGCCACAGCTCTTCGGCGAGCTGAACGACGGCCACTACGCGCTGCTCGAACGCCGCGTCAACTAGGAGCCGGACCCGAGAACTCCGCCTCGCCCGGCTCAACCCGCTGCGGCGAAGCACCGAGGGGCTGGGTACCCTTTCGCCAGGAGACGATGCGCCCACATGCCCGAGCCGGCGGCCGAGCAGATCGAATTGGTGGGGCGCGGGATCGCCGTGGTGATCCCGTGTTATCGCGTGCGGGACCGCGTGTTGGCGGTGCTCTCCGCAATCGGTCCGGAGGTCGACCGCATCTACGTGGTGGATGATGGCTGCCCTCAGAAGACGGGTCTGCACGTGGAGGAGCACTGCCGCGATTCCCGTGTGCGCGTGTTGCGCCACGAGAAGAATCGCGGTGTCGGTGCGGCAGTGATGACCGGCTACCGCGAGGCGATCAGCGAGGGCTCTCTGGTCATCGTGAAGATCGACGGCGACGGCCAGATGGATCCGTCGCTGCTGCCGCGCTTCGTGCGGCCGATCTTCGATGGTGACGCCGACTACACCAAAGGCAATCGCTTCTTCAACGTGGAAGATGTGCGTCAGATGCCGCTGCTGCGCTTCCTGGGCAATGCCGTGCTCTCCTTCGTCTCGAAGTTCGCCAGCGGTTACTGGGACGTCTTCGACCCGACCAACGGCTACACCGCGCTCCACGCCCGGGTCGGCAAGTTGCTCCCATTCGACAAGATCAGTGAGGGCTACTTCTTCGAGTCGGATATGCTCTTCCGCCTCAACACGCTTCGCGCCGTGATCGTCGAAATCCCGATTGCGGCACATTACGGTGACGAGGAGAGCGGTTTGAAGCCGCTGGCGATCCTTCCGGAATTCGTGGCGAAGCACTCCGTCAACTTTGCAAAGCGCATTTTCTACAATTACTTCTTGCGCAGCTTCAGCATCGCTACGGTGAACCTCATGCTGGGTAGCCTGCTCGTGACCGCAGGCGCTTCTTGGGGTCTCTACGCTTGGGTGCGTTACGCGAAGGCCGGCGTGTTTGCGAGCAGCGGGCAGGTGGCGCTGGCCAGTCTGCCGATCATTGTCGGTACGCAGCTCGTTCTCGCATTTCTCACCCACGATATGGCGAGCACTCCGCGGGTGCCGCTGCACCGACGACTCTGAAGTAGCGGGTGCACTGGTCGGGATCAGTCCACCTCGATCTCGATGTTGCGGGAGCTCGATGTCGACGCAGCCCTCCTGGGGATGCGAAGCCTGAGAACGCCGTTCCTGAACTTCGCGTCGATCGCCTCGATATCCGCATCGTCGGGTAGCGAGAGCACGCGTTGCACCGAGCCGTAGCTGCGCTCGATGCAGTGGTAGCCCTCATCGTCGCCCTCGCGTTCTTGGCGCTTGTCGCCGCGGATCGTCAGTGTGTGGCCGTCGACTTCGATCGAGAGATCGGCGATCTCCACGCCTGGAAGCTCCGCCTGCACGGTGTAGGCCCTCTTGCCCTCCGAGATGTCGATGTTGGGTCGGAGCAGCCCCTGGATGGCGCCCGGCATGCTGGCAAACTCGGATTCGCCCGGTAGCCGTCGCCAGGCTGGGCCCAACACTCGCTCCAGCTCGGCGTGCAGCGCTGCGAAGGCATCCGACGCCGAGTTGCGGCTCTGCGGCACGGCACCTGCCGATGTGTCCTCTTCCTTGAACCAATTCCACGGTGCGATTCGCTTCCAGTTCATCCTGCGGGTCCTCCTTTGATCTTGGTCCTGAGCGCTACCGCGCGCCGGACGGGGCGCGCGGTAGCGATTCAGAGCTGGCTCATCGCGTTTTCGTCCCTTGCGTCGGGATTCAGCTCTCGCTGGGAGGGCGCCATCTGGAGCAGGTAGCGCTCCATGTCGGCGAGCGTTCTGAACTCGGCAGACGCCGACGCCGGAATTGCGACGCCGAATTCTGCCTCGAGCGCGTCGAGAAGTTCCAGGCCGTCGAAGTGGTCGAGCCCCAGGTCCTTGCCCAGGCTTGTCGTAGAGTGCACCTGGTCGATCGGAAAGCCGAGCTCCGCAGCGATCACGCGTCGCAGTCGATCGTTCATCACCGGGATCCTTCATGCCGGACTGCCGCCGCAATCGACGAATCGTTGCGGAGCCTCAGCGATCCCGAAGAGGTGGAAAGGTCCTGCCTCATGTCGCGAGCAGAGAGGAGGTAGGTGCTCACGTGCGTTCCTCCTCGTGTCGCGACAGCGGAACGATCTCGGGATGGGCGAGTCGCACGTACTCGGTCCACGACATCCGCACCGCATCGCGATGCGAACCACCGTTGAAGGTGATGAGTTCATCGCGGGCGAGCGCCGGGCTCGCATAGGTCGTCAGCTCGAACAACTCGCCAAACGGCGGCGCTGCGCCGGTTTCGCAGTCGGGGCAGAGGTCGTTCATCTCGAACTCGCTGGCCAGGCGCACGGTGTCGGCCTCGATGGAGCGAGCGAGACGGCTCAGCGCAACGAAGTGGTCCGCCGGTAGCGTCGCGAGGGCGTATCCCCCATCGATCCACAGCAAGACGGTCTTCGCGAACTCTGCTGGCGGCGTGTGGGTGTCCGCGGCCGTAGTTCGTGCGCGAAAATCCTCAGGATGATGGAGGATCTGATACTCCGCATCGGCTTCGTCGAGCAGCCTCTGCAAGCGGGGAAGAATGGGCATGCCCTCGCCTCCAGCAGTTAGTCATATGCGCCCCGTTCGAGGATGGGGCACCCACCAATATGAGCACGGCGAAGCTCACGACAAGTGCGAGCGTGCAGATTGCAAGAGCGCGGACGGCCACCCGAGAGGCGCCAGCGCCCACACGCGCACCCATTCAGGTCCAGGGTGCAATGCCCCGAGGATCGACTCCCCGAGGGCGAGCAACGCCAGCGACCCCGCACGACGACGGTCGCTTGCAACAGGGAACGGGGATCCCGCTCGATATCGCCGAACGCGTTGCACGAGAGGCGAAATTCGCCATCGCCGCGCGAATGAGTCTCGACGACTGCGAAGCGGGGCGCTTTCGGATGCGTGTCGAGTGCGGCTTCCCGTCTCGCCATGGGGCCGTTCGCCTCGGAGACCCATGGCACCAGCGAGCCAACCTGCGCCGTAGGGCGTGGCACGTCGTTTGCAACCGAATGCGACGACCTCGGACGGGGAGGAGACGAGATGGCGGAATGGCCGAAGCGATCGGTTGCCGCCTGGGATCCTTTCGAGGAGCTGGGTCAGCTGGGGCGCTGGGTCGAACCTACCTTCGGCTCCTTCAGCCGTTCGTCTACCTTGCCCGCGGACGTGGACACGGATCGCGTGGCGGCCACATTCAAGGACGGTGTGTTGCGCATCGAGAATCCCAAGTGCGAGGAATCGAAGCCCAAGGTCATCGCGAGTCAGTCCTGACAATGACACCGGTCCGGGGCTGCTGCATGTCGCCTGGCCCTGGACGGAGTCCTCTGCGACGAAAGTATCGATGCTCGGCGATCGCTTCATCCGTGGTTTTGCAACTCTCGGCCTGACCGATGTGGCTCTCGTTGGGGGCAAGAATGCCTCGCTCGGGGAGCTCCATCGCGAGTTCTCTTCGCTGGATGTGCGCGTGCCCGACGGGTTCGCCATTACGGCGGCTGCGTATCGCCACGCGCTCGATCGTGCGCATGCGTGGGAGCCGCTTCGAGCCGCGCTCGCGGGGCTCGAAGCACGCGACGTCTCGGGACTGGCCGAGCGGGCGCGGCGTGCCCGCGAGATCGTCTACGAGGCGGACCTCCCCGACGACCTTCGCGAACAGATCGCGCGGGCGTACGTTCACATGGAGGAGAGGTCCGGGCCGTCTCCCAGCGTGGCCGTGCGCAGTTCGGCCACAGCAGAGGATCTGCCCCACGCGAGCTTTGCGGGGCAGCACGATAGCTTTCTGAATATTGTCGGTGTGGACGCTCTTCTGGAGGCCTGCCGGCGCTGCTACGCGAGCCTGTTCACCGATCGTGCGATCCACTACCGCATGGATCAGGGCTTCGACCACTTCGATGTGGCGATTTCCGTCGGCGTGATGCAGATGGTGCGAGCGGATCGGGCCGCCAGCGGCGTGATCTTCACCGTCGACACCGAGAGCGGCTTTCGCGATCTGGTGTTGATCACGGCGTCCTACGGTCTCGGTGAGAACGTCGTCCAGGGCGTGGTCAATCCGGATGAGTTCACGGTCTTCAAGCCGACATTCGAAGCGGGGCATTGTGGCGTGCTGCGCCGACGGCTCGGGACCAAAGAAGTTCGCATGGTCTACGGAGACGACGAGAGCCTCGCCACGACGCGAAACCTGCCCACGACGCCCGAGGAGCGCGAGCGCTTCTGCATCTCCGATGCCGAGGTGCTGTCGCTGGCGGAGAGCGCACTCGCCATCGAGCGTCACTACAGCGAGCGTGCTGGCCAAGCCCAGCCCATGGATATCGAGTGGGCGAAAGATGGTGAGAATGGGAACCTCTACGTGTTGCAGGCGCGCCCGGAAACGGTGGTGTCCCGACGGCCTGCAAACGTGCTCGAGGAGTACGTGCTCGATGGCGGCGGGCCCTTGCTCGCGACGGGGCGCGCGGTGGGCTCACAAGTGGCCTCCGGCCGCGCGCGCGTGGTCTCGACGCTTGCCGAGCTCGCTGCGTTTCGCGCCGGTGAGATCCTGGTGACGGAGACGACCTCACCGGATTGGGAGCCGGTGCTCAAGGTTGCCGCCGGCGTGATCACGGCCCGCGGCGGCCGCACCTGCCATGCGGCGATCGTCGCCAGAGAGCTCGGTATTCCGGCGGTCGTGGGCGCCGAGGGGGCCACCGGGGTGATTTCTGACGGCAGCCTCGTCACGCTCTCCTGTGCGGAGGGTGAAGTCGGTCGCGTGTACGCCGGCGAGCTGCCATTCTCGGTCGAGAGAATCGATCTGGGCAGTCTGCCGCGGCCTCGAACACAGGTGATGCTGAACCTGGGCAACCCGGATCTTGCCTTTCGCACCAGCTTCCTGCCGAACGATGGAGTGGGGCTCGCGCGGATGGAGTTCATCATCAACCAGTCGATCGGCATCCATCCGATGGCGCTGGCACACGCCGATCGCGTCGAGGATCCGGCCGAACGGGATGAGATCCTGCAGCGCACGCGGGGCTATCCGAGCCCCTCGGACTTCTTCGTCGAGCGGCTCTCGGAGGGCATTGGCACCCTGGCGGCGGCTTTCTACCCGAAGCCGGTGATCGTCCGCCTCTCGGACTTCAAGAGCAACGAGTACGCGGCGTTGCTCGGCGGCAGGGGATTCGAGCCGCACGAAGAGAATCCGATGCTCGGCTTTCGCGGCGCTTCGCGCTACGCACACCCCGACTACGCTGACGGCTTTGCGCTCGAGTGTCGCGCGTTGCGCCGTGTCCGCGAGGAGCTGGGCCTGATCAATGTGAAGCTCATGGTGCCCTTCTGTCGCCGCGTCGAGGAGGCGAAGCGAGTGATCGAGCAGCTGGCACGGCACGGCCTGTGTCGCGGCGAGGCCGGTCTCGAGATCTTCTTGATGTGCGAGATCCCGAACAACGTCATCCAGCTCGACGCTTTTGCCGAGTACTTCGACGGCTTTTCGATTGGCTCCAACGATCTGACTCAGCTGACTCTCGGCGTGGACCGCGATTCCGAGATCGTGGCCTTTGACTTCGACGAGCGCGATCCGGGAGTGCGCGAGATGATTCGCATGGCGATCGAGGGCTGCCGGCGCACAGGGCGCCACTCCGGCATCTGTGGTCAGGCGCCGTCGGACTATCCCGAATTCTGCGAGTTTCTCGTGGCTGCAGGCATCGACTCGATCAGCCTGAATCCGGATTCGATCCTGGCCGCGACCCGACGGATTCTCGCGATCGAAGGGGGGAAGCCCCGTGCGTGACAGCGGCCGCTCGCTGCGCCGGCTGCTCGGCCTGGCCGCGTGTGCGGTCGCTCTGGCGGCCAACCCGCTTCGGGCGGACGCGGCCTCGGACCACCCGCCCTCGAGTGGCGCTGCGCTCTACGAACGCCACTGCAGCTCGTGTCACGGAGCCGACGGAACCGGCAGGACGCCGCTCTCGATGTTGTTGCGCACGCCGCCACCGGATCTCACGCTGATCGCGGCGCGGCGCGACGGCTGGTTCCCGGACGGCGTGATCCGGCAGATCCTCGATGGGCGGATGCCAGCGCACGGAGCGCGCGACATGCCCGTATGGGGGCGCGTGCTGAGCCACGAGGAGTTGGTCGCCATCACCGACCATCTGCGATCGATGCAGCAGAAGACGGCAGCATCGAGAAAGTAGGTCTCTGCGATGCCCTGATGGGAATCACGGCGCAAGGGCACGCCGCGCTGGCTCGCTGCCACGCGGTTCGAGAGCGCGAGTGTGGCTCGGCGCCCCTGCGCGGGCTAGATTGCTCTGGCTGCGCCAGTCCTGTCTCGAGCGCGCATCGGTGTGAGTGCGGGAAATTGGCACACGGGTTGCTCCCGTCGCAGGGCAGAGCGCAGGGTGCAGGGTGCAGGGTGCAGGGCGCAGAAACAGGGGAGACATGGCGTGACGAATGACGAGCCGAGTCTGGCTCTCGACATCGACTCGGTGGGTAAGGATTCCGATTCGGCTCGGGTAGCGCGTATCGCGGTGGTCGGTCCACGCAGCTGTACGCGTGACGGAAGCGCCGACACCATTACCGTGGACTGCCAATCGCTGGCTCGATTGGAACGCGAAGTCGAGCGTCTGCGCGCAGAGCTCGACGCGGCCCTGCGTGGGGCGGCGGAGATTCTCGGTGGCGGTGAGGCCGTCGCCTCCGCGACGTCTTCGGAGACGCCGGCGAGTGCGGGCGCCCGAGAAGCCCCCCGGGTGGAGCTGGAGCTCAGCGTTCGCGACGTGATGACGCGCGACGTGCGCAGCGTGGACCGAAACGACTCGCTCGCACAGGCGAGGGAGTCGATGGACGCGGGCGGGTTTCGCCATCTGGTCGTTCTTGGCGACGGGGACGACGTGGTCGGCGTCCTGAGTCAGCGCGACATCTTCTTCGGTCCGTTGGCCTGGTCCATGGGGCAGGGTCGCCACGCCTACGAAGCGTCGCTCGCCCAGGCCTTTGTCAAGGACGTGATGCACGAGGACGTTCGTACGATCGATCCAGGGACGCCGCTGCAGGCGGCCGCGCGTGAGATGCTGGAGCATCGCATCGGCTGCCTCGCCCGCAGCGCCCAACCAATAGCTGGCTGGCGGGGCATCTGCGGGAGCTGGCGGCGCGACTCGAGCTGGTGGGCACGCCGCACGCGCCACGCGCGTATCGACGTGCGGCGGAGTCCATCGAACAGCGCCCGACGTCCGTCGCGGAGATCCGCGAGAAGGAAGGGCAGGTTGGTCTCGAGAAGCTGCCGGGCATAGGCTCGCACATAGCCCGGACGTTGTGCGAGCTGATCGACACCGGTCGCAGCGCTCGCCTCGAGCGCCTACGGCGCCAGGTGCCGGTCGACCTCATGGAGTTGCTCGCGGTCGACGGCGTCGGGATCAAGACCGTGAGGTCTCTCTGGGAGCATCTCGATGTCCGAGGCGTAGAGGACCTGGAGCGTGCCCTTGAAGAAGAGCGGGTGCGAGGGCTGCCGGGGTTCGGGCCTCGCCGAGAGGCGCGCCTGCACGAGGCGTTGCGTGCGCGGCAGGATGGGAAGCCCCGCGTGCCACTCGCGTGGGCCGGCGGGATCGCGAGGCGCCTGCGCAGCCATGTCGCACGGCAGCCCGGCGTGGTCGAATGCGTCGTTGCGGGCTCGATTCGCAGGGGCCGCGAGCGCGTCGGTGACATCGATATCGTGGCTGCGTCGCGCGATGCCGAGGCCGCGGCGCAGCGCCTGCTGGAGTTGCCGGAGGTCGACTACGTCTACTCACACGGGCCCCAGCGGGTGAGCGTGCGGCTCAGGGTGGGCCTGGACGTCGACATGCGCATCGTGGCGCCCGAGTCTTTCGGCGCCGCGCTGCTCTACTTCACCGGGAGCCGCCAGCACACGTTGGGCCTGCGGCGGTTGGCCCAGGCACAGGGGTTGCGTCTCAACGAGTACGGACTGTTCCGCGACCGCCGGCGAATCGCCGGTACGACCGAGGAGGAGGTCTATGCGGCTCTCTCGCTGCCGTACATCCCGCCGGAAGCGCGACTTGGCGGGACGGAGATCCGCGACGCCCTGCGTCACCATCAAGCGGACTCGTAGCCCGCGAGTTACGCCGCAGGCTCGCTTTCGAGCAAGGCCTGCGGCCCACAGTCGGGCCGGCACCGGGCCGATGCGCCGTGAGTCACGGCTGCGGCGCAATGTTACATTGCCGCAGGGCGCGCCTGCTCCCGTGGAGGCTCTGCGGCTTCCCGTTGGCACGAGATCTGCGTTATGGCGAGGCGGGGAGGCACAGTCATGAGCTTGTTCCGACACAGCGTCGTTCCGAAGGACCTCTCGAGCAGAGCTGCGCGCGTGTCGCGGGCGGTGTCCGAAGTCGGCGCTGACCTCATCGTAAGCGTGATGCGCGGCCCATCTGACATCGAGCGTCTCGTGCGCGGCAGAATCACAGGGCTCACGGCTCCAGCAACGTGCTGATGGTCGACGCCTCCGGATCGGAATGAAACCCGGTGACGGTTCTGCACGACAGCCTCGACTCGCTGCGCAGCGCGGCCGCGTATCCGGGAGACGCCACCGCCGCCGAAGGCGTCGATTGGATCCAGACCCACATTTCTCACCTCTTTCTTACGCCGGCGCGTGTCTATAAGTTCCGCAAGGCCGTCGATCTCGGCTTCGTGTGCTTCGAGACGCTGGCCGAGCGCAATGCCGACTGCCTGCGGGAGGTGGCTCTCAACCGGCGCTTGGCGCCGGATGTCTATCTCGGCGTTGCGCCATTGATCGCGGGTGAGCCACCGCACGTGGGGGCAGTGGCCGAAACCCTCGCGGACCCGGGTGTCGAGCACTGCGTGGTGATGCGGCGCTTGCCGACGGGTCGTGATGCGCTGACACTGCTGCGTGGTGGATGCTTCGAGCGCTCGCACGTGGAGCGCTTCGCGCGCCGGCTGGCGCGCTTTCACGAGTCGGTCGGGCTGGGGGTGCCCGCTCCCTACTCCCCGGATGAGTGGCGGGAAGCCTGCACGGCTGCGTTTGCGGATTGCCTGCAGACGCTGGCCCGGGAGGTGCGCGGCGCTGCTCAGCTCCAGGTGCTGGCACTGCTCGAGAAGCGCTTCTCCACCGCGCGGGTTGCGCTCGGAGCGCGCTTCGAGGAACGCCGGCGGGCCGGGCGCGCCGTCGACGGCCATGGCGACCTGCATCTCGAGCACGTCTGGCTCGAGACCGGCGCTGCCGAGCCGCTGATCGTCGACTGTCTCGAGTTCTCACAGGGCCTGCGGCGCATCGACGCCGCGTCGGACGTGGCCTTTGCCGCAATGGATTTTTCATACCGCGGGAG
This sequence comes from Deltaproteobacteria bacterium, assembly GCA_019310965.1. Lineage (GTDB taxonomy): Bacteria > Myxococcota_A > UBA9160 > UBA9160 > SMWR01. Next base: position 52,859 of record JAFDDG010000024.1, read on the forward strand.
GCCGTATCTCGGCGAGCACTTGCTGCGTTGTTATGCACGGGAGCGTGGTGACGAGGATCTCTTTGGCGTGATCGACTTCTTTGCCGGCTACCGCGCCGCGGTCCGTGCGAAGGTGGCCGCCCTGGCGGCACTCGATCCAGAGATCGAGGGGGCCCAGCGAGACGCCGCTCGCGAGAGCGCCACGCGTCATCTCTCGCTCGCTGCAGCATTTCTCGAAACTCCCACTCCGCGCAACCTGGTGCTGGTGGGGGGTGTTGTCGGCACGGGAAAGAGCACGGTCGCCGACGCTCTGGCCGACGAGCTGGAGGGCGCTGGCGGTGCGGTCGTGATCTCTTCGGACCGAGTGCGCAAGCAGGTGCACGGCGCATCCGAGGCGCATTCGAGACTAGACGGCGGCCGCTACGCGCCCGCCGCGCGCACGAAGATCTACGACGAGCTTCTCTCTCTCGCGAGCACGGTTCTCGGATCCGGGCGCATGGCGATTCTCGACGCGACGTGGTCGCGCCGGGCCGATCGCGATCGTGCCCGCGCGCTGGCGTGCGAGTTCGGCGTGCGTTGCGTCGTCCTCGAGACCTGCTGCGAGGAGATCGCGACCTTGGAGCGGCTCGCTCGGCGGGCGGCAAGAGGCGAGAGCCTCTCGGACGCGGGTCCGGAGCTGTACGCGAGTTCGCACGCTCGGTTCGAACCCTGCGGCCCGGACGAAGCGGAGGATTGGCGGCGCGTGGCCACCGAGAAGGCAACCTGGCGGCAGGAGCTTCCAGAGCTATCGGTGTGGGTCCAGCGTTGACTTTGCCGGGTCGAAACGTCCGCTGTCAGAGGCAGCGCGCCACACTCTGCGGCGTGGCGCGCGTCGGCGCTGCGTATCGAGCTGGCATCAAACCTGCAGATTCACTCGAGCGAGCTCGGACAGGAGGGGGGCAGATGACGACCGCCGACACCCGCAGCGTGGCCGATGTGATGGCCACGGATCTCGTGACACTTGAAGTCGGCGAGAATCTCGATCTCGCCGAGGACATCATGCACGTGGCGCGGATCCGCCACATGCCAGTGGTCGAGGGCAAGCGGCTGGTTGGTATCGTCTCGGTTCGCGACCTGCTGGCTGCCTCTCTGAGCCGCGCACTCGATTTCGAGCCGACCCGGCGGCGCGAGTTTCTGCACTCCGTATCCGCCGAGGATGCCATGACCCGGGCGCCGATCACGGTTGCTCCCGACAGCCGTCTGGCCGACGCAGCTGCAATATTGCTCGAGCAGAAGATTGGCTGCCTGCCGGTCGTGGACGCCGTGGGGAACTTGCTGGGCCTGCTGACCGAGACGGATCTGGTGCGTGTGGCCTATCTCGAGCGTGAGGAAGAGGTCGTCCTCGACGGCACGCACCGCGGACTCGAGGGTCTAGGGGGGCGGCTCCGGGAAGACCTCACGGCCCTGAAACGGGTTCGCGACGAGCTGCAGGTGCAGTTGCATCTGGGCCGAGAGGAGGCTCGGGATCTCTGGCAGGAGCTCGATCGAAAATTCCACGAGCTCGAGCGTGGTGTCGCGACTCTTTCGCGCGACGCGCAGGGGCCCATGCACGAGGTTCGCGAGGCGGCTGAGGAGCTGGTCAAAGAGCTGCAGCACGGGTATCGCAAGCTCCGTGAGCGGATTTCGCGCTAGGAGCCCGCTGCCGGACTCGAGCCCTCCGCCTCTGGCGGCCCCGCCAGCCGCGGACTGCCCCAGAAGGCGACGCGGCCCGGCCGCGGGACGTTGTCTGCCAGCGCCTCGAGGCGCAGGACGACCTGTCGGTTCGCAAAGCGGGAGAGGTCGACCTCGATCTCGTTCCAGCGGCGGCCGTTGCCACGGGGCGGATCGAATTTGACGCGCCGGCTGGCCAGGGTTTCGAAATTGCCGCCGGTCGAGAGCCTCACCAGGAACTGCAGGCGGTTGGGCTGCTTCGAGCGGTGAAGATTCTTGAAGCCCGTCGCCACCTGCAGCCGCGCATTGCGTGGAACCCGGAACTCCCAGTCGACGCCACCACCCCGGGCGCCGAGCGCGTGGGCCAGCGGGCGGCGATTCTGTCGGGTGGGCAGATCCAGCATCGGGCCGGGTGCCGGTGTGCGGCTGCCGTCGGGCTTGCGGATCCATGCCTTGGCGCCGAGTGTGGGGTCGCGCAGGTCGATGAGGGTGGGCCCCCGGTCGGCACCGCGCTCGAGCACCAGCAGCCAGTCCTCTTCGCGTTTGCGCCCGGCGAAGAGCGAGGGCACGTGGTAGAAGCGCTCGAAGGCCTCCTGCACCCGGGGCAGCTCGTCGCGGTAGAAGGTGTGGACTGGCTCATCGAGATCGCTCATCACCGCGAAGCGCACATTGTCCAGGGCCGTGAGAATGGTGTCCTGCTGTTCACCGCGAATGCCCCAGACCTGAAGCGCGCCGGTATACGGAGTGGGGTTCGGCGCGTCCGTCGCGAAGTAGATGAGTGGCTCGGTGCGCGCGACGAAGATCGGCTCATTGGCTTCGAGGTTTGTTCGCAGATAGCGAATCACCCGCGGCACGGCGTCGCCGCGCTTTGGAGGAGATACGGGTCGCACGGGCACCTTCGGCCCGTAGCTCGGCGCGCCCGCGATCTCGAAGAGCTGGGAGCTCACCCATAGCGACGTACCGGCGAGGACCGCGATCGCTGCCCCCGCGCCGAGCGTCGCGCCCGTGCGTCGCGCGGCTTCGCGGGTGGGCAGGCACAGCGGCACGAGGCAGAAGGCGTATGCCAGAGCGGCGGGCGCGGCGAATACCAGGTGTCCGGAGTCGGCGCGGGGAAGGAGGTTGGAGCCGCAGGCCAGCGTCGCACCGGCGAAGATCCAGATGGCCGCCGGCAGCGGACCGAATGCGCGGCGCAGTGCCGTCACCGCAAGTACCGCGACCGGCAAGATGAAGAGCAGCTGCGAGAGGAAGACCAGGAAAGGCGGCGAGTTCAATTTGCCGTCGCGCAGGATGAACACGATCTCCGGCACGTAGTAGTACTCGAGGAGCTTCAATTCCGGGCTCAGCTCACCCGGTGGCCACAGATCGATGAAGGGCGAGTTGAAGACGCTGCCGCTCGGCGTGGCCAGCAGCGACGATACGAAGACCTCGAGGTCGCCGCCCGCGCCGTACCAGGCGAGGGTGAGGATGGCGGTGCCCGCTCCGCCCGCGCACACGGCGAGCGCGTGGCGCAGGCGGAGACCGCGGGGCGCACAGGTGGCGACGGTCGTGACGAAGAGAACCGCGAGCAGAGCGCCCACCGTCTGTTTCGAGAGTGCCGTCAGTGCGATGGCCGCGCCGGCGGCGACTCCCCAGCGCGCGGAGTCGACCCCGCGCAGCGCGAGCCAGGCCGCGCTGAAGGTCAGGCTGGTGCTGATCGTGGTGTAGAAGGCCGCGGAGAGCAGCGGGAAGAGCAGCACCGGTGCGAAAGCCAGGGCTGCGGCCGCAGCGTGGGCCCAGGGGCCGGCGCCGCCGCGGCGCCCCATGTCGTAGGCCGCCGCGCACGCCAGGGCCTGGAGCAGCGCGACGGCGGCGCGCGCCGCCAGCATGCTGGGGCCGAAGAGCCAGAAGACGGCGCCCACGAGCGTGTAGGGCACCGGCCCTGTCACCAGAACGATGTCACTGTAGAGCCTTTCGCCGGCGACCAGCCGCTCACCGACGTGCAGGAGCAATCCCTCTTCGAGCAAGTTTGGCTCTAGCTGCGCCATCGTGAAACAGATCGCGCCACCGAGCGCGCACCAGGCGGCGGCCGCAACGCGCGCGTACTTGTCGTCCCCGCTCTGCATCCGCTCCCGACCCGCGTTGGAGAAGGTTTTTGGCCGGCGCGCCTGGCCGCCCTTCGTGCCTGGATAGCACGGAGCGCTCTCTTGCTGTAGCAACGTGAGGCCCACGCGCGCGGCTGCGTCGCCCGCTTGCACCGGGTCCGCCAGTCCCTACTCTGCCTGCGGTGAGACGTCTGCGTCCTTCGGCATGGACGGTCGGTGTCATTCTGCTGGCACTGGTGGGTGCGGGAATGCGCGCGCACAACACGTCCCACTATCGCATCGACTTTGGCTTCGACGCGGACCACAACTGGAGCTACATCGAGCGACTCACGGAGAGCTGGGAGCTGCCGGATCCGGCCGAGGGCTGGTCGTTCGGTCACCCGCCGCTCTTCTACTACGCGGGGGCGGTGGTGGCCCGCGCCATGGACGGTGCTGAGAAGCGCGCCATCGTGATCGCCGTGCGCCGAGTGAGCAGCGCCATTGGTCTACTGGCAATCGCCGGCGCCGTCTTCTGCGTGATGCGGCTGGCACCCGGGGACGGCCGCCGGCGCTTCCTGGCCGCTGGCCTGCTGCTCTTTCTGCCGGTTCACATCTACATGAGTGCGATGCTAGGTGAGGAGATTCTCGGTGCGTCGCTCACCTCGCTGGCCATCGTTGGTGTGGCCTTGCAGCTACTCCACCCGCCGGCCTTTTCGCGCGCGATCTGGGCTGCAGTGGGGATCGGGCTGGTGGCGGGGCTCTCCTTTCTGACGAAGCTCTCGGGCGTGCTCGCCATAGCCGCCGCGGGCCTCGCCTGGGTGATCGGGGGCTGGCGCCGCGGCGTGCTGGTGCAGGGGATCGCCTGCGCGGTGGCCTTCGGTGCCGTGGCCTCGCTGGTGGGTGGCTGGCCTTACGCGCGCAACCTGTTCGAGCACGGCTACCTGTATCCGCACGATCTCGAGGTGCACGCTGTCATGCACAGCATGCCGCCTGGGGAGCGCTCTCTCTCCGACTACCTGCGGGTGCCGCTCGCGACCTTCACCGATCCCCAGGTCTTGCATCCGGACCTGATCCACTCGGTGTGGGGCGCGACCTATACGACCATCTGGTACGACGGACATCGGGTGGTGCTGCCACGTACGGCGCGTCCCATCTCCCGGCTCGGTACGGGGATGCTGGTGCTGGCGTTGGTTCCAACGGTGGCCTTCGGGGTGGGGCTCTGGCGCGGCGCGCGACGCGCGTGGGCAGAGCCTGGCGGCGTCGACACGCTGCTGGTGCTGCTGTGCGTCGCAACGCTGGCGGGCTACGTGCTCTTCACCTGGCGCAACCCCTGGTATGCGACCCTCAAGGGCAGCTACCTGCTCGGCATGCTGGTGCCGTTTGCCGTCTACGCGAGTGAGGTGCTGGCTGGCTGGACGCGGGGCGGCGCCCTGCGTGCGGGCTGCGTGTGGTTCTCGCTGGCGGCGCTGACCACGCTCTGCGTGGTGGTGTTCACCTTCCAGCTGGTATTCCTGAAGTTCGAGGGCCCCGGTTTCAAGTGGCGCGAACACGTCCGGCCAAAGCCCGCCTCAGCGGCGTTCGAGCAGGTACCGCAGCCAGTCGCAGGCGTTCCGGAAGCGCAGATGCAGCAGCTCGCGCAACGTACGATAGAGCAGGTGGAGCTTCACGATGCGCTTGCCGCGGGAGACCCGCGCGGCGGTGTGCCAGCCGTGCTCGTCGGCCCGTGAGGCCACGCGCTCGAAGAGCGCGAATTCTTCGTCGAATCGCAGCCGGCTCTCGCTCTGCACCGCGGTGGCACCCTCCGGATGGCGCCGGTAGGCGTACGCGCGTTGGCGCGAGCACACGATGGCGTCGCCATCGAGAACGATGCGACTCGTCAGTGCGAGATCCTGCACCTGGCGCCACTCTGGCTCGAAGCGGCGTGCGCCAAGCGTCGCCCGGCGGTAGCAGAGCGTCGGGCACATGATGAAGTTGCCTGCCATCAGGGATCGCAAGCCGGCTTCACCTGCGACGACGAGCGGGTCGCGACCGCGGCCGCGAAATAGCGGCTTCACGGCGTCCGCCAGCGAGAACACGGACTTGCCCTCGGCGTCGATGATGGTCGCGTCGCAGCAGAAAGCCGCAGCTCGTGGATATGCGGCGGCGAGTTCGAGCATCAGCGATGCGTAGCTCGGCAGGAGCTGATCATCGGCGTGCAGCAGCGTCACCAGCTCGCCCCCGGTGCGTTCGAAGCAGATGTTCCAGGTGGGCACCATGCCGAAGTTCTCGGGGTTGCGGTGATACGCCACCCGGGTGTCGCCGAGCCCCTCGATCCAGGTTTCGACACCTGTCTCGATGCCGCCGTCGTCGACGACGACGAGTTCGCTCACCTCGTCTTGCGCCAGAGCGCTCGCGACGGCGATCTCGAGATAATCGCGCCGACGATGGAAGGGGATCGCGACGCTCAGCCGCACGCTCATGCCGACGGGTCCGCCTGCGAGCGCCGCCCCCAGGCGAAGAGCGCAAGGCCGAAGAAGCCCCACACCAGGGTCGCCGCGAACACCGAGAGCGACAGCGATAAGGCCACTTCCGCGCGCATGCCGAGGGAGCCGAAGAGCTCGACGTAGAGCCATTCGCGCACACCCGCGCCGCCGATGCTCACCGGAATCAGGGTCACCAGCGTGACCAGCGGAACGATGACCGCGTACCAGTAGTCTGCGATGTGCGCGTCGAGTGGGCGCGACAGGCAGATCACCGCTGCCACCGGCAGCAGCTGCGCCACGATGCTCCAGCCGAAGCCGCTGAGGAGCGTCCGGGGCTTCTCCGAGAGTGCGGATATCGCGTCGAGGGCGCTCTCGGCGCTCTCAGCCAGCGCACGGGAGACGCCCGCGAGGCGGCGGGCAAGCCGGCGCAGCAGCGCGTTGCTGGCGGGATGCAGGAAGGCGAAGCTCGTGGCGACCAGGCCGCCGGCGATGGCGAGTGCGGCCATCAGCTGCAGGTTCATCTCCGGCGGCAGCGGCGCGAACGGCGCTGCCGCCAGCACCACCACCCCGAGGGCAGCCAGGCTCAGCACGCGCTCCGCAGCGGCCACGGCGATCACCTCTATGCTGCGCCCGGTGTCGCGGCGTGCGTCGACGACGCGATAGACGTCCGATAGCAGCGCGCTCGGCAGCACCAGCGCCAGGAAGTTCGCCACCACGTACGCGCGCAGCAGCGGCGAGAAGCTCGAGCCGAGGCCCGCGGCGCCGAGCAATACCTGGAAGCGTCGGGCCACCGCGACGAAGCTCAGGCCGAAGCAGACGAGTGCGGCGGCGAACCAGCCCACGGCGACCCTCGATTCCGCCACCCAGGCCGAGCTCAGCGTTTCGGCAATGCTGCGCGAGTCGGAGGGAATGGCGAGACGAAACGCCAGCACCAACAGCATCGCAGCGACACCGAGGCGAACGCCGAGCCGTAGGGCGTCCTTCATCCGCGTGCGGCTCGGCGCGGCGGCCGCGGCGAGCCGGGCGGCGTAGACTCTGTGGCGTGGCGGAACTCCCGGATACGCGCGGCTCCGATTACGCGGAGCGGCTCGAAACGCTTTCCGGCGCAGGCTGGAAGCGCTGGCTCGACGTGCAGGCGCCCTATCGCTGGAATGTCCGTCGTCTCGCGCTCGGCTACACGCTGGACGTCGGCTGCGGCATCGGCCGCAACCTCGTGCACTTGGGCCGCAACGGCGTCGGCATCGATCACAACGCCCGGGCCATCGAGGTCGCGCGCGAACGCGGTTGCACGGCCTTCACGCCGGAGGCGTTTGCCGGGTCCGATTTCGCCCGGGATGCCGCCTTCGATGCGTTGCTCTGTGCACACGTCGTGGAGCACATGCACCACGACGAGGCAGTGGCGCTGCTGGGCGAGTACGTGCGCTTCGTGCGTCCGCGGGGGCAGGTGGCGCTGATGGCGCCCCAGGAGGCCGGTTTCCGCTCGGATCCCACTCACGTCGAGTACATGGACCTCGCCCGGCTGCGGCAGCTTCTCGATGCGCACGGGCTGGTGTGCGAACGCGCCTATTCGTTTCCGTTCCCTCGCAGCGTCGGGCGCTTCTTTCCCCACAACGAGTTCGTCGTGGTGGGCCGTCGCCCCTGAGCCCGCGCCACGCACGGGGCGGAGCGTAGCCAGATCGCGAGTGGGCTGCCCGGGGCCGTGCACCGCTATTCGACGTAGCCGAGTTGGCGCAGGCGGCGCATCCAGGCGTTGAGCCTGTGTTGCAACGCGGCGCGCCTCTTCGGCTCCAGGTCGGACAAGTCGCTGCGCTCTTCGGGGTCGTCGACGAGATCGTAGAGCTCGAAGCGCTGTCCCGGCGTAGCCCCGGGTGTCCAGATGAGCTTGTGGCGCCCCTCGATGACGGTGCGAAAGCGACCGGCGGAATCGAAGCGCACACGTCGCCGCACGAGGTGGGGGAAGTAGGAGTGTCCGCTCATCGCGAAGACCGGCGCCGCCGGCGGCGTCTCGCCACGCAGATAGGGCACCAGCGAGCGACCCTCGAGCTGGAGCTGCCAGTCGGCGCGCCCCGGCAAGCAGAGCAGCTCTGCCAGTGTGGGCGCCACGTCCACCAGCGAGACCCAGGCGTCGACGCG
>JAFDDG010000083.1 GCA_019310965.1 Deltaproteobacteria bacterium
CTTGACGGAGCCGATCGGCGGCGGGGGCTCCGCCATCGTCGGTGTGACGAGAATGTCGTACCCGTCCTCGCCCGGAAGCTCGCGCCACCAGCTGCGCAGCCGGCGTCCGTAGCCGTGCAGTGTGTCGAGAGCCTTCAGGTAATCGGCAGCGGAGAGCGCACGGCCCAGCTGCGCCATCGCCCAGGTCGCCGGCTCGATGTCGGTCTCGGTGACCTCGTCGCCCGTCATCTCCGCGAAGGCATCGAGCTCGCGCGCCACCGACGCCGCAACGGACGTCGACACCAGCTCGCCGAGGTTCGTCTCGTCGAGGGCGGCGGGGTAAGCGTCGTCGACCCGATGACGAAGCTGCGCCAGAAGCTTCCCCACGGCCGTCACGGCCGCTTCGGCTTCGGGGTGCGCGGGCGTGTGCGCGTTGCGGGTAAAGAGGCCGACACGCAACGCGCCCGGATCCCGTCCGACCTCCTCGAGAAACGGGCGCTCCGGCGGCGGCGCGGTGTAGGGATCGCCCGAGGCGGGACCCGCCACGCAGTCCAGGACGGCCGCGGTATCCCGCACCGTGCGCGTGATCACATGCTCCGTGACGGCGCCGCCCCATCCCTCGCCGTGCTCCGGGCCGACACTCGTCCTGCCTCGCGACGGCTTGAGACCCACGAGCCCACAGGCACCCGCCGGGTTGCGGATGGAACCCCCGCCGTCACCCGCGTGCGCGAGCGGCGTCAGCCCGGCTGCCACCGCCGAAGCCGAGCCGCCACTCGAGCCCCCGACGATGCGCTCCGGATCCCAGGGGTTGCGTGTCGGGCCGAAGGTATCGGGCTCGGTCGTCGGCGAGAGGCCGAGTTCGGGCGTGTTCGTCTTGCCCACGACCACAAAGCCCGCCGCCGCGAAGCGCTCGGCGAGGTGGCTGTCGACGGGCGACTTCCAGTCGCGATCGCGCAGGAACTTCGTCCCGCCAAAGACCGACATCCCGGAAACATGACAGCCGAGATCCTTGAGGAGCAGCGGCACGCCGCGAAATGGCCCGGCGGGCAATGTCCCCGCAGCCTGCTCGCGCGCACGCTCGTAGAGCTTCACGACCACCGCGTTGAGGCGGGGGTTGACGCGCTCGATGCGCTCGATCGCAGCCTCGACGAGCTCGCTCGCCGTACACTCTCCCGTGTCGACGAGCTCCGCCTGTGCCAACGCGTCGAGAGTCGCCAGCTCTTCACTCTTCATCTCGGTCACTCTAGACCGGCCGCGGCCGCTCCGCCCAGGGCAGGAGGCCCGCAACCAGGCGTGGGAGACGCGGACCGGCCAGCGATCCTCCTGCCAGGGGGCGCCCACGACGGCCCCACTGCACTAGGATTCAGCCTCTGCGATTCGGGAGGCCCGCAATGCAGCTGGTGATGGTCCACGACCTCAGCGCTCCGGACTTCGGCACTCCGCCGGCAGATCTCTATTCCGCGGTGCTCGACATGAGCGCCTGGGCCGACGAAGTCGGCTTCGACATCATCGCGCTGGGAGAACACCACGGATCTCCGGATGGCTACGACCCGTCTCCGATCGTCACCGCCGCCGCCATCGCCGCCCGCACGCGTCGCATTACGATCCGCACGTCGGTGCTCCTCGCCCCCCTCTACGACCCGGTGAAGCTGGCGGAGGATCTCGCCGTGGCGTCGATCTTCAGCGGCGGCCGGCTGGTGGCCGGAATGGGAGCCGGCTATCGCCCTGCGGAATTCGAGGCCTTCGGACGACGGCTCGAAGATCGCTGGGAGCGCATGGCAGAGGTGATCGCCTTCCTGCGACGCGCCTGGACCGGCGAGCCCTTCGATTGGCAGGGCCGCCGGGTCCACATCACGCCGCGGCCGGAGCCGCCGCCTCCGATCGTGCTCGGGGGCGGCTTTGCGCGCTCGGCGCGCCGCGCCGCCCACATCGCGGACGGCTGGTTGCCGCGCACTCCCGACCTCTGGCAACCGTATCGCGACGAGTGTCTGAAGCTGGGGCGCCCCGACCCAGGCGCGTATCCGCAGCAGGGGCCGGTCTTCCTACACGTGGCACACGATCCGGAGCAGGCGTGGGAGGCCATTGGCCCCCACGCCCGGCGCATGGCCGAGGTGTACGGAGGTTGGCAGGCAGAAGCCCCGGCCCAGAACGACGGCCCCTTCGCCGGGCCCGGCGTCGAACGAGACATTCGCGAGTCCCCGGCGTATCGGGTGTTGCGGCCGGACGAGGTGCTCGAGCTGGCGAACACCCTGGGCAGCGACGGCACGCTCTATGTGACCCCGCTGCTCTGCGGTCTGGATCCCGCGCTGGCGTGGGAGAGCCTGATGCTCCTCGAGCAAGAGGTCTTGCCCCATCTGCCGCGCTCTCCGGGCTCCGCAGACCGGTCGGCCTAACGTCAGCTCCAGCGGCTCCGGAAGCTGTGTTTCTCGGGCAGCGGGCGCAGGTCCTCGAAGATGCGCTCGTAGCCGGTGCGAGAAATGCGCCAGTGCCCGTCGACTTTTCGATACTCCTCCTCGATCAGCGCGGAGCCGTGCAGCTCGGTGCGATCGGGAAAGCTGGGGTGCCCGGTGCCGTCGTTCACCACGTAGTCGTGGAGGTACCAGCAACCCCGCGCTGTCGTGTCGCTCGTCAGCTCGATCTCGGGATGGTGCGCGTGGTGCATGCTGACGATGCTCGCGGGAAGCGCATCCGTCAGGAACGCGATCATGGCCTCGCTGCCCTCGAAGCCGTGCCGACCGCTGTCGTACCAGCTCACGCAGTCCTCGGTGAGCACCTCGCGCAGCTCCTCCCAGGCCTTGGTGTCGACACAGCGGAAGTAGCGGTATTTGAGCCGCTCGATGGCGGCGATCTCTTCGTGCGGATGGCTCATGGCTCGGCTCCTCTGGGTCGGATCGGACTCCGCTACAGGAGATCTCCCGGCTTCTTGGGGTGCGGATAGGGGTGGCGAAAGTGGTGTTGACGGCCGAAGGCCTCGGGCATCTTCGCCATCACTTCGTCCCAGACCGCGAGCAGCCCGTCCTCGGCCGCGTAGTCGAAGTCGCTGGATCTGAAATGGTTGCCCTTGCCGTCCACCTGGGGCTGATGGGCGATCACATGCTCGACGGTCGTGCGGATCCAGTCTTCCGGCGCGACCTTGTCGCGGTAGCCGAAGTGGATCTTCAGCTTCGAGTTGCTGAGCAGCCGGTGGTGTTGCGGGCCGCGATCCGGAGTGTAGGAGTAGCCCGCCGGCGCAACCGCGCGCGGAATGTCCACGAACTCGAACTCGTAACCCATGATGCGGCCGATCAGCTCGACCCACTCCCGGCGCGTGTACTGCAGGTCATCGGCGACGTTGTAGATCTCGCCACCGGAGACATCGGAATGGTCGATCGCCAGCCCGATCGCGTGGGCGGCGTTCGGCGAAGCGCAACGCGTATAAAGGATCTGCCCGCCGTCTTGGAGGATGTGACGCCGTCGGTCGTCCAGAACACGCTTGACGATCTGCCACTCCCAGGGAAAGACAGCGTGGGGACCGTAGACGTAGGGGTAACGAAAGTGCGTTGCGACATAGTGCCCCTCGGCGTGGGCGCGCATCACCGTGCGCTCCGTCTCCATCATGCGATCGACGAAGCGGTCGACACCTGCGTCCTCGTAGACGTGATCTTCGTAGCCGGGGTTGCAGACGGGGGCGTCGTGGACCATGTGCTGCGGGTCGGCCACGGCCATCCAGCCCTTCATCACCGGGAACCCGCCAACGGTCAGGAGCCTCGGTGTCCTGTCTCTCAGCGCCTCGGCGAGATGGCGGATGCGCCCGTAGGTGCAGACGACCAGGTCGAAGCGGCGTCCGGCCAGATCGGCGTCGATGGACTCGACGAAGTGTGGATTGCCGTGGATGTGCTCGACCTCGGCCGGCAGGTCGACCTCGTGAACGCCGCGGTGGTAAACGGCGACCTCGTAGCCGCGATCCTGCAGCTCGCCGACGATGGGCGGACCGGTCGATGCAGTGCCTCCGACCACCAATGCCTTCATATTTCCCCCTCTCCCGGCGCCCATTCTATGCCGGCCTCCCGCCGGCGACCCGAATCGAGCGCTAGAGCGCGCAAGCTACGCGCGTGGCCTCTTCGGTGGCCTTGCGCACGAGGCCGAGCCCCGTGCAGTCCCCGACAGCGTGAATCTCGGAGACCCGACCCTCGAGTGCATCCAAGAGGCGCGTATCCGCCTCGATCTCGCCGGCGAGGACGATCGAATCTGCGCCGATGCGCCGGGTGCTGCCCCCTTCGGGCAGCACCACGGCGGAAGACTCCAAGATTTCCTCGACGACACTCCCCGTGTGCAGCGCCACGCCCAGCCGATCGAGGCGATCCATCTGTTCGGTGAGTCGCTTGAGACCGATCTCGGGGGCCAGCCGATCGCCCGCCTCGACGACCGTGACGCGGCGACCCCGAGCCGCCAGGAATTCGGCCAGCTCGAGGGAGGCCAGGTCCGCGCCCACGATCAGAACACGGCGGCCGAGCGGCATCCAGGCGCGACTGACGAGTCGAATCGCCGCCGGACTCGCCACCCGGAACAGGAAACCGCCGAGCCGTCGCAGCCGCACGCCGGTCCAGACACTGCGGCGCTCGGACCCCGGGATGTCTGGAAGCACGAGGCGTCCTCCCGTCGCGATCACCACCGCATCGGCGCCGAGAGCGTGGATCGCATCCGCCGACAGCTCGCTGCCGAGATGCACCTGGATCGGCAGCGTGCGGACCGCGCCGATCAGGAAGTCGAGAAATGGCTGGTTCTCCGGATGCACCAGCGACGCGAGCTGCAATGCACCGCCGAGCCTCCTGCTTCGCTCGTGCAGCTCGACCCGGTGGCCGCGCAGCGCGGCCAGGCGCGCCACCTCGAGGCCGCCGGGCCCTCCCCCCACGACGACGATCCGCTTGGGTTCGCTGCTGGGTTCGAGAACCAGCTGCGCTTCGCGGCCCGAGAACCCGTTGACGGCGCAGTTCATGGCGCCGACTTCCATCGAGTCGATACAGTTCTCGCACGAGATGCAGCGCCGGATCTCGCGCGAACGCCCGGCGGCCGCCTTGCGGGGCAACTCGGGGTCGGCCAGCAGGGGTCTTCCCATCGCGATCAGGTCGGCGCGTCCCTCCTGGAGGATCCGTTCCGCGAGCTGTGGGTCGTGGATCCGGCCGACGACGATGACGGGCACATCGACCGCGTTCTTCACCGCCGTCGACGCCCCCAGGTTGTGCGCTTCTCCCCAACTCGGACCCGTGACGATCTGGGACGTCAGCCGGTCGATGTGCCCACCCGAGACGTGGAAGGCATCCACACCGGCTTCCACCAGTCGCGGTGCGATGCGGGACGTGTCGTCCGACGTTCGTCCCCCCGGAACGCGTTCGTAGCCCGAGATGCGCAGAGTGATCGGAAAGTCATTTCCTACTTCCTTGCGGATCGCCGCCAACACCTCCACCAGGAAGCGCAGCCGACCCTCGCGCTCGCGGCCTCGATATTCGTCCTCGCGCTTGTTGCGCCACGGACTCAAGAACGATCCCAGCAACATATAGGCGTGGGCCGCGTGCAGCTCGATCCCGTCGTATCCCGCTTCTCGAACCCTGCGCACCGCCGCCGCGTACTGATCGAGAAGTGCCGGCAGCTCCTCAGGCTCGAGCGCGCGGCTGGGATGACCCGTCAGGTAGGACGGAATCACCGAGGGGCCGAGCGACGGAATCTTCTCCGTGAATGGAGACAGAGCATCGGGCCCGGGATGCACGATCTGGGGCTGGATCTTCGCACCGTGAGCGTGCACGGCATCGACGACGCGGCGATGAACGTCGACGGCGGCATCGTCCGAGAAGTGCATCGAACGCGGCACCTCCCGGTGGCGCCGGTCGATCACGCAGGCCTCGACGGTGACGAGGCCCACTCCGCCGCGAGCGCGGGTTTCGAGAAACGCGATGAGCTGCTCCGATGGCAGCAGATCGGCCCCCGCATAGCCCGTCGTCATCGGCGCCATGACGAGCCGATTCTTCAGCTCCATCGATCCAATGCGCACGGGCTCGAAGAGCTTCACGGCAGATTCACTCCCACGCGTCCAGAGCTGCTGCGTGACGGCCGGCAACCCGGCCGAAATAGGTGGCCTCGCCCACCGACAGGCCGCTCGCATAGGTTCGCCCCTCGAGGGTCAGTCCCGCCGAGTTGCGTCCCGCCGCGTAGAGCCCCGGGATGATCTCGCCCTCCGGGTCCAACGTCTGCCCGGTGGCCCGAATCGAAAGGCCGCCCAGCGTCAACACGCCGTAGATCGAGTTCTCGACCGTACAGTCCAGGGCGGCATAAGGAGGCACCGAGAGCGGCCGGCAATACTCGGCCGCCTTGTGGAAGTCGGGATCCCGCCCCTGCTCGGCGTGGCGATTGTATTGCGCGATGCTGCGCACGAGCTCGCCCTCGGGCATGTCGAGCGCGCACTCCAGAGCTGTGAAGCTCTCTTCGACCGCCGCGAGCTTGTGCATGGCCTGAGTGCGACCGTAGAGCTCGTCGTCAACGATCAGCCAGACTCGGCCATCCGCCCGGTGCAGCATCGCATCGGCGGTGCGCCCGAGGTAGGCGTCCTCGTTGATGAAGCGCTGGCCCCGGGCATCCACCAGGATGCCCTTCAGGTGGGCACCCGGCGGGTAGTAGGCGTTTAGGACGAGGCCCTCCCCCATGTTCGCGGTCTCGGCGCCCGCTCCCATGCCGAGCCGAATTCCCAGCCCGTCGTCGCCGGGAGACGCCGCCTTCCAGTTGCAGCGAAGCAGGGAGGGGGCGTGCTCGGCAAGCATGGCCTCGTTCATGACGAAGCCTCCCGCGCACAGGATCACGCCACGCCGGGCCTTGATCTTGCGCGGCTGCCCCTCGCAGTGCGCCACCACGCCGACCACGCGTCGATCGGCGGCCTGGACGAGCCGCTCGACGCGACACTCGTTGACGATGCGGGCGCCCGCGGCCTCGGCGCCCCGGATCAGACACTCCATCAGATAGCCACCCGCTTCGCCGGGCCTCGCCGGCTTGTGGCCACGGGGCGCGGGCCGCGCTCGATCCGCGAAGGGGTAGACCAGCTCGTTGCCGCTGTAGTAGAGACCATCGTCCTCAAAAGGATGGGTCGTCTTCTCCGCAACGAAGCTCTCCTTGAACTCGACACCGAGAGCCCGAAACCAGTCGAAGTGCTCGACGCTGTCTTCGCAGTAGCGCCGGACCTTCTCCTCGTCGGCATGCTCGCCGGCGGCCAGACGCACGTGTTTCGTCATCTCCGCCACGCTGTCGTCGAAGCCGCAGGCCTTCTGGAGCGCGGTGCCGCCGCCGAAATACACCACTCCCGTGCACAGGGCCGTCGTGCCACCGCCGCGGGTCATCCGTTCGAGGACGACGGTGTCGGCGCCGGCACGCGCGGACTCGATGGCGGCGCCGGCACCCGCTCCCCCGAAGCCCACGACGACGACATCGTGCTCCCGATCCCAGTGGTCGACTTCGTCGGCGGGAAGCACCCGGACCGGATCGGTCATCTCCGGCTGCGCATCCGTCACACGAGGTTCCCGTTCGGCGCCCGTCCCGACCGCACGAGCAGGCCAGGGCATTCTTCTCCCGGCCGTGAACGCCACACTGCGTCAAGCCTCCTCGGGCACGCCGAAGCGATCCCGGTAGGAAGCAAAGCGCTCGCGCTCGACGGAGGAGTCGAGTCCGAATTCTGCCAGCGAATAGACGTGACGGCCATGATGCCCGCGAGGCCTGTTCTCGACGTAGCTGCGCATCGCATCACTCACCGGCTCGCTTGTGTCCCATCCGAGCCGTGCGTAGATGTCGGCGATCGTCGTCGCGGGGTCTCGCATCAGATCCGCGTAGCGCACGTCGATGAATTGCGCGTCCGGTAGCTCGCCCTTCTCCCGCGCTTCGATGACGTCCTGGAACAACCAGGCTTGTCCGGCGGGCAGCGCTGCGATCCAGGGCGAGAGATCGACCTCCGCGCATCGCATCCACTTGAGGGTCCCGAGCAGGCTCAGTCCCGAAGCGAGGGTCTTCTGCGGGTCCCGATGAGTCCAGACGATGCGAGCGTCGGGGTAGACGCTGAAGAGAAAGCGCAGTCGAGGCAGGTGGCTCGGCGCCTTGAGCACCCAGCGGGCGGAGCGGGAGCCCGGCTCCAGGGTCTGCAGGATGCGCCTGTGTTCCGCATAGACGAAGCGCTGGTCGAGGGCCTGCAGGTGCGCCTCGTAGGTCGGAACCTGATGGCAGCCTCCGAATTGATCGGAGACGAAATTCTGCATGAAGATGTGGAGGCACTCGTTCGCGAGCCGGCCCGAGTTGAAGTGCATCGCCCGGTATTCGGGTTGAAGCTGATGCCAGAACTGCATCGTGTGGTCGGCGACTTCGGAGAGATCCGGCCCCTCGCAGGCCTCGGCCGGGTGCAGCATCTCCCACAGCAGCGGCACGCGGCTGGCTGGATCGCGGGCGAAGAGCTCGTGAGTGATCGACGTGCCCGAGCGAGCCGCGCCGACGATGAATACCGGCGCGTCGATCGGAGTCCCGAGGATCTCCGGTCGCCGCCGCCACAGCTCCGTCACCCGAAGGCGATTGCACAGCGAGCGCAGCAGTTCGGTTCCCGCGAGGATGCGCCCGATGAGATGCAGCCGGCTCTCGCGAGCAAGCGCCTCGACGAGAATCTCGAAGTGCGGCTTCCAATCCGAGTCGGGGCCGAAGTCGTCGAGACCGGTCGAGCGCCGGGCGCGCTCGACCAACTCCTCCGCTTCGAGGGGAAGCAGCAGGTCCGGGTCGCCGAGCGCTTCGCCGTGAGCGATCAGATTGCGCGCCCATTCCGGCCGCGGCGGGGGGGACCAGCTCATCCGTAGCGATTCCACAGGGCCTCGCGACGGGCCGAGAGCTGCCGACATCGTTCGGCCTCGCCGATCTTCCCGTGATCGGCGGGGAGATGCTCGAAGACATCGGCGACCTTGACGACCCGGGCCGTCGGCGTCGGCATGGTCTTCGCCCAGACCCAGCGATAGGCGAGGAGCCCCTGCGGCCGGCCTTCGCTGTCGATCCAGTTCGGGACGCCCGGATCCTCTTTCGAGAGGACGATCCGCACGAGTCCATCGCCATCCAGGGTGACCTGATCGCCCGTGAGGCTCGTCTGGCGCCGCGGAAAATCACCGGATTCGAGCCAGGTCATCGTGTGGATCGTGAAATTCCAGTATCGCGCAACCGGGACTTCACAGGTCAGGAGCAGCGCCTCGTCGTCGGCGAGATCCCAGAAGCAGCTGCCATAGGCGATGTTGTCCGCGCCGCCAGGGGTCGAGCGCACTTCACCCGCGACGTTGGGGGTTGCAGCCGCGAAACTCTTCTGAACGTAGCCGTTCCAGAAGACCGACGACTTCTCGACCCAATGAATGACGCGCTCGAGACCGCACGCCAGCTGACCCGGCGTAACAGGCGGGGGGGCGACGCCCTCGGCACCCACACGCTCGATGTGAAAGGTCGGCGCGCTGTGATTCTGCCAATCCGAGAGGTAGATCCGTATCGTGAAGAGCCGCGCCTTGGGATGGGTCGGGATCCAATTGCCCTCGTGCTCCTGCGGTGAAAGGACGAGCTCGAAATGGCCGGCGGCGTCGGTCTCGAAGTCCTCCATGTCGCATTCGTGGTAGACGCCGTACTGCTCGAGCTGCATGTCGCCTTCGTGCTGGCAGAAGATCGCCCCGTGCATGCCGGCGACATTCGCCCAGATCCTGTAGCTCTGGGTCGGATCGATGCGCGCACGCAGATAGGTATTGTCGGGATTCGGGCCTCCCCATTGCGTATGGGGTTCCTCGTAGCGAACGAAGTCCGGGAAGAGGGGATCGCCGGCCTCGACCTCGAGGCGCGTCGAGTAGGAGAGCAGCCGGAGCAACGCGCGAAACCCCTCGGTGCGCGTGCGCCCGTCGTCGGGGAAATCCGGCTCGAGAATTCGGTCGCCGGCAGCCTTGAGGCGGTCACAGAATTCACGCCACGCCTCGCCCGACATCAATCGATCGGCATCCCTGTCCGCCATGCCCGTCCTCCTCCCTCGAGCGGCTCACCCCCTCGCTGCCCGGCAAGACTAACCGAAAAGGTTCGGCAGCAGGGGCCGGGCTCGCGACCACGGGCGGGCTAAGCTGGCAAGCAGACGCAGCCTGGGGCGGTCGCCGACCCGCCGCAGGCGCTTGCGGGATTCCGCCCGTGTTTTCAAGCGAAGTCGGACAACCTCCTGCTGGCTGCAGGACATTCGAGGAGGAAGTGTGAGCTACGAGAACGTCATCTGTGAGAGGCAGGGAGCCATTGCCCGGATCACGCTGAACAAGCCAGAGAAGCTCAACGCCTTCGACTTCCCGGGCCAGGGCGGAATGTTCGATGACTTCCAGGCGGCTCTGGGAGAGGTCGAGGAAGACGACGACGTCAAGGTCGTCATCATCAAGGGCTCCGGGCGAGCATTCTCATCGGGTCACGACTTGAACACGATCTACAACGTCTATGGCGGAGGACAGGGCAAGAAGGGCGAGCGCCGTCCCAGCCAACGCGCCCGCCTCAATATCGACCGCAAGTGGATCGAGGGCCACCAGCGCATCATGCTCTTTCCCAAGATCACGATTGCCCAGATTCATGGTCATTGCCTGGGCGAGGGGGTGGCCATCATGGAGATGTGTGATGTCGCCATCGCAGCCGAAGACGCTCAGGTCGGCCATGTGGAACAGCGAATCGGCTTTGCCGGAAGCGGGATCAACTTGATTCCCTTCTACCTCCACGTGGGTGTGAGGAGGGCCCGCGAGCTGCTCCTGACCGGCCGCGCCATCAGCGGCAAAGAGGCCGCGGAGATCGGCTGGGTGACTCGGGCGGTTCCCTTCGATCAATTGGAAGTCGAAGTGGAGCGCGCCGCCAAGGAGATGACCCTCTTGCCCAAGGACGGCATCGCCATCGGCAAAGCTGCTCACCACCAGATTGCCGACATCCTGGGGATGACGCAGGGATGGCACCAGGGTTATGTGTCGCACACCATGTTCACGAACCTGCGCTTCGAAGAGGGCGAGTACAACCTGCTGAAGCATCGCAAGGAGCAGGGCACGCGAACGGCCTTTCACGGTCGGGACGACCGCTACCTGGAGCACCAGAGCGGGTCGGAAGAGAACGAATAGTCGACCATGTCCACTCTCCAAGAGCTTCTCGACCCGGAGCTCCCGGTCAGCGGAGTGGCTCTGCTGGCTTTCGATTCCCACTCCGGTGTCCTGGTGCGGACTCCTTCTTCCACCTTGATCTTCGATCCCGTAGGCATCGCGGTGGAGAAAGTTGCGCGGGCCGATGCGATCATCGTCACCCACGAACATGCGGACCATCTGAACGTCCCCCTGGTCCGGGAGCTGCAGCAGAAGACGGGTGCTGCGGTGATCACGACTCCCTTCGTGGCGGGCCTGCTCCGGGGTGTGCCGCCGCAGAGGCTGCGACCCTTGGAGATTGGCGGGGCCACCTCGATCAAGGGAAACGCGCTCCGCGCCTGGCCTTCCGTGCATCCCGGCCGGCAGCCGCTCTCCTTCTTGCTGGAAACAGAAGAGCGGGTGCGTCTCTACCATCCCAGCGACAGCGATCCGTTTCCGGAGATGGCGGATCTGGCGCGGCAGGGCGAGCCCGATCTCCTGCTGTACCTGGGTTCCTCTCTGGAGAAGGCCCTGCAGATCGTCGGCCTGGTCAGACCGCAGACGCTTCTCTCGCGCTACCTCGAGCCGACACAGCTCGAGCGACGTCTGGAAGAAGAGAGGACGGGAACGAGGAGCGTGGTTCTGCACCCATTGGAGATCTTTCACCAGCCCGCGCAGTGACGGGCCGGTGCCGAGCCGCGCTGCTCAGAGTCGCGGCTCGATGAACTTCTCCCGGTAAGCTGCGAAGGCGGCCTTGATGCCCGCTTCCGTCAGGCCGTAGTCCGCGAGGGCGTACTGGTGGGGCGGTCGCTTGTCGCGCGGGTTGTCGCTGCGCCACTGCTCCATCGCGGCCCGTGCCGCTGGCGTCATCTCGATCCCGAAGGCGCCATACGCCCGCTCGATCTCGCGAATCGGATCCTTCAGAACATCCCGAAACCAGATGTCGACGAAGCGATTCTCGCCGCAACGTTTGCGCGATTCCATCGCTCGCAACGTTCCCCACTCGAGGCGCTCCTGCCATTGCGAGCCCACTGCGTTCGGTAAATCGACATCGCTGTAGAGCGCCCACAGCGAGTGGTTCATCGAAGCCGCCGAAGGCACCGTCTCGATGGGATCGCGATGGGTCTGAATCACGCGGGCGCCGGGAAAGACCGAGAAGAGCGTGTCCACGTAGCCCAGGTGGCCGGGCGTCTTGAGCACCCAGCGCTCACGGACTTCGCCCCTCTGCCGTTTCTGCCATTGCAGGAATTGCAGCAGCTTCTTCAGATACGCGTACGCGGGGGTCCAGTCCTGCTCGTTGATCCAGCTCCGATACGAGGGAATGTTGGCGAAGGCCTCGGGCACGTGAGAGAGGAAGGACGGTTCGAGGAGCAAGATCTCCTCATCGGGCGCCTGGGCGTTCCAGGGATGGATCGAAGCCTGCCTCGGATCCGCTTCGAGGATCGCCGCAATCTCGGCTTCGGCGATCGCGATGCGCGGGTCGGGCTCGCTCCAGTCTATCCCCTCATGCGGCGCGGGAAATCGCGTCTCCCACCACATCGCCGCGTGGAGGCGCGGATCACACGCGATGATGCGCTGCAACATGGTGGTCCCGGTCCGCATCAGACCGACCACGACCAGCGGCGCGCCGATCTCTTCCTCCAGGATCTCGGGATGCCGCGCGAACCAGCTCTGCGTCTTCAAGCGCGTCTCGAGACAACCGAGGATCCGAGCGCGCAGGGTCGAACGACCGAGCTCGTTCAGCTGCGCCTCTTCACGCAACGCCCCCAGCAGAATGCCGAGGGGTTCGCGGAATTCATCCCCGCCAAAATTCTTCAGCCCTGTCTGCGACCGTGCCTCCGCCAACAGCCCCGCTTCGTCGAATGCGGCCCGATCCTCGGCAGATCCCCTGCTCATTTCGCCCTTTCCTCGACTGGGAAATGCATCGCGAAAAAGTTCGCGACGAGACTGCGCCATTTACAGAGTAGAATGTCGTTCCCTCCACATCATACACTGCGGGCCGCGACGGCCGCGCTCGACCGAGGCAGCCGAGGACATCGTGACGAACCACCCTGTCGCAACGCCGATCCAGCACGAACACGAACGCCTCGCGCTCGAGTTGACGAAGCACCCCAGCGTGAAGGCGGCCTTCGACCGGGTCGGACCGTCCTGGCTCGAGCAGGCGGCGCCCGGACCGGACATGCAGCGAACCTTCGAGGCCGCCTTCGAGGAGGTGATGTACGCAGCGGCCATATGGTCGCTGAATCAGGATTCGCTGCGACCCAAGGTCATCGCGATCACGCGTTTGGAGCACCGGCTCGACGGTCTGCGCATTCCCGGCTCGCGCTGGGGAATCGACAACCCGGACTCGGTCTACCGCGTCATCCCGATCTCCGGCGACGAGCGCTACCGGATTTCCGGGCGAGTCGGCGAAGCACGCCTCTCCGAGAACTACTTCACGCTCTGGGACGAGAGCTTCAACACGATCGACGTATTGAACGGCAGCGAACTCTCGCTCGACGCCGATCGTCGCTTCAGCATCACCGTTGACAGCGAGCCGGCCGGAGATCGCCCAAACCACATTCGTTCGGCGCCCGCCGCCAAGGAGTTCTACATCCGGGACGTCGTGCAAGACTGGTCCGTCGAGACACCGAACGAACTCGAGATCGAGCGCCTCGGCGGCGCGCCATCACGGCCTGCACTCGAGCCCGACGAGCAGGCCGAGCTGACGGCCGCGTTCATGCAACGCTACGCCGAGAGCACCTTTCGCTGGAATCAGCAGGCCTATGACAAGCCGGCCAATGAACTCCAGTTCCAGATCGACCGCGAGACAGACGGTGCTCTTCGCAACCAGATCTACATCCTCGGTCACTTCGATCTCGAGGAAGATCAGGCCCTGGTGGTCGACGTGAATACGGGAGGTGCCGGCTACTTCGTCGCTCCCATCACGAATTGCTGGGGCACGACGAATGACGTCGTCCAGCGAACGGGCAGCCTCAACCTGTCGCAATCACTTCCGAATGCCGACGGGAGCTACACATTCGTCCTCGCGAAGCACGATCCGGGCGTTCACAACTGGCTCGATCCCTGCGACATGCGCGAGGGCATCCTCACACTGCGCTGGGCCGAGTTTCAGGAAGGCCGGCCGACCCCCGAGGTCGGCGCCACCAGCCGCATCGTCTCGACCTCGAAGCTGCGCGACGCACTGCCCGAAGAGACGACGTTCGTAACGGCGGACGAGCGTGCCCGACAGTGCGAGACTCGCGCTGCGGGCTACAAGAGGCGCCTGCCGGAAAGCTGAGACAGTCGCGGAGGCGGAGTCCGCCGTGGGTCGGAGCGGCTTTCTCGTGAACCATGCCGGCTACGGGGGATCGGCTGCACTGCAGTCGTCGTTCGCCGACTGAGAGGCGGTCACACTGGACGTTGGATCATCGGAAAATCCAGCATAGGAGGACGAGCATGGCCGAAGCAATCGACTACTTCTTGATCCAGAACCTGCTGAATCGCTATTCGGAGGCCGTCGATCAGGGCGATTTCGACGCCGTTGGGGCGATGTTCCGCCACGCCGACGTCTACTTTCCCGGCGAAACGGAGCCTTCGGTCAAGGCCGGAACCGGCGATTTCGCCTCGCAGCTGCACGAGTGGACGCGCGTCTACCCGGAAACCGGCAATCCGTGCACGCGGCACCTCTGCACCAACCCCATCATCGATTTCGATGACGACACGCATGCCCGCTGCAGATCCTACTTCGTCGTCTTCCAGGCAGCGGAGGGGTTTCCGCTCCAGCCGATCATTACCGGCAACTATGTCGACCGGCTGGAGAAGGTGGGCGAGGCGTGGCGCTTCACCGAACGTCGCGAGCTGGTCGGGCAGACGGGCGATCTTTCCGCCCACCTGCTCCAGAGCTTCGACGGGCCGACCGGGGATTAGGGGCAGGAGAGAGCTCCTGCCTCAGGCACCCGACGCGGGCAAGGCCTCCAACCGCTCGATCGAGACGGGAACCGCACTCATGCGCGGGATGCCGGTGTAGGGATCGTAGTCGGACTCGGTATCGATCAGCCGCCCGGTATGGCTTCCGATGCGCAACAGCTCGCCATCGCGCGAGGGCCCGGCGCCAAAGCCGTGGGCCATCGAGAGCACGCCGCACCGCAACTCCGGCGCCGCGGCCACCACACCGAAGATCGCCCCCCGATCCGACTCGATGCGCACGAAATCCCCCGGCGCCAGCCCGAGTGCAGCGAGATCATCCGGGTGGAGATAGGCGGGGTTGTAGGGCTTGCCCTTCGTCAGCGCTTCGATGTCGCGACCCGACGAATTGTAGACGTTGGGCATGCGGCGCGAGACCAGCAGAAAGGGCCGCCCGGGCACTTCGGGAGCACACGCACCCTCCGCCGCCACATCTCGCAGCTCCCCGAGCATCGTCGCGTCGCCGACCTCGAGCCGCTCGCTCGCGTCGGCATCCGCCTCGGCCACCGCGATGGGCGCGTCGTCGAAGATCGCTCCGTGCGGGTGCTCGCGAACGCGCGCGAGGGGCACCCGCGAATGCGCGACCAGCTGTTCGAACACTTCGTCGGTCGACGGACGCCGCTTCATGTCGACGTCGATGGCCTCGCGCGCTTCACGCAACACTCCGGTCTCCGGACGCACCGGGAACAGCCGCAGATCGAGCCCGAGACGCTGCCCGAGCCCGTAGAAGAACTCCCATTCTTCGATGACGTCGGCGCCGGCCGGAGGGCTCGCGAGCGCCGGAGTGTACTGTGCATAGGGCTCCGAATAGCCCATCCCCACGTACGTCTGCTCCAGGTTCTCCATGGAGAGGGAGAGCCCCGGAACCTCGAGCGACAGCTTCGGCGCGATCACGTAATTCGCGAGAGACGACGTCTCCGACAACTTCGTGTCGAGTGTCACCAGCAGGTCGAGCGAGTGCATCGCCCTCTCGGTCTTCGTCTGATCGGGCCACGCGGCCATCGGGTTGCTGCCGACGCAGATCAGCGCCCTCACCTGCCCCTCGCCTTCCATCAGGATCTCGTCTGCCAGCGCCGATGTCGGAAGCCCGGCTGCCGTGCCGGTGAAGCCCCGCACGCGCAGCTTCTGGCCAAACCCCCATCCCAGCTTGGGAGCCTGGGCCTGCGCCTTTGGCACTGCCCCGGGAAGCAGCGCGCCGGGGTTGGGAACCCGCTCGCCCGCTCGCCGCCAGCGACCGCACAAGGTGTTCAGCGCCAGCAGCAGGTATTCGGTCAAGTTGCCGCGCGGCGCCATGTTGGGCCCGGTGCCGGCAACACCACAGCCGCGCCGGCCTGACGCGAAGACGCGTGCCGCGCGCTCGATTTCGGAGGCCTCGACACCGGTCCGGCCTGACGCAAACGCTGGCGTGAAAGGAGCCACGGCCTCTTCCAGGGCTTCGAAGCCCTGCACGTGGTCGCGCACGAAGGCCTGATCCACCAGACCTTCGCGAATCACGACGTGCAGCAACGAGGCGAGCAGCGCCGGATCCTCTCCGGGGCGCGGCTGCAGGTAGACGTCTGCAAAGCGCGCGACCTCGGTGCGCCGTGGATCGATCACGACGAGCGACATGCCCCGCGCCTTGGCCTCGCGCAGACGCCGCGACGGATTCGCCGGCGGGATGCCGCCCGCTATCGAGACCAGCGGATTGTTGCCCACCAGCATCCAGACATCGGACTCGTCGAATACGTACGATCCCGCGAGCCAGCGGCCGTGCAGCGCGTTGGCGATGCTCTTGCCCGGTTGATCGAGAGTGCTCGAGGTGAAGAGCATCCGCGAGCCAAGTGCGAGCAACCAGCCGATCGAGAACGGGATCGAGGCGGGGTGTGGACCGGAGTAGGTGCCGAGGTAGAGCGCCACGGAACGGGGACCGTGCTCGGCGACGAGCGCCGCGATCTTCTGTGCAACTTCGTCCATGGCCCGATCGCTGCCGATCGGCTCGTAGCCCCCCGCGGCGCTGCGTTTCTGCGACTGCAGCAGGCGCTCCGGGTGAGCGTGCTGGGCGGGGAGCTGCCGTCCCTTCGCGCAAGTGAAGCCGGCATACGCGGGGTTCTCACGGTCACCGGTGACGCGAATCGGCCGTCCGTCATCGAGCTCGACGAGGATGCCGCAGTTGGCGTGGCAGAAGCGGCAGATGCTCGGGCGCACATCCATCCGAACAGTCTACAAGAGCTCGGTCTCAACGGTCCAAACGAAAGAGCACGATGCCCTCGGGGATGGGCTCCCGCCCCGGAGCCCGAGGACGGGATGGGCTCCGCGAAGCAAAGACCTTGCTTTGAAGCTGGCACCGGGAGTACAACACATTCGGACCGCGCAGCGCCCGAAGTCATGACAGCTCCCGAGCTGTCCCGCCCCCCCACAGCACCCCGAGGAGATCCGCAATGGGAATCATCGAAGACACACACAAGAGCCTCATCGAAGAGGTGGGCCTCTGCTACGTCGCCACGGCTTCGAGTGATGGCGAACCCAACGTGAGTCCGAAGGGCACGATCATGGTGCTCGACGAAGACCACCTGGCTTTCGCCGAGATCATGAGCCCGGGCTCGAGGGCCAACCTGGAGCAGAACAAGCGCGTGGCCGTCTACGTCTGCCGGCCAGAGAAGTTCCAGGGATTTCAGTTCAAGGGCACGGCCGAGCTCTCGCAGGAAGGTCCGCTCTACGATCGACTGGCAGCGGCCATCGAGGAGAAGGGGCTCAAGCTGCCCCCGATCCAAAATGCGGTGAAGATCAAGGTGGAAGAGATTCGCGGACTTGGGGCATAACCTGCACGGGGCTGCGCGGCCGGCTCAGCCCGCGCTGGAGCGGCTCCCAAGCCGAGCTGCTGGACGCGCGAGGCCGACGGCGCGGTTTTTTCCTGATGTGTAAAGGCTCTGTTTTTGCTACGCATTTCCTCTGCCCACCAAACCTCGTCCAGCCCGCGCCCCACGGAGACCTGCAATGTCCCAGATTGACCCGCATCGCCTCATCGAACCCCAGGCCTACGCCGATTTCGGCTACCCGCACGAAGAATTTGCCACGTTGCGGCGCGAAGAGCCGGTGGCGTTTTTCGAGGCCGAGGGCTGGTCACCCTTCTGGGCCGTCACGAAGCACGAGAACATCGTCGAGATTTCCAAGCAGCCCGACAAGTTCAGCAATCAGTCGGGCGCGACCTTCATGCCCGATCGGGGCCAGGGGCAAGACGACATCCGCGCGCAGCTCCGCACCATCATCGACATGGATCCGCCGGACCACCGCGACTACCGCAAGATCGTCAGCGCCAGCTTCTCGCCCCGGGCCATCGCGCGCCTGACTCCCGTCGTAGAGAGAGTTGCCAAGGAGCTGGTTGACGGCCTCGGCCGCGAAGGCGAAGCCGACCTGATCCCGGACTTCGCCTCCATCCATCCGCTCAAGGTCGTCTGCCACCTCCTCGGCGTGCCGGAAGAGGACGAGCCCAAGGTTCTGCGTCTGACCAACGAGCTCTTCGGCAACGCGGATCCGGAGTTCCAGCGCAGCGGTGAAGTCAACGACAACATGAAGGCCCTGTTCGCGGAGTTCTGGGCCTATTTCGGCGGGCTCCTGACGGATCGTCGGACCAATCCCCGGGAAGACCTCGTCAGCGTCTTCGCCAATGCGAAGGTCCGGGGTGAGCCCATGGGTGAGCTCGAAACCCTGGGCTACTGCCTGATCGCCTTCACGGCGGGGCACGAGACCACCCGCGGCGCCATCAGCGGCGGGCTCCAGATCCTCTCGGAGCGACCGGATCTGCGCAAGCAGTGGGCCAAGAACCTCGACAAGTCGCGCTTGGCCATCGACGAGATCATCCGCTACGTCACCCCCGTCACGCACATGATGCGCACGGCGCTCACGGACTACCAGCTGGGCGACAAGCAGATCAAAGCCGGGGACACCCTCGTCCTCTTCTACGCCTCGGCCAACCGCGACGAGGACGTCTTCGAGGCCCCGGACGAGATTCGGCTCGACCGCTACCCCAACCCCCACGTCGCCTTCGGCGTGGGCGAGCACTTCTGCATCGGCTCGCATCTGGCCCGCTTGACCAGTGGCTCCCTGTTTCGAGAGCTGGTGTCGCGCCTGGAGCTGCTGGAGCCCGCCGGCAAGCCCGAGCGCACGGCCTCGAATCTGGTACCGGGCTTCAAGCACCTGCCCCTGCGCTACCGCCTGGCCCCCAGCGCCAGCGCATGACCGGCGTCGCGGCGAGGTAGTGCGGGACTCGCGCCACTGTTCTACTCGCGGCTGCGCTAGTGAATCCCTGCGCAAGCCTCCCCGGCGCGGCGCGGGGAAAGGGGGCTCGATACTTCCTATCTAAGGGGTGATGGCCGCTTCGGTCTTGTTGGCTATCGCGAGGGCAATTTCGCTCTGCAGGTCGAGACTGGTTTCGACTGGACTTGCATAGCTGTGGGTCCATAGCTCGTTCTCGGTTCTCCCGTCGACGAGTACCAGTTCGATCTGTACTTCGTCGTTCCTTTGGAAGGCGGAGCCCTTGATGACAGCGTCTACGCCTAGCTCCTGGGCGATCTTGCGGATCGTCTTGTCGGTGCCCTGATACCTCTTCGTCGAATCAAGGGACTTGACGGCCAGCGACGAAACCCTGGACAGCTCCGTCACAAGGGCATCTGTCATGCTGTCCGTGAAGGCCTCCTGGTCTGCAGCTTCCGATAGATCCTCGAGCGGAAGAACCGCCAGAGATCGGATGGAAACCATGGCTGTTTCGCGCTTGTGCCCGACTGAGGTCCGGTTGACTTTGTCGAACCAGTAGGCGCTGCCAAAACCCACGATCACGATGAGAATGCTCGAAGCGATGGGTAGGAACGCTATGACCGACATCTTTTGTTTCGGCACCACTGGTGCCGGGT
>JAFDDG010000025.1 GCA_019310965.1 Deltaproteobacteria bacterium
GCGGAGAGCCAGATGACGTGACGTGCCCCGAGCCACTCGGCGAGGCGCCGCTCCATGCGCTCGTGGGTTCGCCCGACCTCGCGGTTGGGATTCAGCAGGCACGACTCGGTGGTGAGCAGCGTGCCCGCGCCGTCGCCGTCGACGCCACCGCCCTCCAGAACGAAGTCGGCGGCGAAGCGCGGCAGCCCCGTGAGCCGTGCCAGCGCGCGCGGCACGGCGGCGTCCCGCTCCCAGGGCGGATACTTGCCACCCCAGGCATCGAAGGGAAAGTCGAGCAACGCGAGCGCGCCGTCCAGCTCGCGCTTCACGAAGAGTGGCCCGCTGTCACGCAGCCAGGCGTCGTCGGTCGGCACGCTGTGACAAGTGACGCGCGCAGCGTCGGCACCCGCCGTGCGCAGCTGCGCGCGCGCGGCGTCCGCCATCGCGCCGTCGACGACCAGTAGCTGCACCGGCTCGCGAAACGAGAGCTCACGCACGAAGACGGCGAACGCCGCCTGGGCAGCGGCGAGCCGCCCGGGCCAGGTGGTGGGGTTGTGCGGCCAGGCCAGCCAGGTGGCCGCGTGGGGCTCCCATTCTGCGGGCCAGCGGAAACCGCTGGGCGCGGGCCAGCGGTCGCCGCTGGGAGCGGGCCCCCGGGTGCTGCTCGGGGCCGCGACACCCGCGCCGTCGGCGCCAGCGCTCATGTGTCGCGCAGGCGCCGGGTGATGTCGCCGTAGGCGTCGATGCGGCGATCGCGCAGGAAGGGCCAGTCGCGGCGCACGCGCTCGACGAGCTCCAGATCGCACTCGACGAGCAGGGTCGACGAGGCGCGGGCGAGAATGCGACCGAAGGGATCGGCCACGAACGACTGGCCCCAGAAGCGGATGTCGCCCTCCGCGCCGACCCGATTCACGGCGGCGACGAAGACGCCGTTGGCAATGGCGTGGGCGCGTTGCACCGTCTCCCATGCGTCGTGTTGGGCGGCGTCGACGGCCTCGCCCTCATCGAACTGCCAGCCGATGGCGGTGGGAAAGAAGAGGATCTGCGCACCCGCCAGCGCCGTCAGCCGCGCAGCTTCCGGGAACCACTGGTCCCAGCACACCAATACGCCAACCGTCGCACCCGCCGTGCGAAATGCGCGAAAGCCGAGATCGCCCGGAGTGAAGTAGTACTTCTCGTAATAGAGCGGGTCGTCGGGAATGTGCATCTTGCGATAGAGCCCTAGCAGGCTGCCGTCGGCATCGATCACCGCTGCGGTGTTGTGGTAGACGCCGGCCGCGCGTCGTTCGAAGAGCGACGCCACCACGGCCACGCCCCGCGCCGCGGCCAGCCTGGCGATGGCCTCCGTGGAGGGCCCCGGAATCGCCTCGGCCCACTCGAAGCGCGCGGGGTCTTCGCTCTGACAGGGATAGGGCGAGCGGAACAGCTCCTGCAGACAGACGAGCCTCGCGCCGCTAGCGGCCGCGTCCTCGATGCCGGCCAGCGCGCGGTCGAGATTCTCTCGCGGCTCCGGAACACAACGCATCTGGATCAGGCCGACGGGTACCACCATGAGAGCTGGGTAGCGCATGGCCAGCGGGGCGCGCACCCGCGGGGGGCAGCTCGCCCGCGCGACGCTTTCTGAAGCTGTGACCGCCGTTGTCACAGCGCCCTCGCAGACTCGGCGCCATGTCGGAGAACACGGGACGGGAGAGGCCGGGGCTCACCAGCTGGCGAGAATTCGTGCTGGGGGCGCTCCACACCGCCGGAGTCCTGGGCGCCTTCCTGGCGTTCGGGCTCGGCTGGTCACTCGTGGTGGCTCCCGCGCCGAAGGCGTCGCAGCCCGGCGGGGCACACCCGGCGTATGTTCTCCCGGTGTCCGACGACGCCGCCACCCCCCCCGCCCTCCTCTGGCTGATCGACGGCTACAACGTCGTCTGCGCCAACCTGCTGGGCGGTCGCGACCGCAGCGGTTGGTGGCGGGCGGAGCACCGCGTCGAGCTGGTGGAGCGCCTGGAGCGCTTCGACGACCCGGCGGCGGAGCTCTGGATCGTTTTCGACGGCGGGGCCCCCGAGCCAGCGTGGGCGGATCGACCGCCGAGCAGGGTGCACACCGTATTCGCAGCGTCCGCGGACGCGTGGCTCATCGAGCAGGTAAAGGCAAACGCCGCGACGCGGCCGGTGGCGGTGGTGACCGGCGACCGCAAGGTCGCCGATCGGGCGCGGCACTGCGGCGCCGCTGTGGTGGCGCCGCGCGCGCTGCTCGAGAAATGCACCGGGTGATCCCCCCAAGAAGGTCCGACATCTTGGTCCGCCCCCTCGGTCGGCGCCCCACCCGCCGACGCGGACCAGGGTGTCAGGACCGTCGTCCCGAGGCGCGCGCAAACTCCGGGTTCGCGCAGTGAGGCATCGGCTCGCCAGACAGACCCGCCAGCAGATTGTCGACGGCAAGGTCAGCCATGCGCACCCGGGTGGCCGTGCTGGCGCTGCCGATGTGCGGAGTCAATACCAGGTTCGGCGCGCGCAAGAGCGGACTGTCGAGGGGCAGCGGCTCGTGCTCGAATACGTCGAGCGCGGCACCGGCGAGTCGACCGCTTTCGAGCGCGGCAACCAGTGCCCGCTCGTCGACGATGCCGCCCCGGGCCGTGTTGATCAAGAACGCTCCCGGACACAGCGCTTCGATGGCTCGCGCGTCGATCAGGTTTCGCGTCTCGGGTGTGAGCGCGACGTGGACGCTGAGAAAGTCGGCCTGGCCCAACACCCCCTCGAGACTCATGGTCTCGACATCGGGCACGCTGCGGCCGCTGCGCGACCAACCGAGCACGCGCATGCCGAAGCCTCTGGCGCGCCGCGCCAGCGCGCGGCCGATGGCGCCGAGCCCGAGCACTCCGAGCGTCGCGCCGTGCACGTCGCGACCCAGCCAACCCACCGGATCCCAGTGACGCTCGGACGTCCACTCGCCGGCGCGCAACGCGCGATCCGCCTCCACCACGCGGCGCGCGGCTGCGAGCATCAGCGCAAACGCGAGGTCGGCGGTGGTCTCGGCGAGCACACCCGGGGTATGCCCTACCGGCACGCCGCGGCGACTCGCCGCGGCGAGATCCACGTGGTCGAGCCCCACCGACACGCTGGAGACCACCCGCAGCGCTGGGCACGCGGCGAACAGGTCCGCATCCACCCGATCCGTGAGAACGCACAGCAGGGCATCCGCCCGCCGCGCAGCCTCGCAGATCGAGGCCCGATCCGACGCTCGATCGTCGGGCCCCACGCGCAGCTCGACGCGCTCCGCCAGGCGCTCGAGGGCACCCCCCGGCAGCGCGCGGGTCGCGAAGACATGAGGACGCCGGGTCACTTTGCTCTGGTTACCACGTCGAAGCCGGGCACGCGTGCTGCCGGCGCCCGAGCACCCCGCAAATCGACCGGCTGCGCTGTCGGTCGCGCTTGACCCGGGGGGAGCGACTCGAAATAATGAGCGCCTTTCCGGGAGCTTCGTTCCCCCGGGTGCCGGTCCCGAACTCCCCGACGCGCCGCGGCCAACCGCCGCACGATCGGGTGCGGTTTCGCCGGAAGCCTAGGGGCGCTCAGGCAAGAGGAGCCCATGGCAGACGCACATCAGCCGCGCGAGACGAAGACCCTGCAGTTCGCACGCTTCATCACGCGAAACCGCTTCCCGGTCGCCATGTTCCTGGTCTTTTCCACCGCGTTCTTCGCGTACCCGATCCTCACCACCCTCGCCGGTACCTTGGGCATGGAGGTGTCGGGCCCGCAGGTGCGCATCAACACCAACGCGCGCGCCCTCTTCCCCGACCATCCCTACATCCACGCCCAGGACAAGTTCGCGCGGGTCTTCGGCAGCTCGTCTCTGGTGGCGGTCGCCATCGTGGTGAAGGAAGGCACGATCTTCACGCCGGAGATCATCGGCAAGATCAAGGAAGTCACCGAGCGCCTCGACGGCATCGGCTTCGAGAGCCACACGAGCGAGCGCAACGACCTGCGCAACGAGCTCGAGGATCTCAACTACGAGGCCGAGGAAGCCGGCAACGACCCGATCTACAGCGTCCAGGAAATCCGCGACATCCTGGACCAGACCTTTCCGCCCTACCCGGTCAACCACGACCAGATCAATGGCTTTGCACATCGCAGCACCCGCGTGATCCAGATCGAGGCGGACGGCGCCCTCACGCAGGAACTCTTGATGCGCAAGTTGCCCCAGACACAGGAGCAGGCGGACACTCTGCGCGAACTCGTGCGCCAGAACCCCCCCGTGATCTTCGGGCGCCTGGTTTCCCGCGACGAGCGGGGCGCGCTCGTCACCGCGGGCTTCGTCACGGATCGCCTGAGCAACCGCGAGGTCTACACGGCCGTCTTCAACCACGTCCAGCAGATCAAGGCGGATGTCGAAGATCCGGCCTGCCGCCCCGCACAGAGCGGTGGCTTCTTCACCAGCACCCGTGCACGCCTCGGAGGGGCGGTCAGCCGCCTCGTGTTCGGCGCCTCCTCCGAGGCCAGCTGGCCCGAAGGCTGCAACCTCCAGGTCTTCGTCTCCGGCGAACCGATCCAGGTCGGCTGGGTCATCAAGCACGCCTACGAGATCCTCGTCTTTGTCATCCTGACGGTCGTCACCATCTTCATGCTCCTGTGGCTGTACTTCCGCCGCTGGCACGGCGTCGTGATCCCGGCGATCGCAGCGCTGATGACCGTCGTGTGGGGTCTCGGCTTCACGGGCTGGATGGGCATCGACTTCGACCCCTTGATCCTGGTGATCCCGATGATCATCACCGCCCGCGCCGTGTCCCATACGGTGCAGATGGCCGAGCGCTTCTTCGAGGACTACGAGGTCCACCTGCCGCGCATCGGCGATCCCGAAGAAGCCAAGGTCTACTGCGCCACCATCGCCATGGGCGAGCTGGTGGTGCCCGGCACCCTCGGCATCGTCACCGACGTGGCCGGCCTGCTGGTGATCATGGTGACCTCCATCCCGCAGATGCGGGACCTGGCGGTCTTCGGCGCCTTCTGGGTGGCGTCGATCATCGTCACGGTGGAGATCCTCCACCCGATCCTGATCTGCTACATGCCGGCGCCCACCGAGCACGAACATTTCCTGCCCGGTTTCATGGTGAGCTTCACCAGAGCCATCGGAAACGCGACGACGCATCCGCAGTTCAAGTGGGTGATAGGCGCCGGAGTCGTGCTCACCTTGAGTGCCGCGACCTATGTTGCGCTGACCGACTCGAAGATCGGCGAAGCCACCCCGGGCACGCCTCTGCTCTGGCCGGATCACGAGTTCAACATCGCCACCAACCAGATCGCCACGCGCTTCGGTGGCGTCGACTCGATGGTGGTCTACGCCGACGGCGACCGCCCCAACGCCTCCGCAGACTCGGCCCCGATCAAGGCCCTGGAGCGCTTCGAGCGCTACCTGCGCATCAACACCAACCTCGGCGCCTCGATCTCGCTGGTGCCGCTGCTCAAGCAGTACTGGAAGATCAACCATTACGGCGACCCAAAATGGTACTTTGTGCCGCAGCACGACGGCACCGTGCGCTCCGCGATCTTCCAGCTGCAACAGAACGGTCCGCCCGGCGCGATGCGGCCCTTCATGACCGACGACGGGCGCAAGTCCAACATCTCGTTCTTCTACCCGGACCACAAGGGCGACACCATCCTCTACGCGACGCACTTCGCGGAGAAGTTCGTGGCGGCGAACCCCTTGGGCGAGGTCTACGTGCGCCTCGACATGGACCACGCCACCGAGGACGCGGGTTTCTTCGATCCGGAGAGCCTCGCCGACATGGGCTACTACATGTTCGGCCCACTGCTGCCGCCTCGCGATCACACGCTGAACGTGCGCATCCGCCAGGAGGACGGCAGTTACCAGGAGATGCCGGTGAACACGCCCGAAGAGGGCGGACTGCCGGACTGGATCGAGGATTTCCAGGAGAACGCCCTATACGACTACGAGGACGCACGAGACGGCGCCGACGAAGGCGACGTCTTCACGTGGCCCGACAGCCTCGCCGGCTGGGAGCTCGACGACATCGACTACTGGTGGGAGAACGACGAGATCGGCATCCGCGCCGTCGCCGTCAACACCACCGACCTGATCGTCGCGGACACGAAGGCCGTCGACCCCACCCCGAAGTACCAGCCCACCGACTCCTGGACCCGCGGCGTTCAGTTCGTGATGGCCGGCGGCGTGATGGGCATTCTGGCGGCAATCAACGACGAGGTCGAGCGCAGCCACGTGGCCAACATCTCACTGATCTTCATCGTCATCTTCGTGTTGCACTCGCTGACCTACTGGTCGGTCGCCAGCGGCTTCATCGTCTTCCTGCAGATCGCGACCGCGACGATGGTGTCGTTGGCCTACATGGCGCTCAAGGGTGTCGGCCTCAACATCAACACCCTGCCCGTGCAGTCGGTGGGTGTCGGCATCGGCGTCGACTACGCGATCTACATCGTCGACCGGATCCGCCAGGAGGTGGCAGACACGGGCGACATCGACGAAGCCGTGCGCCGAGCGGTGCGCACCACCGGCATGGCGGTGACCTTCACGGCCACCACCGTGGTGGGCGGCATCTTCCTGTGGATGTTCTCGAACCTGCGTTTCCAGGCGGAGATGGCCCAGCTGCTGGTCTTCTTGATGGTGCTCAATATGTTCGGCGCCATCACGATCGTGCCGACCTTCTACTCGATCATGCGACCGAAGGTGGCGACAGCGCTCCTGAGCGAAGAGCAGATGGAGAGCATCCAGGCGCAAAGAGATTCGGACCGTAAGCGCGGGCTCCACGACTGAGCTCGCGGGCGCTTCGCCCAGACGGACTCCTCGACAGCCGCACCCCAAGGGCTCGGAGGTGCCGGGAGCTTCCGCTTCCGGCACTATCCCTGCCGCATGCCGTACGACCCGAGACAAGTAGAAACGAAGTGGCAGGCCTATTGGCAGAAGCACAGGGTCTTCCGCAGCGAGATCGACCCGAGCAAGCCCAAGTTCTACGCCCTCGACATGTTCCCCTATCCCTCGGGCTCGGGCCTGCACGTGGGGCACCCCAAGGGCTACATCTCGACCGACGTGCTCGCGCGCTACAAGCGCATGCGAGGCTTCAACGTGCTGCACCCCATGGGCTGGGATGCCTTCGGGCTGCCGGCAGAACAGTATGCGATCGAGACCGGCACCCACCCGCAGGAGACCACGGCTCGAAACATCGAGGTGTTCAAACGCCAGCTCCAGGCCCTCGGTCTCGACTACGACTGGTCCCGCGAGGTGAACACCACGGAGCCCAGCTACATGCGCTGGACCCAGTGGATCTTCCGCAAGCTCTACGAGCGCGATCTCGCCTACCTCGCCGAGGTACCGGTGAACTGGTGCCCCGCCCTCGGCACGGTGCTCGCCAACGAAGAGGTGATCGACGGCAAGAGCGAGCGCGGCAGCCATCCCGTGGTGCGCATGCCCATGCGCCAGTGGATGCTGCGCATCACGGCCTACGCGGACCGACTCATCGACGATCTCGATGAGGTCGACTGGCCGGAAGCCATCAAGAAGATGCAGCGCGACTGGATCGGTCGCTCTGAAGGTGCACGCATCGTATTCGACGTCGAGGGGAGAGGCGGGAACCAGATCGAAGTCTTTACCACCCGCCCCGACACGCTCTTCGGCGCCACCTACATGGTGCTGGCGCCGGAGCACCCGCTGGTCGAGGAGATCACCAGCGGCGACGCGCGGGATGCCGTTGTGGCCTACGTCGAGCAGACGGCGCGCCGCAGCGAGCGCGACCGCATCGCAGACACCTTCGAGAAGAGCGGCGTCGCGACCGGCGCCACCGCGCTCCACCCGATCACGGGCGCCCGCTTGCCGATCTGGATCGCGGACTACGTGCTGGCCACTTACGGCACCGGCGCCATCATGTCAGTGCCGGCCCACGACGAACGCGATCACGCCTTCGCGAGGCGCTTCGCTCTGCCAATCATCGAAGTCGTCGCCGGCGGCGACGACGTGCAGGCCGAGGCCTTCACGGGCGAAGGCGCGGCAGTGAACTCCGACTTCCTCGACGGACTGCACACCGCAGAGGCCAAGCGTCGCATCTGCGAGTGGCTCGAGGACAGCGGTCGCGGCGAAGCCAGCGTCAGCTACAAGCTGCGCGACTGGCTCTTCAGCCGTCAGCGCTATTGGGGGGAGCCCTTTCCCGTGCTGCATCTCGAAGACGGCAGCACGACACTCGTGCCGGAGGACGATCTCCCCGTGCTCCTCCCCGAACTCGACGACTTCAAGCCGACAGGAGAGTTCGAACCACCGCTGGGACGCGTGAAGACATGGGTCGAGACGACGGACCCGGCCACGGGCCAGCCTGCCCGGCGCGACACCAACACCATGCCGCAGTGGGCCGGAAGCTGCTGGTACTACCTGCGCTTCATCGATCCGACCAACGACATGGAGCCCTGGTCGCGCGAGGCCGAGCAGTACTGGATGCCCGTCGACCTCTACGTGGGCGGCGCCGAGCACGCAGTGCTGCACCTTCTCTACAGCCGTTTCTGGCACAAGGTGCTCTTCGATCTCGGCCTGGTGCATACCAAGGAGCCGTTCCAGAAGCTCCTCAATCCGGGGATGATCCTCGGCTACAGCTACCGCTACTTCGACGACGATCTCGCCGACGAGAAGCCGGCCGACGCGCGCGTCTACGCAGCCAACGAAGTGGAGCTGCGCCAGGGCACTCCGCGTCACCGCGAGAGTGGTGAGGAGCTGAAGGCGCGCTGGGTACAGGCCGCCGACGTGCGCTTCGTGGGAGAAACGCCCACACACCCGACCCTCGATCTCGAGCTCGAGGTCGTGACCGAGAAGATGTCGAAGAGCCGCGGCAACGTGGTGAACCCGGATGACGTGATCGAGAAGTGGGGCACCGACACCCTGCGCTTGTACGAGATGTTCATGGGTCCGATCGAGAAGGGCGCACCGTGGTCCGACGAGTCGATCCCGGGGCTCGCCCGCTTCCTCCAGCGCATCTGGCGACTCTTCGTCGACGACGCCGGTGCGCTGGCGCCGCTGGCCGAGGGGGCCGGCAGCGACGCCCAGGCACGATTGCTGGCCCGGACCATCCGCGACACCACGGACGACTTCGAAGGCCTGCGCTTCAACACGGCCATCTCGAAGCTGATGGTCTTCGTGCGCGACGTGGCGGACGACGGACCGATGCCGCGGGAGGCCGCCGAGGCCTTCACCAAGCTGCTTTCACCCCTCGCGCCTCACCTGGCGGACGAGCTGTGGGAGCGTCTCGGGCACTCGGGCAGCCTCGCCCGGGAAACCTGGCCCGAGCCCGACTCGAGCAAGTTGGTCGAGGACACGATCACTCTGGTCGCCCAGGTGAACGGCAAGCGCCGGGACGAGATCGAGGTGCCGGCGGATGCCGATGAAGCCACCGTCAGGGCCATCGCGCTGGCCTCGGAGAAGGTCCAGCAGCACCTGGGCGGCCGGGAGCCGAGCAAAGTGATCGTGGTGCCGGGACGGCTGGTGAATCTGGTCGGCTGAGCCCCCATCTGCATCCGCAACGCTCGAGCGGCGTTTCGGTCAATTCTCCAGCCGATTCCGAGGTTCTGAGCCCCTTTTCGGTCGCTGCAGGGGAAGTTTCGGCCTTTTCCACTCGCGCCCTTGCGCAATTCACAGTCTATGCTATGTTTATTAGATCGCGTCAAAGATTCCGGCCGCCTCCTGGCGGCTTTTTTGTTGCCCCCGACTTTCGTCTTTTCTTCGCGAACTATTCTGCAAAAACTGAAGCCGAAGGTCGAACCCGCCGATCTGTTCCACCGTCCAACTGTGCAGGGACAAGGAGGAACGCCCAGTGCCCGCCCGTCGTACTCGCCGCAGCCCCACCATGAAGAACAAGCAGCAGGCCCCCGACACCACGGTCGAGAGCGCCAAGCTGGAGCCCATCCGCTTCGTGACCCGCGAACTCATTCGCCCCGACGGCACCACGCTGAGCGTCAAGGTCCCCGTCTACCCGCCGTTCAAGCTCTCGGACAGCGAGAAGAAGGCCCAGGAGAAGAAGGCGAGCTAGCGCCCCCACGCCCTCCCCCGAGACGGAACCCGGAGGCCATCGCCGCGCTGGAGCACTGCCACCAGGCGGGCACGGCGCTGCAGCCCAGGAGCAGTCCCGGTGACGCCCTTCGAACTGACACTCGTCCTCGCCTCGGCGCTGCTCCACGCGGTCTGGAGCACGACCATCAAGAGCAGCCGCGACCCGTTGATCTTCAACCTGCTCCAAGGCGCCTTCAGCATCGTCATCGGCTCCGGCGTAGTCGCACTGGTCGATCTGGGCTCGCTGTCACCGGCGTTGTGGCGTTGGCTGGCACTCACCAGCGTGGCCCACGGGCTCTACATCTACTGGCTCAGCCGGGCGCTCGAGCACGGCGACCTCACCCTCGTGTATCCAATCGCGCGCTCGACGCCGGCCTTCCTGCCGTTCGTTGCCGTGCCACTCTTCGGCGAATCTCTCACCATCGGCGGCGCGAGCGGCGTCGCAGTGGTGGTGGCGGGCATGTGGTTGGTGCAGGCCGGTAGCCACCTCGGCAGGCGCAGCCTCGCCACGCCTGCCGTGCGCTACGCACTGCTCACCTTGGCCGCCACCGTCGTCTATTCACTGGCGGACAAGGGCGCGATGCTCGAGCTGCACGAGAGGCCGGCAGGCGGTGGCGTGCCGGTGGCCGTTCTCTACTACTTCCTGTTGTCGCTCGGCCACCTGGCGGTGTTCGCGCCACTGGTGGTCAGGAAACGCGGCCTGCATGCCATCGCGGCGGCACGCGGCGAGCTCGGAACGGCCACCCTGGCCTCGCTGCTGGCCCTGCTCGGCTACGGCGCCATTCTGAAGGCGCTCGAAACCGCGCCTGCGAGCTACGTGGTGGCCGTGCGGCAGGCGAGCGTATTCTTCGCTCTCCTGCTGGGAATCGTGCGCCTGCGCGAACGCCCAGGACGCGCGCGGCTGCTCGGTGCGGCCGCCACGGTATTCGGCGTGGCGCTGATCGCCCTATTCGGAACCTAGCGAGCCGCGAATCAGGCGACGCCGCGCTCCGCCTTTTCGACGATGGGCCGCAGCCAGCCGCCGATGTCGGCATGGTCGAGTAGCCCCGCTTCGCGCAGCACCCTGCCACCGATGGCGTGCACCTCCTCCGCAGTGCCCGCGTCGCGCGCCACACGGGCGGCCGCTTCGGCTTCGCCGGCATCGAGGGCGTGCACGATCTCCTTGATCACCGGCACGCCGCTCGGCGTGCCCGACAGCTCTTCGATACCCAGGCCCACGAGGATCGGCACGGCGAGCGGATTGCCCGCCATCTCCCCGCAGAGCGACACCGGGATGCCGGCACGGCGGGCGGCGCGGCCACTCGCATCGATCAGCGCCAGCACCGCCGGATGCAACGGCGTGTAGAGATGGGCCACGTGCTCGTTGGTGCGATCGACCGCCAGCGTGTACTGGGTCAGGTCGTTGGTGCCGATGCTGAAAAAGTCGCACTCGCGCGCCAAGGCGTCCGCAGTGAGCGCCGCAGACGGGACTTCGATCATCAGACCGATCGGAATGTCGCGGTCGTAGGCATGCCCGGCGTCGTCGAGCTCGCCGCGAGCCACCTCGATCACTCGCTTCGCCTGCCGCAGCTCCGGGAGCGACGACACCATCGGCAGCATCAGACGCACATTGCCGCCGACGCTGGCGCGCAGGATGGCCCGCAGCTGCGCCCGGAACACGCCCTCCTCCTCGAGCGAGAGTCGGATCGAGCGACAGCCAAGCTGCGGATTCTCCTCGTTCTCGACGCCAAACTCCGCGATGTCCTTGTCGCCGCCGAGATCCAAGGTGCGGATCGTGACCGAACGCGGCGCCACGGCCCGCGCCACGCGCTCGTAGAGCTGCTCCTGCTCGTACTCATCCGGAAATCCTCGGTGCGCCAGCACCGGCAGCTCGGTGCGAAACAGCCCGATGCCGTCTGCGCCGTGCTGCTCCACGAGCCGCAGGTCGCTCACCAGCCCCACGTTGGCGGAGAGTCGAATGCGGCGCCCGTCGCGGGTTTCGGCGGGCCGAGCGCGCATGGCATCGAGATGTTGAATGGCGACGGCCGCGCGCTGCTGCGCCCGCTCGTACTCGCCCACCAGGTGCTCGTCCGGCGAGAAGTAGACCTTGCCTTCATCACCGTCGACGATCGCCAGCTCCCCGGGGCGGCAGGCATCGAGAACACCGGCAATGCCGGAGATCGCGGGGATCTCGAGCGTACGTGCGAAGATGGCGCCGTGGGAGGTCGGCCCGCCGTGCTCGGAGATGATCGCGCCGACCTTCTCGAGATCGAGCCGGGCAAAGTAGCCGGGCAGGATGTTGTCGACGACGACGACGGCGCCCTCGGGCAACGGTGCCGTGTCGTGGCGCACGCCGAGCAGCCGCGCCATCACGCGACGTCCCACATCCTCGACATCCCAGGCCCTCTCGCGAAAGTACGGATCGGCGATGCGCTCGAACTGCTTGCGATAGACCGCGAGCACGCCGCGCAGCGCCGCCAGGCCGTCGCGCTCGGCGCGTACCGCCTCCTTCAGCTTCGCCAGGAAGCCCTTGTCCTCGAGGATCTGGATGTGGGTGTTGAAAACCGCTGCGAAGTCGGGGCCGAACTGTTCGCCCATCTCTTCGCCGGTGTCGTCCAGCTCGCGGCGCGCATCGTGCACGGCCTGCATCAGATCGCGCTCTTCTTGCTCGACGCTGGAGCTCGGCGTGTACTCCATCCGCTCCAAGTCCATTTGGCCGAGCTTCGACACCGGCCCGATGGCGATGCCGCGCGCCGTGCCGATGCCCGCCAGCTCGATGCCTCCGCCCGCGCGCGCCGGCTTGACGCCTGTGATCGGGATGCCGTGCTGAGCCAGCTCCTCGTCGACGGCGACCCGCTGTTCTTCCAGCAGCGGCAGCCCCGCCGCGTCGATCAGCTGCGCATTCAGAACGACCGGCATCAGGAGCTGGGCGCAGGTCAACAGCGTCTCGACGTCGCCCTGCTCGAAGCGCCGCACATTGACCGTCTGCACCGCCAGCACGCCGATTGGCACGTTGCGCACGATCAATGGCGCCGCCATGAACGACTCGAAGCGCTCCTCGCCGGTCTCCGGGAAGTACTTGTAGCGCGGGTGCTCGCTGGCCCGGTCGATGACGACCGGCTCCATGCGCTCGGCGGCGAGCCCCACCAGGCCCTCGTCGAGACGCAAGACGACATTGCCGACAGCGTCGCGCCGCAGGCCCACGGTGGCGCGCAGGGTCAGGCGATCCAGATCGCTACCGCACAGGTAGAGCGAACACACGTCGGCATCGAGACGCTTGGCCACGAGATCGACGACGTTCTTGAGCGTCTCGCCAAGGTCATGCGAGCGCGAGACGATCTCGGCGACATCCGCCAGGAGTGCTACGCGATCCGGAATGATGGGCCTCCCCTGGACAGAAATGGGGCCACAGACGCCGGGGCTCAGCGCTTCTCTATGATACCGAAGTCTCGAGGACGGTCGGAAAGCCGTCCTGGCGGCGTCTGAGCGCGGTCACCGCCGTCGAAGGAGCAGTCGATCGCCCGGCACGCGGCCGCGCGCCGGCGAGACGCTAGTAGGGTCGAGGAAAGCCGGGCGAATCGTTGCGCGGGAAGGAGGGGAATACCTGGTCCTTGTCTTCGAAGCGCAGACCGAGCGCAAGCAGGATCTTGCGTTTCGTGTCCATGCGGCAGTTCATGCCCTTCTCGACGCTGTGAATCGTGCGAAGCGCTACCTTCGCCTTCTTGGCGAGCTGCGCCTGCGTCATCAGCCGATTCTCGCGCAGCTCCCGGACACGATTTCCGCGGATCGCCCTCATCGTAGACGTGGATCCGTTGCCTTCCATTGCGTCGACTCCCTGGGCATCCCTGCCGATTGGCCAGACACCCCCCAAGTTCAAGGGTGTTTTCGGACAACCGTGGGATTTCTTTACCGAAAACAAGCATCTAGCCTGCCGGCGCCCGGGCCGGACCGCAGCACACGGGACAGACGTGAGGGATCCGGCCCACATGGGTGGTACACCTGCGGGTTCGTGCACATGCGAACAGAAGGGCCGCTGAAAGCGTCCCAGCGTCAGCCGGCACCGAATGGGGGCACGGATCGGAGCGTGACCCCGGGGGCACCAGCAATTCCCGGCCCGGGCCGATACGGGGTCGAGCCAGCCACAGGGAGACCTCCAGCCCGCCGGCGCACCGGCGCGGCGTCAGGGTGAGACTTTGCGAACCGGGCGAATCATCATGGCTTGTGCGGTGTTCGGCGCCGCGCTAGCGGTGGGCTTTACAGCAGCCCGCCCGCTGGCACCGTCACGCCTGCACGAAGAGATCGAGCAGCTCCTATCCGACCTGCTGGGCGGCGACGTGCAGATAGGCACCCTGCGCTTGTCGCTCGGCTGGGGCATCCGGCTGGAGGGCTACGACGTGGTGGCCTGGCCTTCCGACGATGGGCCGGCGCTCCACGCCGAGCGCGCCCGGGCCGAGATCCGGCCCTTCTCGCATCTGACTGGCCAGCGCCGGTTGCGCTCCATCGCGCTCGAGCGACCGCGGCTGCAGGTCCGCCGAGGGCCCGACGGCGTATTTGCCCCACCGCCGGCCGAGAGGCTGCTCGGGCGCGAGGCCGAGGCCGCTCCCCCGGACGAGCTGCTCCAGCCCCTCATCGCGGTGGAGAGCAGGCTGCGCCACGCGCTCGAGACGCTGGTCGTGGCCGACCGCTTCGAGATCCTGGACGGACGCATCGACTTCAGCGACGCCCATGGCACCGATCGGCCCGAACTCTCCCTCGAGGCCATTCGCGGCAGCCTCACCCACAGCGGTTTCTTTGACGAGACCGGGCTGCAACTGGCGGCCCGGCTCTCGGATGCGAGCGGCGTACGCGGCAGCTTCGAGTGGGATGGGCGCCGCAGACGCGACGGCAGCCTACGCATTGCCGCCGCAGCAACCAATCTCCAGCTGGGCGTGCTGGCACCGTGGCTGCTCGGCACACACCCGGACGCACGGCTGGCGGCGAACCTGAGCGGCGCCGTGGTGTTCGACTCGCCGACGCCGGGGCACGGTCGCCTGGAGCTCGACCTGGTCGCGGCGGGCGTCGAGAGCGCGCCCGACCTCGTGACCCGAGGCCCCCTCGAGGCCGAGCGCGTGACGCTCGACGGGGTCGCCGCCATCTCACCGGGGGAGGTGCGTCTCGAGGACGTGCAATTCACTCTGGACGAACTCGGCCTGGTGCTCGATGGCGCACTCGAGCGGCCGCTGGTCAGCGCGGCGCATGCCGACCTCACGCTCGCCGTGCGGGACGTGACCGTGCGCGACCTGCGTTATCTGGTCAGCTGGCTGCCGGCCGTGCGACGCGACGAGGCCGAGCGCCTGCTCGCCTCCATCGAGAGCGGACGACTGCGTCTGCTGCGCACCGCGGGCAACGCATCCCTGGACCGCTGGCAGGCGTTCCTGGCCGGACGCACGGCGCAGCTGCCGGCCCATTTCGTCGTCGACGCTCACCTGGAAGATGCGACGCTTCGAGTGGGCGAAGGCGATCGCATGGAAGACTTCTCTGGACGACTGTGGTGGACCGATGATCGCGTCGAGATTCGCGATGCCCGGGCTCTGCTCAACGGGAAGCCGCTGCCTCAGCTGGATCTGAGCATCGACGGGGTCGGACACCTGTTCGCGTCGAACCGCGAGGCTCGCACGATGCGCGACGGTGCCCAGCCGCTGGTCGGCTTGGGCACCCTGTGGCGTGCGACCCACCGCGAGCCCGGCGGCTCGCGCCAACTCGACGTGCGCCTCGAGCTGGACCATCTCGAGCACCCGATGTTCTTCTGGCCGGTCGCCCAGGCCGAGGCGCGCGTGCAGAGCGTCGAGCACGGAGTGAGCATCGCCATCGAACGCGGTCGCTGGGCCGGCGTGCCGGTACGCGGCGCGGCCACCTGGCTCTTCGAGCCAGAAGAACGCGTCGAGGCCGCGTTCACGGCCTTC
The DNA here is from genome assembly GCA_019310965.1 of Deltaproteobacteria bacterium. Classification (GTDB taxonomy): domain Bacteria; phylum Myxococcota_A; class UBA9160; order UBA9160; family SMWR01. Next base: position 15,943 of record JAFDDG010000025.1, read on the forward strand.
CCGGCGCCGAACGAACCACTCGAGAGGAACACGAGTGAAAGCTGGGCGGCCGGACGCTTCGAGGTGGGACCCATCGCGTCGGACCGCTGGTCCCAGAAGCGGGCTGGAGGCGTGTTTCGCGCCCATGGCGGGCAAGTCGACGTGCGCGAGCTGGAAATCGAGCTCTCACCGAAGGGCCGCGCGTTGGCGAGCGGCCAGCTGGACCTCTCCCAGCCCGACGCCGTTCCCGTCGATGTGGCCTTCGAAATAGAGGAGGGCGATCTCGCGCAGCTCGGCGACAGCGTCGGACTGCCCCGCGACCTCGCCAGCGGCACGCTCTCGGCGCAGGGCTCGCTGTCGACCCTTCTGCGCAGCGACGTTTCGCTGTCCACCTCGCTCGACGGCACGCTCGCAATCGACCTCCGAGACGGCTGGATCCGCCAGGAAATCCCGGCGGTGGCGGCGCTGGCGTTGGCGAGCGCGGCGGTGAACCCGTTCGCAGCGCGCGAGCAACCGCGCTTCGATCGCATCACCACCCAGCTCGAAATCGAAGCCGGCTACCTGCGCACCGCGTCACTCACTCTCGATGGACCGGACGTTCGCGCCTTCGCTTCGGGCAACATCGCGATCGCGCGCGAGCCCTTCGATCTCGATGTCGAGGTGGTGCTCTACTTGTTCCGGCCAGTGGATTTCGTGCTCGAGAAGATTCCGTTGTTGAACGTGTTGCTCTTGGGGCCGAACGACAATCTGGTGGCCGCTCACTTCACATTGAGCGGTCCATGGGCGCAACCACACGCCAGCCTGGTGCCGCACCGATCCCTCACGAGCGGTCCGGGCACGATGGTGTTCGAGACGATGCCGGCGCTGGTGCGACGCGGTCTGCAAGCCATCGGCTCGCTGATGGAGAATGAGAAGGAGCCCGCCCCCGAGCCCGCATTGCCACCAGCGGGTGCCGCAGCACCTGCCGAGTCGTGACGCGCCTGGGCGCGGTAGAGTAGTCGCATGCCGCGCGCCCGAACCGCCGCTCCCACTGCGGCCCGCGACAAGCTGCTGACCCGCGACGCGGCCGGTCGCGCCGTGCGCCGCGCCCAGCGACGCGACGAGCGCGTCGTGTTCACCAACGGCTGCTTCGACGTGCTCCATCTGGGTCACGTCCGCAGCCTCGAACAGGCGCGGGCACTCGGCGATCGACTCGTGGTGGGGCTGAACTCCGACGCCAGCGTGCGCCGGTTGAAGGGCTCCGAAAGACCCTTGGTGCCCGCGCGCCAGCGTGCCGAAGTGCTCGCGGCGCTCGCCTGCGTCGACTGGGTCGTCCTCTTTGGTCATGCCACACCGCTGGCACTGATTCGCGCACTGCGTCCAGATGTGCTGGCGAAGGGCGGCGACTGGGCCCTCGACGAGATCGTTGGCCGCGAGGATGTCGAAGGCTGGGGGGGGCGCGTCGTGCGCTTGCGCCAGGTGCCGGGCGTGCGCACCACCCTGCTGTTGCGACGCGCCCGCGGCACCCGCTGACACGCCGGCTGGCAAGGCCTCGCTGCGCCGCGTCGAGAACGACCCCTCGGCGCTGCATTCGGGGCGGCGGACCGAGAACAGCGCCTCAGCCGGCGGCGATGCGCCGCTCCACCTCGGCCAGCTCTCCGGGAGTGTTCACGTTGAACAGCGCCAGCCCGTCGCGGTCGATCACCGCCACATCGTGCGGCTCGAGCCACGCCGTCGTCACCTCGTCGAGCAGGCCGCGCAGCGCCAGCGCGCCCTGTGCGAGCCTGCGCCGGGCGACTGGCAGCACCGTCGCGACACGATAAAGGGCGCATAGAGGATGCGGACCGCTCTGCGTACGCGGCACCACGGCATCCGCCTCGGGCCAGGCGACGATCGCCAAGACCAGGTCCGGCGTGAGCAGGGGCAGATCCGTCGCCGCCACGAAGAGCCACGGTGCACTGCTCGCCTCGAGCGCGGCCACCAGGCCACGCAGCGCCGCACTCGGCCCCGGTCCGTCGGGCACACGCCGACCCGGCGACTCCGCCGGTGGATCGCCGCCGACCAACAGCACCTCCGCGAAGAGCCCGTCGAGCAGCCGCGCCACCCGCACCGCGCTGGGCGCGCCACCGATGGGCAGATGCGCCTTGTCGCAGCCCATGCGCGACGACGCGCCGCCCACCAGGACGGCGCCGGTCACGTTTCCGATGCGACCCGCTCGAGCACTCACGCCGCGGCCTCAGAACCCCGGTGACTCGCGCGCCAGCACGCTTTCATCAACGACCTGCACCGTGACCTCGTCGCCGGCGGCGAGCCGAGTCGCCTCGGCGGGAAACACCAGGATACCCTGGGCCAAGATCATCGAGCGCAGCACGCCGGAACTCTGGCTGCCGGTGCTGCGCGCCAGCCAGGTCTCGCCGTCGCGCTCGAGCGCGACGCGCACGAAGTTCAGGCGCCCGGCCTTCTTGGCCAGGTCCTCCACCAGCCGCGCACGCAGCAGCGGGCGATGCAAGGCCGTGAAGCCGGCCATCTTGCGCAGTGCGGGGCGCACGAACTGCTCGAAGGTCATCATCGCGGACACCGGGTTGCCGGGCAGGCCGAAGACCAGCGGCCCGGCCTCGCCCTCGACGCGTCCGAAGGCCAGCGGATAGCCGGGCTTCATATGCACGCCCCAGAACAGCAGCCGGCAGCCGAGTTTCTCGAGAGCGCCGCGCACGTAGTCGCGATCTCCGACGGAGACGCCCGCAGAGCTGACCAGTACGTCGCTTCCCAGGCCCGCACGCAGGTGCCGCTCGACGTCTTCGGGCGTGTCCCGCGCAATGCCCAGGTACACGGAATCGGCGCCCAGCTCGCGACATTGGGCCGCGATCGAGTAGGAGTTCGACGACACGATGCGCCCGCCGGCCACGTCGCCGTCGGGCTCGACCAGCTCGTCGCCACCGGAGAGGACGGCCACCCGCGGGCGCTGGTGCACCGCCACGACGCTGCGCCCGAGGGACGCCAGAAAGCCCAGGTGGGCGGGCCCGAGGCGCGTGCCGGGCTCGATCACGCGCTCACCGGGTTCGACATCTTCACCGGCATTGCGCACGTTCTCCCGCAGCGCCGGTGCGACGAAGATGCGCACCGTGTCACCGTCGCGCAGAGCGTCCTCCTGGCGCACGACCGCATCGGCGCCGGGCGGCAGCGGCGCTCCGGTAAAGATGCGTGCAGCGCTGCCGGAACTCAGCACCGCATCGGACGCCCCACCAGCAACGACCTCGAATGCGACGCGCAGATCGACACCGCGCGGCGGCGTCGCGGCGGCCAGATCGGCTCGCCGCACCGCGTAGCCGTCCATGGCCGAGTTGTCGGCAGGCGGCAGACGCCGGGTCGACAGCACCGGCTCGGCCAGAATGCGGCCCTGAGCATCCCGGCTCGCCACCACCTCCGAGCCCAGTACGCAGGTCTCGTCGAGCACGCAACTCAGGGCCTCGGCCGGCGTGATTCCTTCTCTCACGCGCCGCAGGGTACCCGCACGAAAGCCCGGGTGGTACCGGCGGAAATCGACTCGACGCGGCCGCTGCGCCAGGTATCCTGCCCAAGAATTAGGCACTCTCCACCGACCTCGGAGCGCGATCCCCTCGTGTCCCCCGCCATCGCAGCGTCGATCCCCGCAAAGGGGGAGCCAACCGTGACCCGGGATCTCACCGGCATCCTGGATGCGGTGCTCGCGGGCATCGTGGTGCTCGACCGCGACGGCCGGCTCGAGCTCGCGAATACGGCCGCGGCGCGCATGCTCGAGGTGTCGCCGGCCAGTGCCCACGGCCGCCAGGTCGAGACGCTGCTCGGGCCCGCTCACGCGCTGACCCGCGTGGCCCGGGAGGTGCTGGCCAGCGGGCGCTCGGCCACGGAGAACGAGTGCCCGGTGGAGCGCCGCTTCGAGCCCGACCTCGCGGTCGACATCTCGGGCGCACCGCTATTTGACGCTGCCGGCCAGCTCGACGGCGCGGTGGTCTTCCTGCGCGACGCGACGCTTCAGCGAGATCTCCAGCGACTCGTCGTCGATCGCGAACATCTCTCGGCCTTCGGCCACATCGCGGCCGGCGTCGCACACGAAGTGAAGAACCCGCTGGGCGGGATTCGCGGCGCTGCGGAGATCCTGGGCTCCCGCGCCGCCGACGCCAAGACCGCCGACACCGCCGAGTTGATCGTGCGCGAAGTGGACCGCATCGCGACTCTGCTCGACGACCTGATGGTCTTCGCCCGCGGCGACGCCGTGCAACGCACGCCGACCAACATCCATCGGGTGCTGGACGAAGTGTTGGAGCTCGTCGCACACGAGGCACTGGGCCGAGAAATCGCCGTCGAGCGCGAGTTCGACCCGTCGATCCCCGAGGTTCTTCTCGACAGGGATCGCATCACACAGGTGTTCCTGAACCTGATCCGCAACGCGGTCCAGGCCATGGATGGCCACGGCACGCTCACGATCCGCACCCGCATGCGTCTGGACCGGCGCATGACAGGCCACGCCGGAGACGCCGGGCCGACTCTTCGGGTAGAAATTCACGACAGCGGCCCCGGCATCCCATCGGAGCTGCTCGGACAGCTGGCCACGCCGTTCTTCACCACGCGCAGCGACGGCACAGGGTTGGGCCTGGCGGTATCGCGCCACTGGATCGCCGCGCACGATGGCCTCCTGCAGCTCACGAGCCCGGAAGACGGCGGCGCCTGTGCGCAGGTCGACCTGCCGCTGCGGACTGCGTCATGAGTGGCATGCGCGTTCTCGTCGCCGACGACGAGCCGTCGATCCGTTTCGTCCTGCGCGAGACCCTCGAGGAGGAGGGCTGCGAGGTCATCGACGTCGACAATGGTGACCGAGCGCTCGAGGAGCTGGTCTCTGGCCGCTACCAGCTCGCTTTTCTCGACATCCGCATGCCCGGACAGACGGGGCTCGAGCTGCTCGAGCGCGCGACCACCACGGGTGCGGACACCGCCGTGGTGATCATCACGGCGCAAAACACCTTCGAGAACGCCGTCGAAGCCATGAAACGCGGCGCCCTCGACTACCTGGTCAAGCCCTTCGGCCTCGCCGAGGTAAAGGCATTGGTCGCCAAAGCGACCCGCGCGCGGGCACTCGAGCGCGAAGTCCACGCCCTGCGCCGGGAAGTGGCCGGCCGCATCGCTCCCGGCGAACGACTGGTCGGCAAGAGCCCGGCGCTGCTCGAGATCTTCAAGACCGTGGGACGCATTGCGGGTCGAGACGTGGCGGTACTGGTGACCGGCGAATCCGGGACCGGGAAAGAGCTGATCGCCCGAGCGATCCACACCGCGAGCGCGCGCGCGGAGAACCCGTTCGTCGCGGTCAACACCGCGGCAATCCCCCGCGACCTGCTCGAGAGCGAACTCTTCGGCCACGAGCGCGGCGCCTTCACCGGGGCTGTCGAAGCGCGGCGGGGGCGCTTCCGCGAGGCCACGGGCGGCACGCTATTCCTGGACGAGATCGGTGACATGCCGCTGGATCTCCAGGCCAAGCTGCTGCGCGTGCTGCAGAGCGGCGAAGTCACTCCCGTCGGAGGCAGGAGGCCGCTCGCCGCCGACGTGCGCATCGTCGCCGCCACACATCGCGATCTCGACCTTGCCGTCAGCGAGGGCAGCTTCCGCGAAGACCTGCTGTATCGACTGCGCGTCGTTCCGCTGCACATTCCGCCGCTGCGCGAGCGGCGTGAGGACATCCCGGTGCTCGCCGAGCACTTCGTGCACCGCTACGCCGAGGATCTCGCGACGGGCCAGCGCTTCCTCTCTGCAACCGCACTCGAGACGCTGGAGCGGCACGCGTGGCCCGGCAACGTGCGGGAGCTCGAGAACTCGATCAAACGCGCGCTGGTGTTGGCCAACGGCGAAGTGCTGACCCCCGACGATTTCGCTTTTCTCAGCGAGAGCGGGGCGCGGGGAAGCGGCCCCGATCTCGATGAGCTGGTTCGTTCGGAGGTCGCCGCGGCACTCGAGCGCGGCGATACAAGCCTGTACCGCCGGCTGCTCGAGCGCGTCGAACACCCGCTTCTGACGGCGGTACTGGAGCGCACCGAAGGCAATCAGATCCGCGCCGCAGCGCTGCTCGGAATCAATCGCAACACGCTGCGCAAGAAGATCGCCGAGCTCGCAATCGCATTGCCGGGGCGCGATTGACGTCCGCCGCTGCGCTGTGCAAGGCACTCGCCGGTCTGCACGTTCTGGCAGACGATGCGCAAGGCTGGCCACACGATCCAGTCGCACAGGCACGCGCCGCCTGTGCCGGCGGCGCCGCCGTTGTGCAGCTGCGCGCGAAGCACGCCACGGACCACGAGACGCTGCGCATGGCCCGGGCAATTCGCGCAGCGACGACCCAGGCGGGCGCGCTCTTCTTCGTCAACGACCGCTTCGATCTGGCCCTCGCGGCAAATGCCGACGGCGTGCACCTCGGCCAGAACGACCTGCCACCGGGGCGCATCCCGGCGGAGTGCCGCGAACACCTGCTGATCGGCCGCTCCACCCACACGCCGGCCCAACTGCGCGCGGCAGCAGAGGAGCCCGTCGCTTACCTGGCGTTCGGTCCGGTCTTCGGGACGCAGAGCAAAGAGTCGGACTGGACGCCCCGTGGCATCACCGCGCTGGCGGAGGCGGTGGGGGCCGCTGCGCCCCGCCCGCTCGTCGCCATCGGCGGCATCGGGCAGGCCAATATCGCGGAGATCGGCGGCGCCGGAGCCGGGGCCGCAGTCCTGTCCGCTGTGGCGGGCGCGCAGCAAATGGAGCTGGCAACCCGCACACTGGTGAGCATGCTGGCCAGCGCGCAGAGGGGCCAACCGTGACCGATGTAGGCCCGCGCCTCGTCGCAGCGCTCGGCTTCGTGGTAATGATCGCGATCGCCTGGGCTTTCTCCAGCGATCGCCGACACTTCCCCTGGCGCATCGTGCTGACGGGAATCGGGCTTCAACTCGCGCTCGGCGTGCTGCTGCTCAAGACCGCGATCGGCGGTCTCTTCTTCGACACGATGAACCACCTGGTCGGGGCCTTCCTGGCCTACTCGAACGCCGGAACACGTTTTGTCTTCGGCGCCCTGGCCGACGCCGGCTTCTCGATCTTCGTCAACGTGCTGCCGATCATCATTTTCAGCGGCTGCCTCTTCTCGGTGCTCTACCACCTGGGCATCTTGCAGAGGATCGTCGACACCTTGGCTGTCGCACTGGCGCGGACGATGCGGCTCTCCGGCGCCGAGAGCCTGTGCGCGATCGCGAATCTCTTCGTCGGCATGACGGAGGCGGCACTCATCGTGCGCCCCTACCTCGCGCACATGACTCGCTCGGAACTCTTCACCCTGATGACCCTCGGCATGGCCACCGTCGCCGGATCGGTGATGCTCGCCTACATCGGCATTCTCGGCGGCGGCGACTACGCCGGCCACCTCGCCACTGCCAGCCTGCTCTCGGCACCGGCGGGATTGCTGCTGGCAAAGGTCATGCTGCCAGAAAGCGGCACCCCGGAGACCGTTTCCCGCGGCCACGCACACGTCGAACGCAGCGCTGTCAACGTCATCGATGCCGCGGCGAACGGCGCCCTCGCCGGCCTGCGTCTCGCGGGCTACGTCGGTGCGCTGTTGATCGCCTTCGTCGCCATGATCGCAATGCTCAACGGCACCCTGGCAGCACTTGGCAACCTCATCGGCGTCGAGGGACTCAGCATGGAGCGCATCCTCGGCGCGCTGCTGGCACCGCTGGCGTGGCTGATGGGCGTGCCCTGGGAGGACGCGTCGCGCGTCGGAGCGCTGCTCGGCGTAAAGACGGTACTGAACGAATTCCTCGCCTATCAACAGCTCGCCGAACTGCAGGCCGCGGGAGCACTCTCCCAACGCGCGTCGGTCATCGCGTCCTATGCGCTGTGCGGCTTCGCCAACTTCGGCTCGCTGGCCATCCTGCTGGGCGGCATCGGCGGCCTGGCGCCGGAGCGACGCCCGGAGGTGGCGCAGCTCGGTCTGCGCTGCATCCTGGCGGGGTCGTTGGCCACCTTCATGACGGCCTGCGTGGCCGGCATGCTGCTCTGATCGGGATCAGTCGGGCCGGCAAGCCACGCCGCGCGCGCGCAGCTCCCGGCGCAACTGCGGGACGGACGTAAAACGCAATGCCTGCAGGCCGACGGCGCGTGCCGCCTCGACGTTGGCGTCCGCATCGTCGATGAACAGCGTCGTAGCGGCGTCGACCGCGTAGCTCTCGAGCAGGTGCCGAAAGATCGCCGGGTCGGGCTTTGCCAGCCGAATCTCCCCGGAGATGACGACACCCTCGAAGCACTCCCAGAAATCGAAGTGCCCTCGGGCGCGTGGCCAGGTCTCCGCAGACCAGTTCGACAACGCGTAGAGCGGCACCGCCGCGGCGTGCAGCTCCCGCAGCAGCTCGGGGGCGCCGGGGATCGGGCCGGGCAGCATCTCGTCCCAGCGCTCCCAGTAGGCGGCGATCCGGCCCGCGTGTTCCGGATGGCGCGCCTGGAGCTCGGCGATGCCCTCCGCAAACGAACGCCCGGCATCCTGCCGCGCATTCCATTCTGCGCTGCACACGTGGGTCAGAAAGTGCTGCATGCCGGGCTCGTCGCCGGGAAACAGCTTGCGGTAGAGGTGGCGGGGGTCCCAATCGACGACGACGCCACCCAGATCGAAGACGAGCGCCCGAACCGGGGCGTCGCTCAATGCAGCGGGCCGACGCGATGCCGCAGCGCCGTCAGCCGCGCCCGCAGCGAACCGTCACCGCCGGACTCGGGAACGATCTCCAGCAACCGCTCGACATCCGACGCGGCCGCGCTGAAGCAGTCGAGACGTTCGTAGGTGATCGCGCGGTCGCGCAGCTCCGAGGGAGCGTCCGGCGTCAACAGCAGCAGCCGATCGCAACACGCGAGAGCGCGCAGCCAGTCGCCCCCGTGGGCATAGACCTGCTTCAGGTTGGTGAGCAGGCGCGCGATGATTTCCCGCGTCGTCGCCGCGCGCAGGTGATCCAGTGGCTCGAGTTTCGCATCGGAACCCAGCACGGCGCGCAAACGCTCGGCGCACTCGCCGCGGGTGAGCGTGCGCCCGAAGAAAGCGTCGACCAGAATCTCCGGCTCACCTTCGAGCTTTGCCAGAAAGTGGCCCGGGAAGCCGACTCCGCGCACCGGCAACCCCAGCCGGTGACCGACCTCGACGTAGACGATCGCCAGCGTGATGGGCAGACCGCAGCCCCGGTCGAGAACGTCGTTGAGGAAGCTGTTGCGGGGATCATCGTAATGCTCGCGATTGCCGGCAAAACCGCACTCGCGAAACAAGTAGTCGTTGAGGCAATCCACACGCGCCGCAAGGCCACCCGCCGCACGCACCCGCGGCCCGACTTCCTGCGCCATCCCGTCGAGACGCGCCAGATACGCCGGCACGTCGAGCCCTGGATACTCCTCCGCCGCCACCCACAGCGCCGTCTCCGCCAGATCGATCTGCAACTCCGGGCGCTCGATTGCAGCTCTGAATTGCTCGCGCGGATCGGTCATTGGCGCCCGCGCGCGGCCGCTTCACGGCGCTCGGCCCCACGCTGCAACGCGCGCCGCCGAAGATGGAGCCGCGCCCCGTAGACGACGAGCGTGCCGAGTACGACGACGTAGGCTGCGATCACATAGCTCATGCTTCCCTCGGCGATGGGGCGGTCGAGCGGGCGGGCCAGACGCCGGGCCCGCAAGATCGAGAAACCCTACCCTCGTCCGCGCATGGACGCACCCCTGTGGAGGCCGACTGCCGAGCAGATCGCGAGCAGCGCGATCACGCTGTTCGCCGAGCGGGCGGCCAACGAGTGGGGGGCCCCGTCGACGGATGGCTACGCCGCGTTGCACCGCTGGTCGATCGACGAGCCCGAGGCCTTCTGGAGTGGCATCTGGGAGTTCTGCGGAGTGCTGGCGAAGCGCCGCGGCGAGCGCGTGCTGGTGGACGGGGACCGGCTGCCCGGTGCGCGCTGGTTTCCCGACGCCCGGCTGAACTTCGCCGAGAACCTGCTGCGACGCTCCGACGACGCGCCGGCCTTGCGCGTGCACGACGAACGCGGCTTTCGACGCGAGCTGTCGTTCGCCGAGCTGCACAGCGAAGTCGCTCGCCTGGCACAACGCTTCGAGAGCTGGGGCGTCGGCGTGGGCGATCGCGTCGCCGGAATCTTGCCAAACGGCTCCGAAGCCATCGTGGCAATGCTCGCGTGCGCCTCCCGCGGCGCGATCTGGTCGTCCTGCTCTCCCGACTTCGGCGTGCAGGGTGCCGTCGACCGCTTCGGCCAGATCGAGCCAAAGCTGCTGTTCGGTGTCGACGGCTACCGCTATGGCGGTCGCACGTTCGACACCTCGCGCAAGCTCGCGGAAATCCGGGAGCGCCTGCCCAGCGTCGAGCAGCTGGTCGTGGTCGAGCACCTCGGGACGTTGAACGCTGCGCCGAAGGCGGCCATACCCTTTGCGGAGGCCATCGACGTGGGCGAGACGCCAACTCTCCGCTTCGCACAGCTGGCGTTCGAGCATCCACTCTTCGTTCTCTACTCATCGGGAACCACGGGTCCGCCCAAGTGCATCGTCCACGGCGCCGGCGGGACACTCCTGCAACACCTCAAGGAGCACCAGCTGCACGTCGGGCTGCGCGCCGACTCGCGCTTCTTCTACCACACGACCTGCGGTTGGATGATGTGGAACTGGCTGGCGTCGGGCCTGGCCAGCGGCGCATGCCTGGTGCTCTACGACGGCTCACCCTTCGAGCCCGGCGCCAGCGCACTATTCGATCTGGCCGAGAGCGAACGCATCGAGGTCATGGGCGTCTCGGCCAAATACCTCGACGCGGTGGCAAAGGAAGCCGTCGAGCCCGCGCAGTGCCACGATCTGGCGTCGCTGCAGACGCTGCTCTCGACCGGCTCTCCCTTGGCGCCCGAGGGTTTCGACTTTGTCTACTCCCGGGTAAAACGCGACGTGCGGCTGGCCTCGATCTCGGGCGGCACGGACATCGTGTCGTGCTTCGTCGGAGGCTGCCCGACGCTGCCGGTCTGGCGCGGCGAGATCCAATGCGCCGGGCTGGGCATGGCGGTCGCGGTATTCGACGACGCCGGAGACGCGATCTCCGTCGGGAAGGGCGAGCTGGTGTGCACGCGGCCCTTTCCCTCCACGCCGGTCGGGTTCTGGAACGACCCGGACGACACACGCTTTCGCGCGGCCTATTTCGAGCGTTTCCCGGGGGTCTGGCATCACGGGGACTTCGCGGAGTGGACGCCCCACGGCGGCATGCGCATCCACGGGCGCTCGGACGCCACACTCAACCCGGGCGGCGTGCGCATCGGAACGGCGGAGATCTACCGCCAGGTCGAGCAGCTCGACACGGTGCTCGAGGCGCTGGTGGTGGGCCAGGAGTGGCAGGGTGATGTTCGGGTGGTGCTCTTCGTGCGCCTGCGCCCGGGCTTGCGACTCGACCCGCCGCTCGTCGCCGAGATCCGACAGCGCATTCGCCACGGGGCGAGCCCACGACACGTACCCAGCGTGGTGTTGCAGGTCGCGGACATTCCGCGCACCAAGAGCGGCAAGATCGTCGAGCTCGCCGTACGCGATGTCATCCACGGGCGTCCGGTGGTCAACCGGGAGGCACTGGCAAACCCGGAGGTACTCGACGCTTTCCGCGATCTCCCCGAGCTGGCGCGCTGAAGCGCCGAATGCACGTCTGCTCTAGAGTTCCGTTCAGGGTGAGCCTCTCCAGAGCCACGCAGGATGCCTCCTCCGACGCCCGCGGCATCCGCTTCGCGCAGACGTGGCGCGGCGTGCATCTCCTCGGCGCCATGCTGCTGCTGGCGACCCCGGCGATGGCCTCCGAGTTGGCGACTCTGGCGAAAGACGCCGCTCGCGGCTGCCGCGCCGCCGACCTCGAGGCCGCGACGAAGAGCCTCAGCGCCCTCCTCGCCGGCGCCGAAGCCGAGCTCGGCCCCGCGTCGGAGACCGCACAGCTGGTTCGCCTCAACCTGGCACACCTCGAACGCGCGCGGGGCAACACCGCTCGGGCGGTCGAACTCGAAAAGCTTCCCAGCAAGACGTCCGGCAAGAAACCCAGCCGCAAGCTGAAGCAGGCGGTGCGCGACCTGCGCGTCTGCGCGGCATTCGACGCGACACGACACGAACCAAAGGGGCCCAGTCTCGAAGACCGAATCAACCTCGCCCGCAACCAGCTCAACCGGGGAAAATTCCACCAGGCGCTGCAGTCGGCACAAGACGCTCTCGCCAGCGCCGGGCCAGACGATGGCGCCAGGGACCTGATGCGCGTCTACGAGACCCTGGCGCTCGCCAACCATCAGCTGGGGCGTCGACGCCAGGCGCTCGAGGCCGCCGAGGCTGCGGATCGCCGCGCCGCCCGCGTCGGCGACAACGAGGTGCGCATCACCGTCGCACGGCTCACACTGGCGCTCGGTGACCTGGCCGGCGCAGAGCGCCGCCTGGAAGCCATCGAGGCCGCCGGTGGTTCGGCGGCCACGCGCGCCGAGCTGGCCGAGGCACGCGGCGATCTGTGGCTGCGCCTCGGAAGCCCCCGGCGCGCCGCCGAGTATCTCGACCGGGCACTCGCCGCGCACCGCGAGCTCTTCGGCCCGAAACATGCCTCGACCGCCGCGGTACTGCACCTGCGCGGCGACGCCCTGCGCGCCGCCGGCGACTTCCCGGCAGCAATGGCTTCCTACCGAGAAGCCTACGGGCTGCGCAGTCAGACCTCGAACCACGCAGACACCGCTCGCACGCTCAACGCTATCGGCGTCCTCCAGGCGGACCTCGGCGACTGGCAGCTCGCCGACAAGAGCTTCGGCGACTCGCTGGCGCGCTTCGCCCGATCGGGCCTCGGCGAAGCACACCCGGACATCCTCACTGCACGCACGAATCGTGCGCTCGCGCGCTGGGGCGCGGCGCGCAACGACGCCGCGGCGCGCGCGTACGCCGATGTGGTGGACACACTGCGCAGCGCACTCGGCGCGCAACACCCGAATGTCGCCGCAACGGTGCGCAACCTCGCAAAGATGGAGTTCGAGCTCGGCCGCGGTGCACAGGCCGAGGCACTGCTCGAGCAGGCCCTGACCGCGCAAACCGAGAGCCTCGGTGCCGAGCATCCGGCCCTGGCGCCGACGCGGCTCGCCCGCGCGCGCCTGCAGGCCCACCGCGGCGCGTTGGCAGAAGCGGCCCGCGAGGTGGAGGCCGCGATCGCCGTGCTCAGCGCGGCGCGCGGGCCCGACCATTCCGTGGTGGTGCGCGCGCGGACGTTGCGCGCCGGCATCGCTGCGGCACAGGGAGAGGATGGCGTGGCGTTCGAACAGGCACGCGCCGCCTCCGAGGCGCTCGCGCGCTACACCCGCCACACCTTCGGTGCCGTCAGCGATCGCCAACGCGCGCTGCTCGGAGAGGACGCGGAAAACGTGGTGGGCGCGCTGCTCTCCGCCGAGAATGCGCCGGCCAAGGATCTCTTCCTCGCGCTGCTCCCGCACCGAGATGCGGTGCTGCGCAGCATCGCCGCCAGCCGCGCTGCCGGACGCGATGGTGGCGGCGAGCTCGCCTCGCTGCGCCGGCGCTACGTCGCTACGGTGATCGGCGAGGGCCCGGACGCCGCGCGGAGCGCCAAGGAACTCGCGGCGGAGATCGACGATCTGGAGGCGAAGGCCGCCGGCGGGAGGCGCTCACAGGAGAGCGATCCGGCGGATGTGCTGCGCCGCGCCTGCGCGCGACTCCCGCAAGACGCGGCGCTCGTCAAATTCAACGCCTTCGACAGGACGCCGCCTGGCCGCTTCGGCGCCGACGAGCCGGCCCAGACGGCACTGGTGGTGCGCGGCGAGAAGTGCACAGTCACCCGCATCCCACTTCCCGATGCCGAGGCGATCGAGACGGCCGCCGAACAATTCGCGAACGCGATGCGCGCAGAAGCGGCAGACGACCGTGCATCTCGCGAAGCGCTGAGTCGCGCGCTGCTGGCGCCGCTGACGCCTGCGCTGCGCGGCGCCGAGCGCTGGCTGGTAATTCCCGACGGTGCACTCTGGGGTATCCCGATCGGCGCGCTGCCGGACCCGCAGAACCCCAAGAAGTATCTCTTCGAGCGCGTGACTCTGGGCTACCTGACGTCGACCTTCGAGCTGGCAGAGGCGAAGCCCGGCACGAGAGTGGCGATGGACTCGCTGCGGCCGCTGCTGGTCGGAGCGCCGGAGTTCGGCGCCGGAGCCGGCCCGATCGTGCTGACCGACAGCGGCCCGTGTCAGATGGCGCCCTTCGAAGCACTGCCCGGAGCCGCACGCGAGATCGCGGACATCGAGGGCGTCGTGGGCTCACCCGCCAAACTGATCGGCGCCCAGGTCACCAAGCCGAGCATCGAGAAGGCCCTGCGCGGCGATCCGTGGCTGGTGCACTTCGCCACCCACGCCTACTTCGCGGGCAACGCCGGCTGCGGCTCCCGGCCTTCGAGCCAGGACGACCTGCGCGAAGCCGCCGTGGCGCCGAACCCCCTGCTGCTCTCGGGCATCGTGCTGGCCGGCGCGAATCAACCGGCGCGGGTCGGCGGCTCGGGGCAGAGCGGCATCCTGACGGCCTACGAGGTCTCCGGCCTGAATCTGCGGTCGGCGGGATTGGTCGTGTTGTCGGCGTGCGACACCGGCACGGGCCTCCACCTGCGCGGTCAGGAGGTGCAGGGCCTGCGCTGGGGCTTCCGCGCCGCCGGCGCCGGAGCGCTGGTGACGAGCCTCTGGAAGAGCAACGACGACGCAACGCGACGACTGATGCTCGCCTTCTACCGGGCACTCGCCTCGGACGAGCTCTCCGGCGACGTCTTCCGCGGCGCCGCCGCCCTGCGCGAAGCGCAGCTCGCCCAAGTGAGGGCGGAACGCATGATCGGCATGCAGCGCCCCGCCACCTGGGCGAACTTCATCTTCTCGGGCGTGCTCTGACGAGCCGCCGGCTGCGTCCCCAGACGCTCGTCTCCCCGGGGCAGGGCAGTCGACGCTCGTCGGCCCGGGCGGGTCCGACAGCCAGTACTCGCCTCCCGGTCAGCCCTGCGGGAACGACGGATCCTCCGGCGGGAACGACGGGTCCGGCGGCTCCGGATCCGGCGGATCCGGCAGGCTCTCCTGGGCGCCCGACTCGTTCCCGACCTCCGGCGGCGGCGGCGGCGGCGGCGGATCCGGCGGCGACGGCAGATCTACGTTGCCCCCTCCGGGAGCACCGGCCACCGGCGGAAGCTCGGCCGTGGTCACATCGTTCCCGACCAGCTCCGCGATCTTCGAGTCGCTGGCACGCCCCCGGTCCGCGGCAAATGACACACCGTGAAGGCCGACGTAGCAGCCACCTCGCGCCTGAAATTCCTGCGGGTCGAGATCCACCACGTCGCCCAGGGTTCCATCGACGGCGATCGTGATCGACTGGCCGGGCTCGAGGATCTTCACCTCGGTATGCGCCGGGTTGGTGCTCTGGATCTGCACCCGATTGGCCTCGGACGCGATCTCGGCGATGCCCAGCGCGTTCACCGAGGCGTGCAGGATGGTGCCGAGTACGGTGGCGATGGCCGCCGGGGTGTGGATCTCGACCTTCTCCTCGCCGAGCCGCGGCTCGACCACCATGCGGATGGCGCCACGTTCGAGTCGCACGACACGAGCTCCGTCGGGCTGGCCGTCCTTGCGCTCGAGCTTGAGCACGGTGCGCCCACACACCTCCATCAGCGCATCGTCGTCGATCAGGATGGAGCAGCCCCCGTCCTCGCCGGTCTCCAGGGCCGCGCCGTCCTCGAGGGAACCGCGCAGGGCCAGAGCGGCGTCGTCGGCCTGGGCGTCCCCCACCGCGGCGGTGACGCGCCCGGCGGTGGCCGCGGCGGCCAGCCCGGCCGGCAACAGCAGCAGCGCGACCAGCCCGATGGCCAGCGCCCCATGGGTCGGTTTGATCGAAGGTTTCCACATCATTCTTCACTCCTTCGCCTGTCTCTTGCCGGTCTCTTGCATGCGCCCGATAGGTCGCCCGGCCTGCCCTGTGAGTGCCCCTCTAGAAATGATAAGTGACGTACGCGCCACCAATGTGGCGCGTGTAGTCGTAGAACGGCACGTTGGAGTCGTTGAACGTCAACGCCATACCAACCGATACCTGCCAATGCTCGGCCAGCATCTTCGAGAACTCCGCCGTCACCACGTGCATGTCGTCCTGGCGACTCTTGAACGATGGGGAAGAGACCACGCTGGTGTTGTCGTAGTCCCGATACTTGTACTGGTACAGCCACGCCAGGCTGATCCCGAAATCGAAGTCGTAGCCGGCCCCGAACTGCGCCTCGACGCCGTCGTGCTCGAACTCCGTGCCGTCCGTGTCCTGGAAGCTCCCCAGCACGCCGAGCCGCACGTAGGTGAAGGGCTCGGGCAGGAAGAAGAACTGGGTGAACCCGGGCACGTGCCGTTCGCCGTCGCGGTCGAAGGCCTCCTTCGGATCCGTTGCACCGTCGAAATCCTGGGTGTTGAACTGGTAGTAGAGAAGACTCGCGCCCCAGTCACCCTGGCGCACCAACGCCGACGGTGTGATCCGGTGCAGATGCCGCAAGGGATCGTCGGTGTCGACCATCGTGAACGAGTAGTCATAGCGCAGGCCGAGTCTCACTGGACCGACGTCGTAGCTCCCCGAGAGCCACGGATTGTGGATCTGGATGTTTGGTTTGTTCCGGCTGAAGTGGACGCTCAGGTAACCGTCGTAGCCGGCGGTCACGCTGAAATCTTCCGCATCCAAGAACCGGTAGCTGGCGCTCGGCCGCAACACGACGCGGCCGTCGGTCTCGCCCTCCTCCGCCGTCGATTTGCCGATGATCAGCGGGTTCGAGTCGACCTCGGAACCGACCGCAAAGGAGGCCTGCCAGCGCCGCGCCGGCTCCTGCGGCTGCTCCAGACGCTGCTGAAAACTCTGCGCCGACTGGCCCAGCGGCGACAGCGGCGACTGGGTCGCCGCGTCGTCGAAGGCGGAGGCCGCCGCCTGCATGTTGCCGAGCATCGCCTCGGACAGACCGCTGTAGTAGCGCGCCTCGTCGCTCAGCGTCGGATCGAGCTCTCCCGCCCGCTCCAGGTGCGGTTTTGCGCCCTCGTGATCGCCGGCGCGATACGCGGCCATTCCCGCCAGCAACTGCGCCTTCCCGTTGTCCGGCTCGAGCTCGATCGCGCGATCGAACGCCTGGCGCGCCTCGGCGATCTGCCCGGTGTCGAGCAGCAGCGTGCCGCGGTCGAGCACCAGTGCTGCGTCCTCGGGATCGATCGCCAGCGCGCGGTCGTAGTAGCCGAGCGCAAGCGCCGGATCGTCCTGCGCCTGTGCGATCAGGGCGAGATACTTCAGCGCCGTCGCATCCTCGGAGTCCTCGACCAGTACCCGCTCGAATTGCTGCTTGGCTTCGTCCCAGCGCTCCTCGCCGTAGGCAATCACACCGCGGTGAAACGCGATCTCCGACTGCACCGAGGCCTGGGCCGTCGGAGCCAGCGCCCATGCCAGAACGAGCGGAGCCAGCCAAAGGCGCGCACAAGGGCCGAAATGCACGATTCTCTCCTTTTCCGAGATGAGGCAGCATGGTCGCCCAGGAACGCTGATTTGACCAACCCGCACCCCTACTTGTCAATCGAAGCGGCCGGCGGCGACGGGACAGGGCGGCCTCATGACGAGATTTCGAACGAAGCGCCTGGTCTGCGCCGGCACTCTGCCCTGCCCGACGCCGTCAGTCCGTCGCAGGGAGCCCCAGCTCAGCCAGCACGACCTTCAGCTCATCGAGGATCGTCCGGTCATCGATGGTCGGCGGGGTGCTCCACGGCTCCCCGTCGGCCATCCGACGCAGCGTGCCACGCAAGATCTTGCCGGAGCGGGTCTTGGGCAAGCGCACCACCACTGCGGCGCGCTTGAACGCGGCCACCGGCCCGATGTGTTCGCGCACCCGCGCCACCAGCTCCGCCTCGAGCTCCCCGGCGTCGCGTTCGGCGCCTGCATTCAGCACGACGAGTCCGAGCGGAGCCTGTCCCTTGAGCGCGTCGCGAACGCCGATCACGGCGCACTCGGCCACATCCGGGTGACCCGCCAGCACCTCTTCCATCGCGCCCGTGGAGAGCCTGTGACCCGCCACGTTGATGATGTCGTCGGTGCGGGACATGATCCACAGGTAACCGTCCTCGTCGATGTGTCCCGCATCGGAGGTCTCGTAGAAGCCGGGAAAGCGCGAGAGATACTTCTCGGCGAAGCCCGCGTCGTTGTTCCAGAGCGTCTTGAGACAGCCCGGCGGCAGCGGCTGCTTGATCACCACGTGCCCGGTCTCGCCGGCCGGAAGCGAGGCACCCGCGTCATCCAGGATGCGCACGTCATAGCCCGGCACCGGCTTGGTGGGTGAACCGTGCTTCACGGGCAGGGACTCGAGACCGATGCAGTTCGACGCCACGGGCCAGCCGGTTTCGGTCTGCCACCAGTGGTCGATCACCGGCACGCCCAGAGCGCGCTCCGCCCAGGCCACGGTGTCGGGATCCGCCCGCTCACCGGCCAGGAATAGCGCGCGCAACCGCGAGAGATCGAACTCGCGCGCCAACTTCCCCTCCGGATCTTCGCGCTTGATCGCGCGCAGCGCCGTCGGTGCAGTGAAGAGCACATTGACGCCGCGCTCGGCGGCGATCCGCCAGTAAGCGCTGGCATCCGGCGTACCGACGGGCTTGCCCTCGTAGAGCACCGTCGTGCAACCCTGGAAGAGCGGTGCGTAGACAATGTAGGAGTGGCCAACGACCCAGCCGATGTCGGAAGCCGCCCAGAAGACATCTCCGGCGTCTGCGCCATAGACGTTTCCCATGCTCCACTTGAGGGCGACGCAGTGACCACCGTTGTCGCGCACCACGCCCTTCGGCGCACCCGTGGTGCCCGAGGTGTAGAGGATGTAGAGGGGCTCCGGCGCCTGCACCGGCACAGCGCTGGCGGGGCTGGCACCGGCGACGAGCGCCTCCCAATCGTGATCGCGCCCCGCACGCAGCTCCGCACGCAATTCGGGCCGCTGGAAGACGACGCAATGCTCGGGCTTGGCGCTCACCTGCTCGAGCGCATGCTCGAGCAGCGGTTGGTAGGCGACGATGCGTCCCGGCTCGATGCCGCACGAGGCACTGAGCACCACCCTCGGCGCCGCATGCTGGATGCGCTGCGCGAGCTCGTTGCTGGCGAAGCCGCCGAAAACCACCGAATGCACGGCGCCGAGTCGCGCGCAGGCCAACATCCCGACCACGGCTTCCGGCACCATCGGCATGTAGATCAGCACGCGATCGCCGCGCTCGACACCGAGGCCCGCGAGCGCGCCGGCGAAAGCCGCTACCTCATCGAGTAGCTCGCGGTAGGTGAGCGTCCGCGATGTCCCGGTTACGGGGCTCTCGTAGGCGAGCGCCGCCTGCTCGCCGCGGCCGGTGGCAACGTGCAGATCGAGGGCGTTGGCACAGGTGTTGAGCATTCCACCCGGGAACCAGCGCACCAAGGGCGGCGAGCTGCCGTCGAACACCGCGCGCGGCCGCCGCATCCACTCGACCGCGCCCGCGGCGCGGGCCCAGAAACGGGTCGGATCTCCCAGGGATTCGGCGTAAGCAGCGTCGTAGGCACCGGCCAT
Source organism: Deltaproteobacteria bacterium (assembly GCA_019310965.1). GTDB lineage: Bacteria > Myxococcota_A > UBA9160 > UBA9160 > SMWR01. Next base: position 35,507 of record JAFDDG010000025.1, read on the forward strand.
GGCCAGCGCAATATACCCGACGCCGGGCTCTCAGCCGCACTGGAGGCGCGCCCGCCTACAGTGCCGGGCTGTGCATCGCAGTCGCCGCCACGCGTGCGCCGGGGTAGAGCGTTCGCACGCGGGGACGATGCCGCGGGAGACGGCAACGCTGGAGCTCATCGTCGACGACCTCCGCCGCTGAGCGGCACTCTGCACCGCCCAGATTGAGACTCCTGCGGCTGTGGCGCACCATGGCAACCGCTAGGCTCTGCCACCAAGGGAGAAATTACGCATGCTTCGCCTACTGGCCTCGCTACTCACCGTCCTCGCATTGGCTTGCAGTCAAGCGGAGACACCAGCAGCCGACACGACGGCCGAACCGGCAGCCAATGCGATGGCGGAGGTGCCGACCGAGAGCGAGCCGGAACCCGTGGACGCCGCGCGGGAGGCCTTGCGCATCCGGGCCAGCGCCATCTTCGGCGGGATGCCCGACGAGGTGAGCAACGAGGCGAACCCCGTAACCGAGGAGAAGGTCAGCCTCGGGCGCATGCTCTACTACGAAAAGCGGCTCTCGAAGAACCACGACATCGCTTGCAACAGCTGTCACCAGCTCGACGCCTTCGGCGTCGATGGGGAGGCGACCTCGCCGGGCCACAGGGGCCAGCGCGGCGACCGCAATTCGCCCACGGTCTACAACGCGGCGCTCCACATCACGCAGTTCTGGGACGGCCGCGCCCCGGACGTGGAGGCGCAGGCCAAGGGCCCGGTACTGAACCCGATCGAAATGGCGATGCGCGACGAGGCCAGCGTCGTAGCCGTGTTGAACTCGATCCCCGATTACCCCCCACTCTTTGCGGAGGCCTTTCCGGACGACGCGGAGCCGCTCACCTACGACAACATGGCGCGGGCCATCGGCGCCTTCGAGCGCCGGCTCACCACGCCCTCGCGCTTCGATGCGTTTCTCGAGGGGCAGATCGACGCGCTCAGTGACGACGAGGCCGCGGGACTCGAGACTTTCTTCGCCGTGGGCTGCATCCAGTGCCACGTGGGCCCAGCGATCGGCGGCGGCAGCTATCAGAAGCTCGGGCGCAACCTGCCCTACCCGACCGAAGATCCCGGGCGTGCCGGCGTGACCGGTGACGAGGCCGATCGCGGCTTCTTCAAGGTGCCATCGCTGCGCAACATCGAGCAGACCGGGCCCTACTTTCACGACGGGTCCATCGCGAGCCTGGACGAGGCGGTGCGCCTGATGGGCAGGCACCAGCTGGGGATCGAACTCACCGACCCACAGCAGACGGAGATCCTGGCGTTCCTGGCGAGCCTCACCGGTCAGGTCGACGAGGCGTACATCCAGCAGCCGCAGCTGCCCGAGAGGGGACTCGATACGCCGGCACCGGATCCGCGCTGACATCGGGGCGAGAGTCCCCGCGTCCGCTAACTTCCAGCTCCGCCCGAGCCATCCCAGGCTCAGCTCGCCCCAAGAGGAACACCATGGCAGGCCCCCCCCAGGCGTCGGACGTGCTGGACGCGTTGCGTCCGATCATCGATCCCGACTTCGGCAAGAGCATCGTGGACCTCGGGTTCGTGAAGAACCTGGCGATCGAAGGCGGCAAGGTCCGTTTCACGATCGAGCTGACGACGCCGGCGTGTCCCGTGAAAGAGCAGTTCGAGCAGGCAGCGCAGAAGCGCGTGGCCGAGCTGCCCGGCGTCGAGAGCGTCGAGGTCGAGATGACCGCCGACACGCGTGGCCGCCATGCGCAGGCCGCGGCTTCCGATGCCGACCAGCCCCCGGTGCTGCCCGGGGTGCGCAACGTGCTGGCCGTCGCCTCGGGCAAGGGGGGCGTCGGCAAGAGCACCGTAGCGGTCAACATCGCACTGGCACTGCGCGAGAGCGGCGCCAAGGTGGGCATCTTCGATGCCGACGTCTACGGCCCCTCACTGCCCCTGCTGACAGGCGTGAGCGGCATGCCGCGTACGAACGAGAAGCGCATCTTCCCGCACGAGGCCCTCGGCATGAAGCTCATGTCGATCGGCTTCTTCGTGACCGACCAGTCGCCAGTCATCTGGCGCGGCCCGATGGTGCATGGCCTGATTCGCCAGTTTCTCACCGATGTCGAGTGGGGCGAGCTCGACTACCTGATCGTCGACATGCCTCCCGGCACCGGCGACGCAGTGCTGACCCTCACACAGATGGCTCCGCTCTCGGGCGCCATCATCGTCACCACTGCCAACGATCTTTCGCTCATCGACGCGCGCAAGGGGCTCGAAATGTTCCGCAAGGTCGACGTGCCGGTGCTCGGCATCGTCGAGAATATGTCGTATTTCACTCCGCCGGATCTGCCGGATCGCAAGTACTACATCTTCGGTGAAGGCGGTGGCAGGCGCGTCGCCGATGAACTCAGTGTCCCTTTCCTCTGCGAGGTGCCCATCGACCCACGCGTCGTCGAGGGCGGCGACGCCGGGCACCCGATTCTTATGCACGCGCCGGACTCGGAACCGGCCAAGGCGCTCCGCGAACTCGGCGGCACCATCGCCCGCAAGCTGGCTGTGCTCGCCGAAGGCGGGCCGCCTCTCGCCGACACCAACATTACCTGGGTGAACGACTGACGCTTCGCCGCGGCTCCGCGATCTCAGTAACCGTGCAACAGGTCCCCATAGAGCACCGGCACCGGACCGATCGGCTCGCGCGCAGCCTGCTTGTCGATGTACTCCTGATACGTCATGAGTAGCATCGAGACGCCGGACTCGGGGTGAAAGAACTCGTCGGCGATGGGAAGACCCCGCTGCCAATTCAGGTAGTCGCTGACGAACTCCTGTGCCGTCGCGCGGCGGAAGATCTGCAGACGCAATGGCAGACGTTGCTCGTCGGGCGGCACCCAGATGCGGCGCCGCCCATCGTCATCGGTGAGCTGATAGATCTCGACGGTACGCCCGGCGAGACTCTCGCTGCGCACCAGCTCCGCACCCTGCCGGAGCAACGAGAAGTACTCGTTGCCGAATGGGCGCGTACGCTCGTCATCCTGCTTCACCGAGCGCGCTGCGCGCTGCACGGCGATTCCCGTGCGAACCAGCAGATCGTAGGTGTAGTAGGTGTCGGCCGTCACGATCGTGACGATCCGGCGCCCGGCCATCACCGTCTCGGCGCGCAGATTGCGCCCCTTCGACCAGAAGTGGGTGACGTTGATGCCGATTTCCGAGTGCGCCAGGACCTGGGCGTACCAGGTATCCGGCAGCTCCTGCGCGGCCTCGGCCGCCGGAACTTCGTCCTGGGCAAGCGCCCCCCCGCTGCAGAGCCACACTCCGATCGCGGCCAGGGCCACCCAGGAGTTGCCTCGTACTGCCATGGAACCCATCGAGTAGCACACCCCGCAACGCCGCCCTGCGCCGAAGCCCGTTGCGCCGTACCCTCCAGCCGTGCGCATAGCCCTCTCGATCGCAGGCTCCGACCCCACCGGCGGAGCCGGCCTCCAAGCCGATCTACAGGTGTTCCGAACGCTGGGCGTTCACGGTGCGGGCGTCGTCACGGCACTCACCGTCCAGGATTCCGGACGGGTGCATCAGGTGTTGCCGGTCTTCCCGACCGTGGTCCTCGACCAGATCCGGGTGCTGGTGGCGGACGTGCGGCCACACGCCGTGAAGCTCGGCATGCTGGCCAGCGACGACGTGGCGCGAAACGTCGAGCTCGGTCTGCTCGCACTCGACGCTGGAACGCCACCGCCGCTGGTGATCGATCCGGTCCTGGAAGCCAGCGACGGGACGCCATTGCTGGAGCGCCGCGCCATCGGCACGCTCGAGCGTCTGATCGGCATGGCCGCATTGGTGACTCCGAACCTGCAGGAGGCCGCGACCCTGACCGGCTGCGACGTGTCCACCCAGGAAGGCGTCGAAGCCGCAGCCTGCGCGCTGGTTTCGAATCTCGGCGCGGGCGCCGCGCTGGTGAAGGGCGGCCACCGCGACGGTCCGCCCGACGACTTGCTGGTAATTCGCGACGGCGGCTCCCAGGCGCTTCACTGGTTGGAGGGCCAACGCATCGACACGGGTCCCGTGCACGGCACTGGCTGCGCACTGGCAGCGGCGATCACGGCCTACCTCGCGCGCGGCGACACGCTTCCCACAGCCGTCGAGCGCGGCCGACGTTTCGTGGCGAAAGCGCTGGAGAGCTCTGCCGAAGCCGGCAAGCTCGCACGCTTCCTCGGCTACTTCTAGCAGGCTCCGGAAAGACGACCCTGCTTGCCAACGGCTGGGGCCGAGGGCGCGAGCAGGCAGCGGGGACGGTGTTGCCTTCTTGCCTTTTTCGGCTGAGCGGTGGTGTTAGCGAGCAGGTCCAGAAAAAGGCAAGAAGGCAACACCGTCCCCCTCCCCACTCGAATCCCCGAGGCGGAGCCGTGGGGCGCCGGCGCATGAGCACGACACCGCCTTCGCACCCGGCCTTGGCAAGGCGCGACGAGCTCTTTCCGCCTGCGCTAGCCGCCGAATGCCTGCAGCAGACGCTCCCAGATATTGCCGAAAGCACCGTTGCTCATGACGAGGACTACGTCGCCCGGCTCGCACGTCGCGGCCAGGTGTTGGACGATCGCGTCGACGTCACCCGGCTGCTCGGCCGCGCCACCGCGGGCACGGATGTCCGCCACCAGCCGCTCGGGCGAGAACGTCTCTCCGACTTCTCCGGTGGCACTGTAGAGCGCGCCCTGCGGTGGTAGCGCGACGACCACCCGGTCCGCCAGGTCGAAGGCCTCGGCGTAGCTCTGCTGAAAGACTGCGCGCCGGCTCGTGTTGGTGCGCGGCTCGAAGACCGCCACGATACGCCGCCCCGAATAGCGGGAACGCACCGCCTCCACCGTGCCGCGCACCGCGGTCGGATGATGCGCGAAGTCGTCGATCACCAGCACACCGCCGGCCTCCCCTCGCACCTCCTGGCGCCGCTTGATGCCGCGAAAGTCGTGCAGCACCTTTGCCGCCTCGGCCAGCGGTACGCCCAGCGCGTCGACGGTGACCAGCGCCGCCAGCGCATTCTCGGCATTGAAGCGTCCAAAGAGCGGGACCGACACCGCGACCCGGCGCCCATCGCCGTGGACCGCCACGAACGCAGTCCCCGCCTCCGACACGTCGACATCATGCGCCGTCCAGTCGGGGGCGCCCGTGGCATCGAGCCCGTAGCCGATCACGCGGCAAGGCGCGTCGCGCAGCACATCGCGCACCGCCTCGCTCCCCACCGCGGCCACCAGCGTGCCGTCCGCCGGCATGCCGGCCACCAGCGCGCGGAACGCAGCCTTGACGTGCTCGAGATCGCGGTAGATGTCCGCGTGGTCGAACTCGACGGACGTGATGATCGCGGTGCGTGCGCCGTAGTGCAAGAACTTGGGCGTCTTGTCGAAGAAGACCGTGTCGTACTCATCACCCTCGACGACGAAGTGTTCACCGGCCCCCTCGCGGAAGCTGCCAGCAAAATCGAAGGAGTAGCCGCCGACCAGCAGCGAAGGATCGCGCCCCGTCGCCTGGAGGATCTGACCCACCAGCGCCGTAGTGGTGGTCTTGCCATGCGTACCAGCGACGACGACGGAGTGGTGCCCGGCGATGGCGAGATCAAAGAGCGCATCCGGGAACGACAGCACCCGGAATCCCTCGTCGATGGCGCATCGCGCCTCCGGGTTGTCGGGGCCCACCGCGTTACCGATCACCACGAGATCCGGCGCAGTGTCGGTGATGTTCTCCGCGCGAAAGCCCTCGACGACCGGGATACCCCACTCGGCGAGCGCGGTGCTCATGGGCGGATACAGTCCCTCGTCCGAGCCGGTGATGCGCAACCCGCGGGCGCGCAGGAGCCCCGCCAGGGAGCCCATGCCGGTGCCGCAGATGGCGACGAAGTGAACGTGCTGCAACGGATCGGCCACCCGCCTAGCCCTCGGCGAAGGCTTCGCGCACCAGGTCGTGCACGGCCGGGCGCAGCTCGAAGCGGCTGAACTTCGCCACCTGGTGACAGCGATTCGTCAGGAACACGACCACAGCCTCGGCCTCGAGATCGATCCAGAGCGACGTGCCGGTGAAGCCCAAGTGCCCGACGGAGTCTCGCGCGAAGTAACGGCCCGAAGACGACGCGCCTTCGGTTGGAGTGTCCCAGCCGAGCGCCCAATCGGAACGCTCTGGAAGCCCCTGGCGCGTGGTGAACTCACGCAGGAGATCCGGGGACCAGACGTCACTGCGCCCGTGCCACACGTCGAGGAGCGCGAGCGAAAACTTCATCACATCGGCGGCGGTGGAGAAGAGCCCGGCGTGACCCGCCACGCCGCCCATCACCGAGGCGTTCGGGTCGTGCACCTCGCCCCACAGCACGCGGTCGCGCCAGGGGCAGTTCTCGGTGGCGGCGATGCGCCGGAGCAATGCCGCGGGCACCCCCGGCTCGCCGTCTCCCAAGCGCACGAAGAAGGTGTCCTTCATCTCGAGCGGACCGAAGATGCGCTCCTGACAGAACTCGTCGAAGGGGCGGCGCGACACCGCCTCGACCAACGCACCGAGGGCAATGAAGTCGAGATCACCGTAGACCGAGGCCTTGCCCGGCTCGTGCACCAGGCCCGACTTCACGACGCGCTCGACGACAAACTCTCGCGCGGCAGAAGTTCCGATCCAGCGCTCGCCCTTCTTGCGCTCGCGATCGAGTAGCTCCTCGTGAAACTTGCGCAGCGGCTTGAGTCCGGCGGAGTGCGTGAGCAGGTGCCGCACCGTCACGGCATCCTTGTCCCGCTCCGAAAAGGCGGGCAGATGCTTGGAGACGGGATCGTCGAGTCCGACCGCTCCTTCCTGCACCAGCAACATCACCGAAGTAGTGGTCGCCAACGGCTTGGTGAGCGACGCCAGATCGAAGATCGTGTCGTGCTTCATGGGCAGCCGCTCGGGGCGCACCACCGCCAGCCCGTGGCACGAGAAGTGCTCGATCACTTCGCCGTGCTTCGGCATGCGCGCCAGCAGCGCGGCGCCGGGCATCTCCGCCTTCTCCATGGCCTTGTCGATGGCCTTGTCCACACGAGCCAACTTGCGGCGAACGGCACTCCACTTCACGTCGCGGCCTTCACTCCCAGTTCGAGCATGCGGATCTCACCTCGCTCGCCGTCGATACTAGCGCGCCCTCCGAAGGGCCACGTCGAATTCGACGGCGTGTGGCCGAAGCCGAGGCCCGCAACGCACGGCACGCGGAGGGTCCGTGCAATTTCGAGCACCACATCGTCGATGCAGGTGCCGTACTTCGAATCGGTGCAGGTCGAGACGTCGCCGATGCCGAGCCCGACGATCGAGTCCAGCTTCCCGGCGTCGCGCAGCTGCTGCAGCATGCGATCGACGCGGTACGGGTTCTCGTGGACTTCTTCGAGCAGCAATATCGCGCCGTGGGTGTCGATCTCCCAGTCGGTGCCAATGCTGGAAGTCACCAGGGTGAGCGAACCGCCGACGAGCGGACCCTCGGCCTGCCCTGCGAAGGCCGGGCGTCCCGGGAGCGTCGCCGGCAGCTCGACGTCGCCGGTGAGCCAGGCCACCAGTGCCGCGATGCTGGCCGGGGCGAGCTCGGAACCGTACTCGAGCATCGGCCCGTGGAAGCCCGCGAGCCCCGCATGGCGCGCCTGCCAGAGCAGCAGCGCCGTGGCATCGCTGTAGCCGACCAACGGCTTGGCCGCATCGCGAGCCCAGCCGGGATCGAGCCGGGGCAGGATGCGGGCGCAGCCGTAGCCACCGCGAGCGCACACGATCCCATCGACACGCGGATCGCTCCACAACTCCTCCAACTCGGCGCTGCGCCGCGCGTCGTCCCCCGCCAAATAGCCACATCGCGCCGTGAGGTCGTCGCGGCGATGGATGCGGAAGCCGGCGCGCTCGAGCAGCGCACAGCCGGCATCGGTCGCAGCCGGATCGACCGGGCCACCTGGAGCGGCGATGCCGAGAGTCGCGCCCGGCCGCAGAGCGCGCGGCTTGCGCAGCTCGTGCACTAGAAGGGCACTTCGTCGTCGTCGTCGGGGCCGCCGAAGCCGCCGCCGGAATTCGACCCTCCGAAGCCACCGGGCGGCCGAGGCACCTGCACGACGCCATCCCCGGGCGCATCGGCGAGATCGCGGAAATTCGCGTAACGCGCCTCGAAGGCGAGCCTCACCGTACCCGTCGGACCGTTGCGCTGCTTCGCGATGATGAGCTCGGCGAGCCCGCGGTTCTCTTCGCTCGGGTTGTAGACCTCGTCGCGATAGATGAAGGCGATCACGTCGGCATCCTGTTCGATCGCGCCGGACTCGCGCAGGTCGCCCATGTTCGGGCGGCGCTTGTCTGGATCGCGCTGCTCGGGACCGCGGTTGAGCTGCGAGAGTGCGATCACCGGAAGATCCAGCTCCTTGGCCAGCGCCTTCAGACCGTGGCTGATCTGCGCAATCTCGAGATCCTTGCGCGCCTGGGGCTCGTCGGCATGGGCCAGCTGCAGGTAATCGACCATCACCATGTCGAGGCCGCGCTCGGTGGCGAGGCGCCGGCACTTGGCCTTGATCTCGAGGATGGTGATGGTGCCCGAATCGTCGACCCAGATATCTGCGTCGGCGAGCACGCCAGCCTTCTGCACCAGCTTCTGGTGATCTGTGCTCGAGCCGAAGCCGCGCCGGAAGCTCGAGAGATCCACCCGTGCCTCCGACGACAGGAGGCGCAGCGCCAGCGCGCGATTGGTCATTTCCAGGGAGAAGATGGCGACCTTCTTGCCGTGATCGATCGCAGCGTTGCGGGCGACGTTCAGCGCCAGCGCGGTCTTTCCCATGGAAGGTCGCGCTGCGATGATGACCAGCTCGCCACCCTGCAGACCACCGGTTTTCTCGTCGAGGTCCTTGAAGCCCGTCGGCACGCCGGTCAGCTCGCCGCCGCGATCCATCAACATCTCGACGAAGTCGATGGCGCCGGCCATCTCGTCGTGGAGGCTGGCGAAGGTCTGTCGACTCTTGGCGCGACCGATCTCGAAGACGCGAGACTCCGCCTGGTCGAGCAGGCGGTCCGCCATTTCCGTCTCCTCGTAGCCGAGCTGCACGATATCGGTGGCCACCGCGATCAGGCCGCGCTTGACGGATTTGTCGCGCACGATGCGGGCGTGAGTCGCGACGTTCGCCGCTGTCGCTTCGTAGTCGAAGAGCTCTGCGAGATAGAGGTGTCCCCCGACGGCGTCGAGGAGCTTCTTCTCGTTGAGATGATTCGCGAGAGTGAGCAGGTCGACCGGCTCGTTCGCATCCTGCAGCGCGAGCATCGACGTAAACAGCTGCTGGTGCGTCGGGTGGTAGAAGTCTTCCGGCTTCACCTCATTCAACACGGAGTGAATCGCAACGTTGTCGTGCAGCAACGCCGACAGCACGGCCTTCTCCGCCTCGATGTCCTGCGGCAGCAGGCGTCCGGCGGCCTCGGCGGGCAGTTCGTTGTGCGGCTGGGTACGGGCCGTCGCCACGGCACCCCCTCCGTGGTGGATCGGAACCCGCTGATTCTATCAGAGCCGAAGCGAAGCGGCGTTCACTCCTCGGCGGCAATCGTGACTTTGAGCTCCGCCACCACATCGCGGTGGAGCTTCACGCGCACGCCGTGCTCTCCGGCTGTCTTGATCGGCTCGGGGAGCTCGATCCTGCGGCGCTCGATCTCGACGCCCTTCGCGGCGAGCGCCTCGCGAATCTGCAACGACGTGACGGAGCCGAAGAGCTTGCCCTCTTCGCCCACCCGCGCAGAGATCTCGACCGAGAGCGATTCGAGACGCTTCTTCACCGCCCCGAAGTCCTTCAGCTGCTTGGCGGCCTTCTCGGCCACCACGCGCTTGTGGTGGTCGAGCTGCTTGACGCGCGCCTCGGTGGCGAAGATCGCCTTCCCCTGCGGGATCAGATAGTTCCGGGCGAAGCCCGGCTTGACCTTCACCAGGTCGCCGACTTCGCCGAGATTCGCGACCGCTTCCTGGAGGATCAGATTCACCTGGGCCATGGCTGCGCATCCCTACATGTAGTTTGCGGATGTGGGTAAGATCGCCAGATGGCGCGCGCGTTTGATCGCGAGAGCCAGCGGCCGCTGGTGCCGGGCGCAGTTGCCCGAGATCCTGCGGGGGATCATCTTGCCGGTCTCACTGATGAAGAGCCGCAGCGTCTTCGCGTCGCGGTACTCGATCACCAGTGTCGAGTCGGCGCAGAAGCGGCACACCTTGCGGCGTACGAAGCCCTTCTTGCCCTTCTTGCGGGACTTCTTGCGCGCCTTGGCACGCAGCCGACCCTTGACGCTCTGCGGGTGCTCGCGCTCGCTGCGCTCGTAGCGATCTCC
>JAFDDG010000026.1 GCA_019310965.1 Deltaproteobacteria bacterium
TCCGTGCTTGATCTCTTCGCGGGAAAAGACCGTTTCACCGCTGGTGCTCACGTAGGTCTCCAGCGGCGGAGACCCGGAATAGGTCTGCGTACCGAGATAGATCAACCCAGTGGCGCAGATCGTCGCAACGATCAGGAAATGCACCCACCAGGTTTTCTTGTCTTGCAGAAGTTCAGCTAGGTTTCGAGATTCACTCATTTTTGCTCCTCCGCACTAGTGGCGGTTTCTAAAGACATTGGCGGCTAGATAGAGCGGTGCACTAACGGGTATCCTACACACGCATCGGTGAGCTCCGCGTCGGCCGTATGACGGATGCCCGATGCTTTTCCCGGCACGAAGGGCCACGGAGCATAGCGACGGGCCTCTGTTTGTCGTTCCGGGTCGGGTTGAGCATACAGCAATCCCTCCACGAGGCCGACGCCTCGGCTGCGGTTAGCTCGCCTTCGCAACGGTTCCCTCGCCTACCGAACCGGACACGCGACACGGCTCGTCGGCCCCAAAATCAACCGCTGGTTGCACAGTCAATAGGCGATACATCGCCTCCAGCCCTTGCAGCATCTGCTCGAGATCTGGAGACGGCAGCAGGAAGGCCGAGCACAAGAGCCTCGTCCACCAATCGATCAGCTGATCCACCGTGACGACACCAGCCCGTACAGGCTGCATGTCCTCGAGCAGAGGGGCCATCAACTGGTGGAGCTCGGTCTTGATGACGGGAAACTGATCCTGCAACGCGCGAAGCACGAGTGCGGGCTCGGTCTCGAGCATCCGCTGGAGCGCGGCGTGCTCGCGAACGTATCGCGTGGCGTAGAAGACGAGCAGGCGCACGCGCTCCTCGTCCTCGGGTGCGTCCTGCAGCGCCTTCAGGCCCCCCTGCCAGAAGCGGTAGGTTTCGCGAGCCGCGACGCTCTTGAGCAGTTCCTTGCGGTTCGAGAAGTAGCGGTAGAGCGTACCGCGCGAGACGCCGGCGGCATCACTGACGTCGATCAACTCGAGCTTGGTAACACCGTGCCGCGCGACGGCCTGGACGGCGCCTTCGAGGATTCGTTCGCGGGTTTGGCTCGGGAGCTCAGACGGCATTGCGGGTCGCACCATCAATGGATGAATAGAGCGATATATCCAGATTGCTAAGAAGATACACAAGTGAGGCACAGAGCGTCAATCCGTCTCACCGAATCCCCGGATTTTTTTTGGCTCCTCCAGACCTGCCAGGCCCCAGCGGCCGGACCCGTCCAGCCCCCAGGGGGCATGCTCTGCCTCCAAGCGCGGCGGGGCCCGCCTGGTTGCCCCCCCCCCGGAGGCGCTCTCACGCGGCCCCATTTCCCCCGGGTGAGGGCCACGACCCTCCGCCCCGATCTAGGAGCCGTTGCTCACATCCGCGAGGGTCGTGCTCAGTGCCCAGTCGCGCACCGAACCGCTCAGCTGACTCCACGATTCGTGCAGGGGACAGGGAACGGCCGCATTGCACGCCCCCCAGCCAAAAGCGCAACGGCCCGCCTCCGGATAGGCATCGACCGCCTCCAGGACTTCGGCGAAGCGGATCTGATCCCTGGGCCGCGCCAGCGAGAATCCGCCGCCCTTCCCCTTCTGAGAGGTGAGCACGCCCGCGAGGACGAGCCTGCGCATGATCTTCGAGAGATAGTGGATCGGGATGCCCGTCTCCTCGGAGAGGTTCCGGGCCCCCACTGGAGTGTCGGGAGACGTCGTTGCGAGGCACGCCATGATGCGCAGCGCATATTCGCCCGTCTGGGAAAAGAGCATGGGGGTCTCGGTCCTCGTCAATACAACGCTGGCGGCGAGCGGGGCTCGAAACGGGATCCTAGACGACGCGCTCGGCAGCCGCCTCTTCCCTGGCTGCAATCATGCCAGGACCGCACGAACTCGTTCAATGAAACGGGGGAGCCTCCTCCGCCATGTTGATTGAATTCCGCCGAATGGCTAGACCTCTTCGTCGTCACGCTCTTGGAGGAGCTCCCCTCCCCACCGAGATGCTGGATGTTTCGCGCATGAACGATTTCGCGCTGCTGTCGGAAAACCTGGAACTCGTCGCCTCACGCGATTACCAGCTCGCCCAACGCCTCTACACGCGGCTCTTCGAGCGTCACCCCGAGCTTCGCGCTCTGTTCGGAGCCCACAGCAGCCCGACCCGGGAGGAGATGCTGACCGAGACGCTGCTCGGGGCCGTGGACAGCCTGGACGGCGCCAGCTGGCTCGAGTCCAACCTGCAGCTGCTGGGCGCCAAGCACACGGAGTTCGAAGTTCGCGACGAAATGTACGAATGGTGGAGCGAGTGCGTGCTCGACGTCCTCGAAGAAGTGAGTGGCGCCGACTGGACCTCTCGCCTCGCTCGCCTCTGGCGGGAGCGTCTCGATCACCTGTGTGCCCACATGCGCGAGGGCGCCCGGGAGAACCCATCGACATGAGTCGAACCGCGTGCCGTGAGGCGCGACGCCTGCCCCGGGTCCCAGTCAGCGCCCCGGCGAGCGGGAGCCAGGAGGTCTCGAGATGAAGGTGCGTGTCGACCCCGACGCATGCGTCGGGCATGGTCGCTGTTATGTGCTCGCTCCGGACCTCTTCGGCGAAGACGAGAATGGCCACTGCGTGATCGAGCGGGAGGCGGTGCCGCCTGGACTCGAGGACGCGGCGCGGACCGCCGTCGACAACTGCCCAGAGGGGGCCCTTGCGCTGATCGACGCTTCGGCCTGATTCCGGCACCCATGGGAGCGAGCAGACCGTTGTCCGAGCCCCCCCAGTCTCCGTTGCTCGGCGACGAGGGCCCGCCGCATCGCGGGATCGCCTTCCTGAGCGCGGGCCTCCGGCCGTTCTTCCTCGCGGCCGGCTTCACCGCCGCCTTCGGAGTCGCCTGGTGGGTGGGGTTCCTCTGGGGGCGTCTATCCCTGCCGACGGCCTGGCCCCCGGTGTGGTGGCACGCACACGAGATGGTCTTCGGCTTCGGCACCGCAGCCGTCTCGGGCTTTCTGCTGACCGCCGTGCCCCAGTGGACCGACTCCCGTCCGCTCTCGGGCGCACCGCTGGGGCTGCTGTTCCTGCTCTGGGTGTGCGGGCGCATCGTGTTCCTGGTGGGGCCAACCCCGCTGGCGGTATCCCTCGTCGACCTGGCCTACCTGCCCACGCTCACCGCCACGCTGACCCTGCCCATGCTGAGAGGTGGCAAGCGGAAGAATCTCGTCTTTCCACTGCTGCTCACCGCCATGTGGATCGGCAACCTGCTCTGCCACCTCGAGGTACACGCGTCGATCCAGGGTCACATGCAACGCGGCATGCACCTCGGCACCTACGGATTGGTCGGCATGATCGCAATCGTGTCGGGACGCATCGTTCCGAGCTACACGCGCAGCGCACTCCAGCAGCGGGGCGAGCCATCGGAGATCCAGTCGTCGGCATCGGTCGAATGGGCCGCGAAGGTCGCGCTCTTCGTCACCTTCGCCGCCGCCGTGCTGGGGGCCGATGCGCGCTTCCAGGGAGCGACCGCGCTGCTCTCGGCGGCTCTCTTTGCGCTGCGCATGCGCCACTGGCATTCGTTCCAGACCCTGCGCGACCCCATCGTCTGGATCCTGCACGCCGGCCACGGCTTCCTTGCGCTCGCACTGCTGTGCAAGGGGATCGCCGACCTCACCGAGCTGTTTCCCCCGACCAGCGCCTTTCACGCCTTCACGGCCGGCACGGTGGGCACCATGATGATTGGAATCATGACCCGCGCCAGCCTCGGGCACACCGGTCGCCCGCTCGTACTCCGGCCCGCCATCACGCTGGCCTACTGCCTGGTCGTATTCGGAGCGCTGGCGCGGATCTTCGGCGCGCCCCTCGCGGCGGGGCTGTACCGCGAGACACTGCTGGCCGGCGGCGCAGCCTGGGCCGCGGGCTACGCCATCTTCACCTGGGTCTACCTGCCCATCTTGATCGCGCCGCGCGCGGACGGCCGATCGGGGTAGGCCAGCCTGCCCGATGAGTCTGCAGGGCCTACGCCGGCTCCGGGGTGTAGCGGACGCGCATCTCCTTGATGCCGTCGAAGAGCGCGCTGCGCTGGCGCCGCGGCGGAGCGGAGACCCGCATGTCGGGAAAGCGCGTCAGAACCTCTGCAAAGATGCAATGCAGCTGCATGCGGGCCAGGTTCGCACCCAGGCAGTAGTGCTCGCCGATGCCGGAGGTTAGGTGGGGATTGGAAGAGCGGGTGATGTCGAAGCGCTCCGGATCCTCGAAGACCTCCTCGTCGCGGTTCGCCGCCCCGTAGTAGAGCCCCAGCTTGTCTCCCATCTCGATCTGCACCCCTCGGATCTCGGTGTCCTCCATCGCCGTTCGCCGGACCACCATCACAGGCGGGCTGAAGCGGAGGATCTCTTCGATCGCGCCGGGCAGATGACGCTCGAGGTCCGAGAGCAGCAGCTCGCGTTGCTCCGGGTGCTCGCACAGTAGGCGCATGCCGTGAGTGGTGGCATTGCGGGTGGTCTCGCTTCCCGCCACGCACAGCAGGATGAAGAAGTTGTTCAGCTGAAAATCGGTGATCGCCTGGCCGTTGACCTCCGAGTGAACGTATTTGCTGATCAGCGTGTCATCGGGGTGGGCCCTCTTCTGTGCCGCCAGCTGGGTCGAGTACTCCTGGACCTCGGCCGCGGCCCTCATCTGGGCCTCCCGCGATTCGAGCATCTCGGGGTCGTCGAAGCCGCACAGCGCATTCGACCATTCAAAAATCTTGCCACGGTCGCGCTCGGGAACCCCCATCAACTCGCAGATCAGGATGAGTGGCAGCTCGATGGCCAGATCCCGGACGAAGTCGCACTCGCCCTTGTGCGCAATGCCGTCCACCACGCGCTCGGCGTGCGCGCGGATCTTGGGCTCGAGCTTGGCCACCATCCGACGCGTGAACCCCCGCTGAAAGATCCGCCGATACTTGACGTGATCGGGGGGATCCATGTTGAGGAGCATGCTCTGCATCGCCTCGAGGGGCTCGTCATCCGGATCGGAGAGCAGGTTCGAGCCTACCCGCGCCGAGAAGATCTCCGGGTTGCACGATACGTGGACGATGTCGGCGTGCTTCGTCAGCGCATAGAACCCCCGGCGGATGGCGATCGGGTCGTCGGGATCGCTCGGCGGATCGCTCTCCGGCGGGGGATTCCAATGCACCGGGGCCTCGCGGCGGAGTACCGCGTAGTAGTCGGACGGCGGGCCCGCCTCGAAGGTATCGGGATCCGCGAGATTGAAGTCACCGGGCTTCATCGGATGTGCACTCGCCTCCGCTCCTGGATTCACCTGCAAGCATGTGTTTGCACGCCACACGCTTCGGGGGGGGGATCGCCCGTGAGGCGTCAGGCCTCGTCGAAGCCGGAGTGGCCCTGGCGCGACACCCTGAACGGCGAGACCAACCGTCCCCACCACGTCGGGACCTCGGCCGTCCGGCCGTTCTGGGCCTCGGTCGCCCGGAACCGCGAGGTCTTGACCGAGAGAGCCGACACCTGCAGGAAGTCGCCGTGGATCCTCTTGGCGCGCTCGAACAGGGCCTCTTCGGTCTCCACGTTGTTGGGATCGGGGGTGCAGATGCCATCGATCGGGCACGCCTCGGCACACTGCATGGTGGCAAAGAAGCCGACGCACTCCGTGCAGAGAGCGGCGTCGAGCACGACCTTGTGTTCGCCCCGACTGATGCCGTCGTTGGGGCAGGGACGGATGCACTGGCCGCAGTTTACGCACTCGTCGGTGATCATGGTCGACACGGTGGGGCCTCCTCTGGTCGCTGCTGCGGCTCACGCCACTTCGAAGGACACCACACGGGGCGGCTCGCCACATCGGTCATACGACCGATGGGGCCGGGAGGAGGGAAGCGGAGCGAGATCGCCGCCCGACAGGCGATCGCTCCCCAGGGCTACCCGGTCGGCTCGACCTCGGCGCGTCCCGACGCGCTGAGATCGCGCAGGAAGCCGAAGAAGAGCTGCTCCCCGTCGACGTAGATGGGGCAGATCGTCAGCTCGGTGGGGAACACCGCGCCGTTCTTCCGCATGCCGGCCACATCATCGATGTGCTTGTCGATGAAGGGCCCCTCGCGCGTCTCCAGGAAGTGTTCCAGACCCAGGCGGTGGGCCTCGCGCTGAGCCGGCGGAATGATGAGATCGGCCACCAACTTGCCCTGCACCTCGTCTTGCGTGTAGCCAAAGATCTTCTGCGCCATGGGGTTGAACTCGACCGCAAGGCCCTTCGCATCCATCACGACGATGGCGTCGAGGGCCGCGGTCATCATGGCGCTGCGAACCTGCTCGGCGTTGCCCAACGCTTCGTCGGCGATCCGGCGCTTCTCGCGGGCCGCCGCCCAGAGCCAGCCGATCACGAGCAGCGCAAAGAGCAGCGGCACCCCGAGCACCAGCAGCCGGGTCCCCACCCGAACGGCGGTGGCATCCAGGGTGGCGCGCGGAACCAACGAAACCAACATCCACGAGCTGCCCTCGAGCCCTGCGGCGCCGTCGCTCGCAAGGGGCGGTTGCCAACGGACCGTGCCGAAGGAGAAGAGGCCTTCACTGCTCTCGACCCGGCCCTCTCCCATCGCGACCAGCTGCTCCCAGACGTCGGGCAGGGCACTCTGGAAGCCCTTTCCGTAGGAGGCCATGAAGCCCGGCTCGACCTCGGGCCGGAGCCGAGCCCAGTAGCCGCCGGAGCCGACGACCATGCGCTGAACGCCGGCCTCCTCCGCCCCCCGCTCGAACCCGCCCAGCAGCTCTCCGCCGTGCATGTGCAGCACAGCGACACCCTGGCGCTGCCCCGCGGCGTCGTCGATCGGCATCGCCAGACGGACCACCGGCTTGTAGGGCTCCCCGGCCTCACCGGGCTCGGTGTCCGGATCCATCGCCGGGACCCTGAATTCTCCAGCACCGAGCTGCAGGGTGTCGACGAAGTAGCTCCGGCCAGCGACGTCCTGGAGCTCATTCTCGGGGACGGTCCGCGGCCCACCGGGGGTGTCTTCGACGCGAACGAGCTCCTTGCCCGCAGTGCCGATGAAGTCGATGCGCAGGTAGCCGGGCCGGCGCTGCAACAGGGCGAGCAGGCTCCGCGCGAGATCCACTCGACGCTCCGGGGGCTCGTCGACCGCCAGCGTCACCAGATCGCCGACGAGGAAGAGATCCCGGGTCGCGATCTCCAGCTCTCGCTCGATCCGGTGGATGCCGGTCTGAATGGCGGCCGCCTCCTGGGCGAGCAGTCGAGCCTCGTCCGCCCCCACCCGCGCGCGGTACTCGAGCACGAAGGCCAGCACGAAGACGGCGGTCAGCGGCACCACGATCCGCGCGAACTGCTTCATCGGGACGCTTCCGAGACCGCCGACCGGCCTCGGCTCCAGCCACGACGAACCTTGCTGCTGCGCTTCCATCCGAGAGGTGTCCTCCCTCACGGCTGGCTGTCGGTCGCCACACACCGCGGCGACCCGCTTCAACCGCGGAAATTCGCTGGCAGTGAGATGTTAGGACGCCTTCATCGAGTTTGCTGGCGACTCGAAAATGGCGAAGACGCCGACCCGCCCCCTCCGGCGGGTCGGCGAGCCGGCTCCTAGCGGAACGAGGCCTTCTCCGGACCGATACGCGCGGCTATCGGGGCGAGCTTCTCGGCGTCCAGGTTGTAGAACTCCACGGCGTTGCCGCTGAGCTGGGCGGTGATCTCCTCATCGGAGAGCCCGGCCATGGCCTGCAACCGCTGCTCGCTCGTGTTGGGCCAGCTCCCCTCGGGATGCGGGTAGTCGCTGCCCCACATGATGCAGTCGGCACCGATCGACTGGCCGAGCTTGCCGTCCCCGGGCGACATGCACGCGGCGCCGAGCCGGATGTTGCGGCGGAAGTAATCGCTCGGCTTCATCGAGAGGTGACTGATGTAGTCACCGAGCTTCTGGGCCTGAGGCGTCGTGTCGTAGCGCACGTCGAGCAGTCGCAGGTAGTCGGGAACCCAGTCGATGGCGCCCTCTACGATCGCGAACTTGAGCTTCGGGAAGCGCTCGAAGACTCCCCCCCAGATCATGAAGGTGACCGAGCGGCTGGACCACCAGACCACCTCGGAGAGGTAGCAGCCCATGGCCCCCTTGAGCTCAGGGCCCTCCCCGCTCTGCATCTCCTCCATCGAGCCGAAGTAGTCCGAGACCGGCGACGGACCGATGTGCACGTGGATCGGCATGTCGAGATCCTGACAGACCTCCCAGACCGGGTCGTACTTCGGGTAGTGATAGCCCGGGAGCTTCCCCCATATCGGGGGAATGATGATCCCGCGAAGCCCGCTCTCGTGGGCGAGGCGGATCTCCCGCACGGCCTGCTCCACGTCCCACAGCATCGGAATGCACGCCAGGCCGAGCCTGCGCTCGGGGTCCAGATCCACCAGCTCGCTCAGCCAGCGGTTGTGGGCGTGACTGCCCGCCCACTGGAGCTCCGGCACCACGTTCTCGGTCGGCATGCCGAAGCCCGCGCCGAAGGGCGGTGCATTCTGCTCGGTGATGCCGTCGGGAAAGATGATCTCCACGGCGACCCCGTCGCCGTCCATCACCTTCGTGCGTTCCGCGTGGTCCCAGGCACCGGTAAGCGCCTTCTCGTGGCCCTTGCGCCAATCCGCGTTGATGTCGGAGATCAGGAAGCTCTCCTCCATCGTCTTCGTCGCCTTGACCTGGATGGGAAGCGCCTGGTCGAAGGCATCGCGAAACTTCGGATCCACGTAGCTGCGGTATTGCTCCGGCGGAAGTCCGGCATGACAGTCAGAAGACACGACGAGATAACGATCCATGGGAGTTTCCTCTCTGGGTTGCTCGAGTTGTTGGGTGAACAGTCGCCGCGGCGCTCAGACGGGCTCCGAGTAGAACTGGCGCACCCACTTGCGGTAGGTGGCCAGCGGGGCATCCGCATCGCAGAGGACGGGACGTGCACGGTTGATCATGTGCCCCCAGATGTTCGTATCGTGCATCACGCCCTGCGTGATCCCCTCCATGAACTCCGCGCCCGCCGTGTCGATGATATTGTTGGTGGCGGTCAGGAGCCAGCGCGAAACCGTGCGATTGCGCTCGATGGGTGTCGTCGAAGAGAACATCAGGAGCCCAGCACCGGGAAGGCCCTCGAAGCGTACGGCGGCCAGGCCCAGGCCCCAGCAGTCGCGCACCAGCTTGAAGGGCACCGGCCCGTCCGGAGTCTGCTTCACCACTTCGCTGATGGCCCGGTAGACCCGACCGTCATCCTCGTACTGCAGCTCCGTCGGGGGCGTCTCCAGGGCCCCGTGCACGTACACGAAGTGAACCGGGTCGTTGTTGTTCTCATTCATGTTCTGCACGTGGGTCGGCATCTCGAACTCGAAGGTGCGCGCCTCCGACCAATCGGGATCGCTGAACTCGGGCAGCTCCGGGAAATCCCACTCCGGCGGCTTCTGCTCGGCGTGGTACCAGGCGAAGATCAGCCCGTTCTTCTCCTGCACATCCCACGAGCGCACCTGCGCCTCGTTGGGGATGCGCTCGGTGTAGGGAATGAGCGAGCACTTGCCGCTCTCGCCGTCGAACTGCCAACCGTGGAACGGACAGCGGACACCCTCACCGATCACGCGGGTGTCGTAGCCCAGGTGAGCGCCGAGGTGCGGACAATAGGCGTCGAGCAGCCGGGCCTTGCCGGAGCGCGTGCGGAAGAGCACGAAATCCTCGCCGAAAACGTGGACGGGCTTCGAGTCGCCGACGCCGAGATTCTTGCTGAACTCCACGGCAAACCAGCCATTCGGAAACGGAAGCTCTGTGTGTTCGAGTTCTCTTATTGCCATTTCATCGACTCCCTGTTTGAGGCGCAAGCGCCAGTGCATCGGAAAGAAAATCGGCGATCTCCCGCGCCTTGCGGTCGATCGGATAACCATCGAACTGGACCCAGTTGAGAATGAGCGTGTAGTAGCTGCCGAGGATGATCTCGGCGAGCGTCTCGGGGTCGTGGCGTCGCGCAACATCGCCGCTGGCAAGACCATCCCGCACGATCGACGCAAACGCATTGCGCAGGCGTTGCGTCTGCCTGGGTTCGTTGCCGAGACCCTGCAGGGAGTGGATGCACTCCTTCGCCAGCTCGCGGCTCATCGGGCCGACCTGCGCCGTGTTCTTCACCACCTGATCGAAGACGTGGCGCAGACGATCGCGGGCACAGCACTCCCGCTTGCGCGCCGTCTCGATCTCCACCAGCAGTTGATCGATCGCCAGGCAGGCCAGCTCCCGAACCGCGTGCTGCTTGCTGGGGAAGTGATTGAAGAAGGTCTTCTTGGCGATGTCCGCGCGTTCGCAGATCTCGACCACTGTCGTCGCCTCGACCCCCCGCGCGTTGAAGAGCTCGGCGGCCGCAGCGACGATCCGGCCTCGCATCTCCAGCTTGCGCCGCTCGCGTCTGGGGAGCTCTTGCAGATCTGCGGTCACCTCAATAGGAAATCAGATCTTACACCTCAGTGCAAGAAGTAATTAGAAGTGCAAGGACGCTCCCTGGTATATCGACGTGCCCGTGCTGGAGAAGCCATTCGGCATTGAAGGTTTATAAAGGGTGGCAGATCGCGGCGAGGTTTCGGACGGAACCAAGAAGCCGGCGCTCCGCCGAGCCGAATCCACCCCGGCCAGACCCGACACGGCCCGCACGACGGGGCTAGCCGCGCAAGAACCCGCGGGTGCCTCCGACCGCACCCACGATGGCCACGACACTGAGCGTGAGAAGAAGCCAGTGCATCCGTTGCAGCAGGCGAAAGGCGCGCTCGGAATCCCGTTTCGCCGCGGCGATGAACCGGCGATGCAGAAAGAGCGGCTCCAGCACGAAGAGAACGACCGTGAAGGCGAGCCAGACGCAGGTCATCAAGTGCACCCACCAGAACCCGGGGTCCAGGTAGCGGCTCCAAGCTTCCATGGCGTAGAGCATGTAGAGCCCCGAGCCGCCGGCGAGCACGGTCGTGACGCGAGCCTGCAGGGCAAAGCGCGACTCGAGGCGCTCGAAGAGCTCGATCTGCTGAGCACCAGCGGGCAACGCCCGGACGGCAGGAATCAGCACGGTCGTGACGAATGCAACGCCCCCGATCCAGAGGACGATGCAGAGAACGTGAACAATTCGTGCGAGCACTATCGGCGGCAAGGGCGGAAGCCTACTCCAGTCCCGCCGGTCTGGGCTCGATTCCTCGCCCGCGTCCCGATGGACGGGAGCACACCGCATCGGAAGCCGCTCCGACGTTTCCGGCTGGCTGCCATGGCGATCCATCGAGTAGGCTGGCCTCGATGGCCAGCGAAAATGCGAGCCTCGGCGAGTCGTTCAGCCAATCTCCCGGCGCCCGGGCCTGCATCGCCCGCTACTGGCGTCGCAACGTCGCCCTCATGGCCGGGCTGCTCTGCGTCTGGGCGGCCGCCAGCCTGGGCTGCGGCGTGCTCTTTGCCGATTCTCTCAACGCACTGCGACTGGGCGGCTTTCCGCTGGGCTTCTGGTTCGCCCAGCAGGGCAGCATCCTGATCTTCGTCGTGCTGGTCCTCGTCTACGCGCTGCGCATGAGGACGCTCGACCGCGAGCACCACGCCGAGCTCGAGGCCCTGGCGAGCGATCGATCCAGCGAGGCATCCGGGCCACGATGAGCGTCAAGGCCTGGACCTTCCTCTTCGTCGGCCTCAGCTTCTCCCTCTACCTCTTCATCGCCTGGCGCTCGCGCGTGCGCGACACCCTGGGCTTCTACGTCGCCGGCCGGGGTGTGCCCGCCGTCGCCAACGGCATGGCGACCGCCGCGGACTGGATGAGCGCGGCCTCCTTCATCTCGATGGCCGGCATCATCTCGTTCATGGGCTACGCCGGGGGGGTCTACCTGATGGGCTGGACCGGCGGCTACGTGCTGCTGGCTCTGCTGCTGGCGCCCTACCTGCGCAAGTTCGGTCACTTCACCGTGCCCGATTTCGTGGGCGATCGCTTCGAATCGAACCTGGCACGTCTGGTTGCCGTGGTGTGCGCAATCTTCGTGAGCTTCACCTACGTGGCCGGACAGATGCGCGGCGTCGGTATCGTCTTCTCCCGCTTTCTCGAAGTCGACATCACCCTCGGCGTCGCGATCGGCATGGCCATCGTCTTCGTCTACGCGACATTGGGCGGGATGAAGGGCATCACCTGGACCCAGGTGGCCCAGTACTGGGTTCTCATCACGGCCTTCCTGATTCCGGCCATCGCCATCAGCATCAAGCTCACCGGACACGCACTGCCCCAGGTGGGAATGGGGGCGAGCTTGCTCGCCGACGGTGTGCCGCTGCTCGAGAAGCTCGACCAGATCCATGCGGATCTCGGCTTCGCCAGCTATACGGAAGCCTTCGTCGGACGTTGGGACAAGATCAACGTCTTCTGCACGGCGCTGGCGCTGATGGCCGGCACCGCCGGCCTGCCCCACGTAATCGTTCGCTTCTACACGGTGAAGACGGTGAACGCGGCACGTTGGAGCGGCTTCTGGGCGCTCTTCTTCATCGCACTGCTCTACCTCACGGCGCCCGCGACCGCGGCCTTTGCCCGCTACTACATGATCCAGAGCCTGCACGAGAAATCGGCCGACGAGCTGCCGGGTTGGTACGAGAGCTGGAGTCGGACCGGGCTGGTGCTGTGGCTCGATGACGGCGACGGGCGCGTTCAGTACACCGGCGGCGAACAAGCCGAGCGCAACGAGCTCTTCCGCGCGGGGACGCTCGGCTCCGCCGAGCTGGGCGAGCTGCGCGCCCAGCACGCCACTTGGCTCAGCAGCGGCGGGCGCGAGGGTGTCGACGGTCGCAAGCCGTTGCGCGAGCGGGGTCTCTCGGGACCCGACCGTGACATCATCGTGTTGGCCACGCCGGAGATGGCAGGACTCGCGAGCTGGATCATCGCCCTGATGGCGGCCGGCGGCCTGGCAGCGGCGCTCTCCACCGCATCCGGCCTGCTGCTCGTCATCTCGTCGAGCGTGGCTCACGACCTCTACTACCGGGTGCTGAACCCGGATGCGAGTGAGGAGCAGCGGCTGCGAGTGGGCCGCACCGTCATCGGCCTGGCCGTGGTCGTGGCGGGCCTGTTCGGCATCTTTCCGCCCGGCTTCGTCAGTCAGGTCGTGGCCTTTGCCTTCGGGCTCGCAGCGGCGAGCTTCTTCCCCGTACTCACCCTGGGCATCTTCTCGAAGCGGGTGTCGACCTTCCCGGCGGTCGCGGGGATGATCGCGGGGATCGGTTTCACCGCGAGCTACATCCTGGGGAGCGTGTACGGTGGCATGCCCCATTGGTGCTTCGGAATCGGGCCACAGGGGATTGGCACCGTTGGAATGTTGCTCAATTTCGCAGTGACCCTCGCCCTGACCCCCTGCTTCCCGGCTCCCTCAGCGGAGGTCCAGCGCATGGTGGATGCGATCCGAGAGCCCGAGGGCGTCGGACCGGCGGTGGTCATCGAAGCGGCAATCGACCACTAGGAGCCAGCGATGCTAGAAGGCCAGCGCATTCTCGTAACCGGTGCAACCGGTCAGGTCGCCCGCACGCTTGCAGAGCAGCTCGAGCCAAACAACGAGGTTTGGGCGGCGGCGCGCTTCACTGACGAGAAGGCCAGGCAGGAGCTCGAGCAGAGGGGCATCCGGACCGTCTTCTTCTCCATGGGGGACGAGGACCTCTCGGGCCTGCCCGACGTCGACTACGTGTTCCACGCCGGAGCCAACACGGATCCGCAGACGCCCGAGATCGGGATGCTGCACAACGCCGAAGGGTCGGGCTTCCTGATGCAGCGCTACCGCGACGCGAAGGCCTTTCTGCACATATCGTCCTCGTCGGTCTACCGGGTGTCCCCGAGCGCGTGTGAGCCCACGCGCGAGGACCACGAGCTCGGAGGCCACGCCGGCTACTCGCCGCACTACGCGATGAGCAAGCTCGCGGCGGAGGCGGTCGTTCGCTTCCAGGCGCGGGCGCTCTCGCTCCCGACGCTCATCGCACGACTCGACGCGGCCTACGGAAGGTGCAGCCATGGCGGCGTGCCAATGATTCTTTACGAGATGATGAAGGCGGGGATGAGCTACACGCGGGCGGAATCCGGCGACAGCTACTGCTCCCTGATTCACGAGGACGACATCGCCGAGCAGGTCCAGAACCTGATCCTCGAAGCCCACGTGCCGGCACGGATCGTCAACCTCGGCGGCGACGAGGTCGCCTCGGTCGAAGAGATCATCGCCTACCTCGAAGAGCTGACCGGTCTCAGAATGACGATCGAGACCGCCGAGCAGGCGTCGTGGACGATGAAGATCCTCGACAACACGCTGCGCAAGCAACTCGGTGGCCCCTGCAAGGTGAGCTGGAAGGATGGCGTGCGCCGCTCACTCGCGGCGCGTCATCCCGACGCGATCATCGACTGAGCCGGTCGAAGAGGCGCCCCGAATTGACAGGCGCGAAACCGGGACGTCAGACTGGCAGCCCCAAGCCCGCGGAGGAAGCGGCCGTGCCCGGCGTGATGGACATCGCTGACGAGACCCCGCTGCCGGAATGCGAGGCGGCGCTCCATGAGGCGGCCAAGCAGGCCACGGGCTACTCGGACCTCGGGCCGAACGAGTACCGGGAGGGGCTACGAGTACTGCTGCAGGCCTGCGAAGAAGAGTCGAACCTGACGCCACTCGGCCGCCTCGTGATCAAAGGCCAGGTTCTCGCCGGCCTGCAGGGTCGACTTCATTCCGAGGCGGGCTTCGAACGCCACCCGGACATCCTGACCGCGCCCATCGAACGTCCGCTCCTCATCATCGGCATGCCGCGCACGGCGTCGACGGCACTGCAGCGCATGCTCGCGCGCGACCCGGCTCTGCAGGGACTCGAGATGTGGCTGGCCGAGTCGCCCATGCCGCGGCCACCGCGCGAAGAGTGGCCCGGAATCCCCGCGTTCGCGGAGTGCGATGCCAGAACGCGCGCCATCTACGAGGCCACGCCGGAGATGCGGGCCATCCACGACATGGATGCCGGCGAGGTCGACGAGTGTTGGCATCTGTTCCGACAGAGCTTTGGCAGCGTAACCTTCGAGTGCAGCTTCAGGGTTCCCAGCTATTCCCGCTGGTGGGCCGCCGCGGACATGGGGCCCGCCTACCGCCGCTATCGCCGCAACCTGCAGCTGATCGGACAACGCGAACCCGGCCGGCGTTGGCTGCTCAAGGACGCCACCCACATGTTCCACCTCGAGCGCTTCTTCGAGGCCTTCCCGGACGCCTGCGTGGTGACCACCATGCGCGATCCGGTGAAGATGATTCCCTCCGTGACGAGCCTGACCGCCGTGGGCATGCGCGCCGTGGTGACAGACTTCGATCCCTTTGTACTCGGCCGTGCCCAGCTCGAGCTGTGGACCCGGGGCCTCGCACAGATCGAGCGGGTGTGCGGCGGGCTGCCGCCCGAGCGCTTCTACCGAATGGCCTTCGACGACTTCCAGTCCGATCCCCTCGCGGAGGTGCGCCGCATCTACGAGCGCTTCGGCTTCGAGCTATCGCTCGAGGCCGAGACGGCCATGCGCGGGTGGCGCGCAGCAAACCAACGAGGCCGCCACGGCATGCACGACTACTCTCCCGAGGAATTCGGGCTGACCGCCGAAGAAATCCGCGCCGCCTTCGCCTGAGGCGCCCCGGCAAGCCGGGCCGCCGGGAACGACCCCTCAGCCGAGCGACGAGATGGGCACCACCTGCGTTTGCGCCTCGGGGATCTTCTCGGCGCCCACCCAGCGCAACGCCAGCGCCCCGCGCACATGACCCGCCGTGTCGAGCCAATTCGGGACACCCGGGTCGCGCCCCGCCACGACGATGCGCACGTGGCCGTCGGCGTCCGCAACGGCGGTCTCCTGGTTCACGTGCGTCTGCAGGCTCATGAAGTCGAGCGACTCCAGCCAGTGGTTGCCGATCTGCAGGTTCCAGTAGTCACAGGCGGGCGGGTCGAGGTCGATCACGAATGCCTCGTCTGCGCCGATTTCCCAGTAGCTGTAGTTGTAGCTGGTATTGGGATCACCCTGGGCCGCGGCGAGGAACTGCGGAGCGATCGGACGGATCTCGTGCGTGTGCTCCTGGAACGACGCCGTCCAGGCGAGGAACTGCGAGATCGTCCCGCCGAGAACGAGCCCGGCTCGGTCGAGCGCACGGGAGAAGCGCGCCGGATCCAGCGGCTGCGCCGGCTGCAGCTTGCCGAGCCGCTCGAGTTCGAGCGGCGCCTGGCGCTGCTCCGCACGGCGCAACAACGTCTGCCGAGCATTCAGGGAGTTCGTCTCGGGTCCCATCCGGAGCCAGTTGACCGGATGTTCCCGCTGGCTGATGGTGATCTCGAAGTGGCCGTCCGCATCGAGCTCGAGCGCCTGGCTCTCGAGGTGACCATCGCGCACCAGGCCCTTCTCCGTGCCCAGCGCCCCCGAAAACGTGCCGAAGCCGATCATCTGGGCATCGCCGAGCTCGCCGCGCAGCGTGTAGGTCGCCCCGGGATCGAGACTGGCCCCACAGTAGACGTAGTCTGGATTGTCGAGGCCGATCTTGGGCGACTCGGCGTGTCCGAGCGCCATGCGAGCGGGCTGATGCGTCTCGGTCGCATTGCGCAGGAAGGTCCGCGCGAGCCGGCTCACATAACGAAGACCCTCCGCACGATCGAAGGGATCGTCGGGCGCCGCATCCAATACCTTGTGCCCCGCTTCCTTCAGACGCTCACAGAAGTCGTCCCACACTCGTCCATCGGAAATGCGTTCGACCGCTTCTTCTTCGCTCATTCCCCACTCCTGATCTCGGCGACATGCGTTCAGCCCTGATCGAGACGCAGAGTGAACTCACCCATTGCATTCGTCAATGACTTCACGCCCTGCCCCAGCGGCGGCGGGGCTCATCCGCCCGTGAAGGGGGCAGAGTTACAGGCGCTGAATCCAACCTCCGTCCGCGGTAACGGTCTGACCCGTGATGAAGCCGGCGTCGTCCGAGGCCAGGAACATCACGGTGCCCACCATCTCGGAGTACTTTCCCTTTCGCGGAATGATCTGGTTGCTCAGCACGGTGGCGTGGATCTCCTTCGCCAGGCGCGCGGTCGTGGCCTCGGTATCGACGAGGCCCGGTGCAATGCCCACGACCCGGATGCCTTCGGGCCCGAGCTCGCGTGCGAGCGAGGTGGTCAGGCCGTTGAGCGCCAGCTTCGTGATCGAGTAGGCGCCCACGCCGAGGTAGGCGGAGTTCGACGACTGGTTCACGACGACCCCCTGGGACCGCGCGAGGCTCGGGCGGCAGGCGCGCACGCAGCCGAGCTGGCCGAGCACGTTGACCTCGAAGATCTCCCGCCACTTCTCGAAGTCGAGCGCGATGCACTCGTTGTAATCGCCGAGATGCAGCCCCGCGTTGTTCACGAGTACGTCCACCCCGCCGTGCTCCTCCTCGACGCGCGCGACCGCAGAAACGATCCCCGCCTCGTCGGTGATGTCCACGCCGACGCCGAACACGCTCCCACCCGCCTGCCGAATGCCCTTCGCCGCCGCCTCGACCCCTTCGGCATTGCGATCGAAGAGCGCCACGCGAGCGCCCTCGGCGGCAAAGGCGTCCGCATACGCCCTCCCCATACCCTGGGCAGCACCGGTCACGATCACGCTCTTGTTCTGGAATCGCATGGTCACCTCCTCTGGGCCCTCCGACCGTCGGGCCATCGTGCCTGCGATCGCGGCGCCACACCACCTCGTCGGCTCCGCCCACCGGCCCGACGCCGCGTCCATCCGACAACGGCGACCCTTTGAGGCATCCCCGACGGTCACATAGAATCGCGCCTTCCGGTCCCGCTCACCGCCAAGGAGCGCCGATGCCCGTAGTCGGATTCGATCATGTCGCCATTCCCGCAGGAGACCCGGAGGCGCTGCTCGCCTTCTACAAGAAGCTGGGCTTCGGCACGCTCTACGAGGAAGAGTGGCGGGCCGGAGACTACCCGGTCTTTGCCATCCAGATCGGCGAGAACGCGAGGCTGGGCTTTCTCGGGCCGGCGCTCTGGCAGGATCCCGACTTCGACTTCCGGGGCCAGACGGCGCGCCCGGGCTGCGGAGACATCTGCTTCTTGTTCGAAGGCACGATCGAAGAAGCGGAGACCCTGCTTCGCGAAGCCGGCGCCGAGATCGCCTACGGACCCTTCGACCAACGTGGCGGTGCGGATCGTGGACAGCGTGAGGGAACCAGCGTCTACACCCGAGATCCGGACGGCAACCTGATCGAGTTCATGACCTACCCGGCGGCTGGACTCGGCCCCTGGAAGGGCAAATCGTAGAGAAGCGCCGGTGCATGCGCAGGCACCGCCTTCGCACCCGCCTCTGGCGTCAGCCGCCGAGCCAGTTCAGAAACCGACCGAGCGGTGACCGCTTGGCGCTCTCCCGCTGGGTTGGCACCAGGCGGAGGATCTGACCCCCCGACGCATGTTCCAGCAAGAGGTAGATCTCGCCCGACGGAGCAGTCTCGACGTCCCTGATGCGAGCCAGATCCTGCACCAGCGTTTCGGTGTGGACCCACGAGCCATCTTCGAACGCCACCCGGTAGAGGGTGGCGCCTTTGAGAGAGCCCACGATGATGTCATTGCGCCAGTCCGGGAAGAGCGACCCCGAATAGAAGACGAAGCTCGAAATTGCGGGAGATGGCGTCATGTCGACGACGGGCTGCTCGATGTCTTTCAGCTCATACTCGAGCCCCAGCTGCTTGCCGTAAGCGACGGGTGTTCCATCGTAGTTCACGCCCTTGGAGGTGAGCGGCCACCCGTAATTGCGTCCCGGCAGCAGGAGATTGACTTCATCTCCACCACGCGGCCCCATCTCTGTGGACCACAGTTCGCTGGTCTTGAAATTGTATTCCAGGCCCTGCGGAACCCGATGACCGTAGGTCCAGATCGTATCCATTGCACCGGGGACACCGACGAAGGGATTGTCGGGAGGCACACGGCCATCGTCGTACATTCGGTGGATCTTTCCGTAGGGCATGCTCAGATCCTGCACTCCCGTGAAGTTGTCGCTTCCCTTGAGGCCGACGCTGATGAACACATGCCCATTGTCGTCAAAACTGATGCGTCCCCCTGCGGACAAGTCGGGAGCGAGCCCGTAGGTCTCGACGTCTGCCTGCCACAGGGTTTCTTGATCGACCCAGCTGCCGTCCTGGATCCGACCCCTGACCAGCTTGTTCATCGAAACGGGTCTGTTGGCGCTCCGACTGACGGCGTTGCAGTCACTGCACCGGTCACCGTATTGGATGTAGATCCAGCCGTTCTTCTCGTACTCCGGGTGAATGGCCACATCCAACATCCAACCCGCGCCAAACCGCGCCCCTGAAGGCAGGGGAATGACGTCGTCATGGATGCGTGGGGTGCCCTCGATCGGAGCGGACTGTTCACCTTCCCTGGAGATGATGCTCAGGCCACGCGTCTTCTCCGACAACAGAATGCGCCCATCCGGTAGCGGGGCAATGGAGTACAGCAGGGGATCGAGGCCATCGATCAGCTTCTCCAGACGAAAGGCGTGCTCCTCGCTCTCGATCTCGCCCGTGGGGAGCTCCAAGCTCCTCTCGATCCTGAAGTCACTGTAGGTGAAGCCCAATCTCCGTTCCGAGACATAGAGCGCCAGATTCCGAATCTGATCCGCCGACAAGGTCTTCGACCATGCCGGCATGTTCTTCTCGGGCGCCCCCTTTGCGATGCTGTCGGCGATTTCGGCGAGCGAATCCCCGTGAACGAGGTCGATGCCCACGAGGGGCCCACCCTGCGCCGCGCCCGACAGGTCCTCACCATGACAGACCGCACACTGCTCGTTGAACAATGTGGAGAACGCTTTGGCGATGGTTATGGGACTATCCTGGGCGAGCCCCGCAGAGGGAAGCATCACGACCAGAACCGCACACAGGGCGATTGCCGTCCGCTTTCGATCACGCATTCGACTGGCCTCTCCACATCTTCGCGAAAGAGCGGTAGACCCGGCGGCTGGTGCTGCCGAGACCACTGACCCCCGGTTTCGTCCGCCTTCCATGCTACACCGAAGAGACGGGCGCCGTTGTCAGCGAGGAGTGGAATCCCGAGGCTGGAGCGACGCATTGTGATCGCGGGCTGGACCGACGGGAGTTTTCTGCGATGACGGCGATCTGTGAGGGAATCCGGGTACTCGACTTCGGCGAGGGCCTCGCGACAAGCCTGGCCTCGATGATTCTGGCCGACAACGGTGCCGAGGTGATCGCGATCGAATCGCCGCAGGGGCATCCGCTGCGCGCGGAGCCTGCCTGGGTGATGTGGGGACGCGGCAAGCGAAGCGTTGTTCTCGATTTCGAGAAGGGCGCTGATCGCGAGCGGGCCGGCCAGCTCGCCGCGGGCGCCGATGTGCTGATCGAGAGCTTTCTGCCGGGGCGGGCAGAGGGCCTGGGGATCGGCTACGAGGGCCTCGCAGCGCGGAACGCGGGGCTGCTCTACTGCTCCGTCAGTGCCTTCGGCTCGGCGGGTGCCTACCGCCACCTACCCGCCTACGAGGGGATCGTGCAGGCGAAGGGCGGGGGCTTCCAGCAGCTCAACAAGTGGATGCGACGCGACGAGCTCCCCTTCCGCGTGCGACCCGATGCGAGCTATGCGGCGGCCAACCTGCTGCTGCAGGCCATCATGGGCGGGCTGCGCGCACGCGACGAGCTGGGACGCGGGCAGCGCATCGAGACGACCCTGTATCAGGGACTCACCGCCTACGAGTCCCCCAGCTTCGAGGTCGACCAGATGCAGCTCGGGCTGCTGCCCGAAGACGGGCGCCGCGCGGGGGGCGGCGTGGGAGTCCATCTCGCGCTCACCTACCTGGTCTCGCGCTGCAAGGACGGCCAGTGGATCCAAGCGACGAACAATACGGCGCGGCTGTTCCCGGCCTGGATGCGCGCCATCGGCCTCGGCCACATCTACGAAGACGAACGCTTCGAGCGCGCGCCCTTTGCCTTCCAGGACGATGCGGATCGGATGGAGCTGCGCAAGATGATCCTGCGCAAGATGGCGGAGAAAACGGCCGACGAGTGGCTGGAGATCTTCGTGAGCGAGGGCCTGGCGGGAGATCTCTTTCTCACGACCCAGCAGTGCATGGACCATCCACAAACGCTCCACAACGAGGGTGTGGTCGATCTCGTCGACCCGGAGGTCGGGCCCACACGTCAGATCGGCCCACTCGTAAGGTTCTCGAAGACGCCCTCCCGCATCGAGCGCCCCGCCCCCCAGCTCGGGCAACACACCCGGCAGGTCCTCGAGGCATCGCGCAGCTGGCGGCCGGGCACGCCCGCGAGCGCCCGGCGAGCCGCCCTCGCACATCCCTTCGAGGGGATGCTCGTGCTCGACTTCGCCTCGTGGCTCGCGGCGCCCTTCGGGACCTCCCTGCTCGCCGACCTCGGGGCGCGGGTCATCAAGGTGGAGTCGCTCCAGGGGGACGAGTTCCGCACCCGGAGCCAGGGTCGCGACCGCACGTTCCAGGGCAAGGAGAATCTCGCAATCGATCTCAAGACGCCCGAGGGTCGAGAGGTGATCCACCGGCTGATGCGCAAGGCCGACGGGATGATGCACAACATGCGGGGCAACACCGCGAAGCGACTGGGCATCGATTACGACACCGCGAGAAAGCTCAACCCCGAGATCGTCTATCTCTACGGTGGCTCCTACGGTTCGACGGGACCGGGCGCAGGGCGCCCGGCATTTCATCCGACGGCGGGGGCGCTCGCCGGCGGAGCCATGTGGCAGATCGGACGCGGCAATGCGCCGCCCCCCAACGACGATCCGCTCGAGATCGACGAAGTCGTGCGCTGGGGGGAGACCATGCTGGCCGCCAACGAGGGCACACCGGACGTGACGGCGGCGCTCGCCGTGGGCACGGGGCTGGCGATGGCTCTCTACCACAAGGCGCGGACCGGTCTCGGGCAGTATGTCGAGACGTCGATGCTGAACAGCAACGCCTACGTGTGTTCGGACGACTTCGTTCGCTACGAGGGTAAGCCACCGCGACACGAGCCCGATTCCGACCTGCGCGGCATGCACGCGCTGCGCCGGCTCTACCGAACGACGCGGGGTTGGGCCTACCTCGATTGTGCGAGCCAGGCGGAGTGGGAAGCGCTGTGTCGGGGCCTCGAGCGCGTCGACCTGCTCGGGGACGCTCGCTTCCTGGACACTGCGGACCGCACCGAGAACGCTGGCGCGCTCGCCGCGATACTCGCCCCGATCTTCGAGCGGCGCTCTGCCGAAGAATGGGAAGCGCTGCTGTCGAATGGTGGCGCCCCCTGCGTCGCGGCGGACGCGCAGTCTCCCGGTGAGTTCTTTCTCACGGATCCCAGCGTGGCCGAGAACGGCCTGGTCGTGCGAACGCAGAGCAAGAGCAGCGGCCCCATGTACCGGCAGGGGCCGCCGGCCCGCTTCACGCTGACCCCGGGCAGCGCGGGGCCGCCTCACGCCCACGGAGAGGACACGCTGTCGATTCTGGAAGAGTTGGGGCTCTCGACCGACGCGATCGGGGAACTCCTGCGCAAGCAGATCGTCTGCACGCCCGAATCGCGCGCGGAAAGGGCTCGCTAGAGCACGGCTGCCGCGATGCTCGGTCGCCTGCAGGTGCTCGCCGCCATGCGACGGCGCGATTACTCGATGCCGTAGATCCGGGCGGCGTTCTCGTAGGTGACCTTCCTGAACGCCTCCGCGCCCAGCGTCGCCAGCGGCGACTCGTCGATCGCCTTGTGGGATTCCGGCCAGGTCGTGTCGCCGTGAGGATAGTCGGACGCCCACATCACGTTTTCGACTCCGATCCTCGGAATGCACTCCACGCCGAATCGTTCGTCCTGATAGGTGACCAGCACCTGACGCCGGAAGATCTCGCTGGGCAGCATCTCGATCCTGTGATCGAGGATCTTGTCGCCGTACTTGTGCAACTCGTAATCCATGCGTTCCAGCGCGTAGGGCAGCCAGCCGAGACCGGTCTCGGCCAGGATGAACGGCATTTCCGGTCGCTGCTCGAGGATGCCCGAGAAGACCATTCCCGCGAGAATCTCGTCCAGCTGCATCGGCACGATGGATGCCATCGCGGGGAAGCTCCACGACCCCGGGACGTACTGCAGCGTGTGCAAGCCCCCTGCCAGGTGGACGTGGATGGGTAGCTTCGCCTCGGAGGCGATGTCCCAGAAGCGCTGCCAGCTCTGCGCAAAGATGGGCGCGATGCCCTTCGCGATGGCCCCTGCCGTGCCGCTGACGGAGGCACCCCGGTGGCCCGCGGCAATGCAGCGGGTGAGCTCCGCCGCCGCGGCCTCGGGATCGTTCGAGGCAATGTCGGGCAACGCGATCAGGCGGTTGCGATCGTAACGATTGAACTCGACCGCCCAGTCGTTGTAAGCCTCGAGGCATGCCAGCTTCAGCTCCCCATCCTGAAACTGCAGCGCCACGGTGCTGGGGGCGTAGATGACCTGCGCGTAGACGCCGTCCGCATCCAGGTCTTTGATGCGCTCTTCGGGCTGGCTGGGTCGAAAACCAAAATTCTCGGCAGCCAGCAGGCCCGCCTCTTTGCGCCCGTAGGGGCTGAACAGACGCCCCTCGGTCTGCCAGAAGGGCCCGTCATCGGTTTCGACGACCCGTGGGCCCCGCTCGCGAAATCGCTTGGGAAGCCGCTTCTGCCACAGATCCTTCGGCATCGAATGGATGTCGATGTGATCGTCAGCCGAAATCAATCGCCGCTCGCCGCTCGGTGCCATACTCGCTTCCTCGCTGAGAGAGTTCGTGGACGTCATCTCAATTTAGTTCAAGGCCCACCTCATCGCAGCGAGTCCGCTCGACCCGGGTCGTTACCCTCGCGAGACCCCTTTTTAGAAGGAACGCCGATGCCGCACTACACCCCCGAAGAAAGACTCAACATCAAGGTCACAGAGGCTCTCTTCGACGTCGAGGATCCGAGGGACAAGGCACTCCTCTTCGCAGACGACGCCGTCTGGTGGAACGGGCTCCCCTTCGTCGGCGGAGAGCCGGGACAGACGGAACACAAGGGCATCGATGCGATCCGCGGGATCCTCACGGGAGCGGGCAGCGAGAAGGCAGCCCACTCCGGCGTGGACGCCTACGACCTCTCGACCTGTCGCAACGAAGACGTCGTCGTTCTCGCCGATGGCGACTACGTCGTCCGTCAGCACACGATGTCCGCCAAGACTCGGCGCGGCCAGGACTACACCAACGTCTATTGCTTCGTCTTCCGCTTCAACGACGCGGGCAAGATCCAGTACCTGACCGAGCACTGGAATACCTGGCACGCCTACAATGTTCTCTTCAACAACTTCGAGATGGAGCCGGCCCATCCCCTGCGCTGAAAGCCCCTCCCCTCGCCTACAACGAGCCCCCCGCAAGAGGATCACCGCACCATGGAACTCGACATCATCGCTCACCCCCGACTGCTTCGAGACATGCAGACTCATGCGAAGGCGGTCGAGACCGCGGGCTTCGGCTCGATCTGGCTGACGGAAGGCGCCCGCACCGCCTACCTGAGCTGCGCCGCCGCAGCCCTCGCCACCGACCGCCTCCAGATCGGAACCGGCATCGCCCTGGCTTTCGCACGCAGCCCGATGGTGACGGCCGAAATCGCCTGGGAGCTCGCCGATGCCACCGGAGGCCGCTTCGTCCTCGGCCTCGGAAGTCAGGTGAAGGCCCACATCGAGCGGCGCTACAGCGCCGAGTTCAGCCCGCCGGGACCGCGCATGAAGGAGTACGTGAAGGCCGTCAAGGCGATCTTCCGCGCCTTTCGCGGCGAGGAGAAGCTCGCCTTCGAGGGCCGCTACTACAATTTCTCGCTGTTGCCCTCGATGTGGAGCCCCGGCCCGATCGAGGCTCCCGATCCGCCCATCTACGTCTCCGCGGTCCTGCCCTACATGAGTCGGCTCGTGGGGGAGATCGCCGACGGAATCCACGTGCATCCCTTCCATTCTCCGGCCTTCGTCCGCGACGTTCAGCGCGTCTCGATCGAGGAGGGCCTCGCCCGCTCGGGACGCAACCTCGATGCCATCACCTTCCAGTGCCCGATCATGACCGCCGTCGGCGACAGCGACGAAGAGCTCTCGAAGACCCGCGAACATGCCCGTACGATGATCGCCTTCTACGGCTCGACGCGGACCTACTCGCCCGTCTTCGAGCACCACGGCTTCGCGGGCCTCTCCGACGAGCTTCATGCGCGACAGAAGAGAGGCGACATGAAGGGCATGATCGGACTCGTCAGCGACGAAGTGCTCGAGCCCTACATCGTGACCTCGAGCTGGAACGACCTCGGACCGAAGCTCGTCGAGCGCTATCGCGATCTCGCACCCAAAGTGCGCGTGACTTCGTATACCGCGGCGGAGAACTTCGACGATCCGGCGGCTCGGGAGAAGTGGTCCCACGTCGCGGCGGCGATGCGCGCAGCGTGAGCTGTGCGTGATCCCGGCGGAGCGGAGGGGAAGCAGCCCATCCTAAGCTCGGGGGGCGGTGCCAGGGCCGGGTGCGAAGGCGGTGTCGTGCTCATGCGCCGGCGCTCCCTGTCCCCACTCCGAGATGCGAAGCGCCTGCGTCGGGGCACCTCTGCTTCCGCGCGCCACCGCCTTTGCACCCGGCACGCTCCTCCGAGGCATCCGTCCAGCTGGATCCAGCGGGGACGGTGTTGCTTCTTGCCTTTTTCACCCAAACCCACCTTCTCGGACGACAGGCCCAGAAAAGGCAAGAGGCAACACCGTCCCCGTCTGCCACCGTACTGGAGCTGCTGGTCCGAAACTAGAGCGACTTTCACGAACGATCTCGGGCACGGCTGAGGTCCACGCTTCCACACCGGCGGACCGGTACGGGCGCGTGACACGGTCCGAAGGAGAAGGAGGAGTCATGGCATCGGGGAGCTGTCTGTGCGGAGAAGTGCGCTTTGCCTTCGACGGCGAGGCGAGCGTCCAGCTGTGCCACGCCACGCGCTGCCAGAAAGCAACGGGCAGCGCCTTTGCCGCGGAAATAGCGGTCGCTCCCGAGCGCTTCCGCTGGCTCGCGGGCGAGGAGCTGGTGCAGACGTGGACAGCGCCGCTGCTCGAGCGGCCGCCCGCCTACCAGCGCAGCTTGTGCCGTGTCTGTGGCGGTCCGACGCCGCTCCTGCACCCCGAGGTGCCGTGGGTGGGGATCCTCGCCGGCAGCCTCGACGAAGCGGGCGGCGTTCGCGCGACCCACCATGCGTTCCTGGACCAGCGCGCCCAGTGGCTCAGCGAGGGCGAGGACGGGCTGCCCCGCTACGGGATGCGCCCGCCCCGGCCCTGAGCTCGGCCTGAACACAGGCTGCTCCCAGAGGGGTACACAGCCTCTCAGCGACCAGGTTCCAAGCACGTGCCTCCCTAGATATGTTGGGACTCCGCCGACTCCGAAGCTCGCGAGGCGATTCGAGAGGTTCGAGCGGAACACGCCCTACGCGAAGCAGATCGCGCCTTCATGCTCTCTGATCAGCGTGACCGTGCCCACGATCGAATGGCCCCGAACCGCAAGACGAAGGAGGTCCTCGTCCTCGTTTGGCTGTCCAGCGCGGGTGTAGAAGAGCCCATCACGGGCCAGCTCGCGCCAGTGGATCGACAAGAACTTCGACGGGGTAGATGCGGCGGTGCGGGAGAAGATCGTCCTCCACAAAGCGGCACGGCTCTATCGGATGGAGTTGGACTGAAGGAGACTGCTTCAGCAGCGAGCCCTGGCCAGCGATCGCAATCGTTCACGATCAGAGCAAGCCAGGCGCGGCCCGGAAGCCTTGTCGCGATTTCGATAAACTCGGTCCCGGCGGCAGCCGCCGCGCGAGGGGCCCCATGATCGAATTCACACTCAACGGCGAGCCTCGTGCCATCGAGATCGAGCCGGAAACCCCGCTGCTCTGGGCGATCCGGGACGAGCTCGGCCTCACTGGCACGAAGTTCGGCTGCGGCATCGGCCAATGCGGCGCCTGCACGATCCACCTGGACGGGGAGCCCGTGCGCGGCTGTCTCACGCCGGTGTCGGCCGCCGCGGGCCGGGCCGTGACCACCATCGAGGGCCTCGACCCGGACGGGGAGCACCCGCTTCAGCGCGCCTGGATCGAGCTCTCGGTTCCACAGTGCGGCTATTGCCAGTCCGGCCAGATCATGTCCGCCGCCGCGCTGCTGTCGGGCAACGCGGCTCCCAGTGACGCCGACATCGACGACGCCATGAACGGCAACATCTGTCGCTGCGGCAGCTACGGCCGCATCCGCGCCGCCATCCACCGCGCCGCGGCCCTCCGCGAAGAGGAGGGCTCGGCATGACGGCTCTCACGCGACGGGGCTTCCTCCAGGGCACGGCGGTCGCGGCGGGCGGGCTGGTCGTGGGGTGTGCCTCCCCGCTGCCGCCGGCGCCGCTGGCGGGCAAGGCGCAGGTCAGCAGCTTCGATGCCTGGCTCCACATCACGAACGACGACCGCATCCTTCTCTACGCCGACAAGGTCGAGATGGGCCAGGGCACTTTCACGGTCTTCGCCACCCTCGTCGCCGAGGAACTCGAGGTGGACCCGCAGCGCATCGAGGTCCGCCACGCCCCGGCCAACGATGCGTTCAAGCAGCCGATCCAATCCACCGGTGGCAGCGCGAGCGCCGCCGGGCGCTTCATCCCTTTGCGCGAGAGCGGCGCGCGGGCGCGCGAGATGCTGCTCGCCGCGGCCGCCGAACGCTGGGACGTCGATGTCGAGGCGCTGCGGGCAGAGGACGGTGCGGTTCTCCACGACGCGACGCGACGCCGCGCCCGCTACGGCGAGCTCGCCGAGGACGCCGCCCGGCAGAAAGTGCCGCGCGAGGTCGCGCTCAAGTCGCCGGAGGAGTTCCGCTGGATCGGTGGCGAGTTTCCGCGCGTGGACGCCGCCGTGAAGGCGCGCGGCCAGGCGACCTACGGCATCGACGCCCGCGTGCCCGGCCTGCTGACCGCCGTGGTCGTGCGCCCGCCCCTGCGCGGTGGCCGGGTGATCTCCTTCGACGCCACTGCCGCAACGGCACTACCCGGCGTGGAAGCCGTCTTCGAAGTTCCGACGGGTGTCGCCGTACTGGCGACGAACTACTGGCGCGCGCGCAAGGGGGCCGCGCTCCTGGCTGCGAAGTTCGAGCTGCCCGAGGGCCGACGCTACGACAGCGCGGCAATGCGGGCGGAGCACGAGCGCCTGCTGCGGGAGGAAGACGGCAACGAGCTGCGTCACGACGGTGACGTCGGCGAGGCCCTCGAGCTGGCACCGGTCACCCTCGACGTCGAGTACCACACCACCCACCAGGCCCACGCGACCATGGAGCCCATGAACTGCACCGTGGTCCCCGGTGAGGATCACGTCGACGTGTACATCGGCACCCAGACGCCGGGCATCGTGCAGGACGTGGTGGCCGACATCCTCGGCCTCTCGCGGAGCCAGGTCGCGGTCCACACCGAGTTCCTCGGCGGCGGCTTCGGACGGCGCTTCTTCCCCGATGTGCCC
The DNA here is from genome assembly GCA_019310965.1 of Deltaproteobacteria bacterium. Lineage (GTDB taxonomy): Bacteria > Myxococcota_A > UBA9160 > UBA9160 > SMWR01. The sequence goes on from JAFDDG010000026.1 coordinate 28,401, forward strand.
GCAGAGGCGGCGGAGGTCGCGAAGCGCGCCGGCGCACCGATCAAGCTCGTCTACTCACGGGAAGACGACATTGCGAACGACTTCTACCGGCCCGCCACGGCCCACCGCCTGCGAGGAGCGGTGGATGCCGACGGCCACCCCACCGCCTGGCACCACCACCTGGTAGCGCCATCCCTGATCAAATACATGGTGTCGCGCATGGGCGGTGCCATGGGGCCCGAGTGGCTGCGCGGGACACTCAATGCGCTGGCGGGCGCCGCGGGCAGCGTGCTCCCGGGCATGCTCGGGCCGGTTCTCTCGCACGAGGGAGCGCAAGACCAGCCCTACGCCATCGAGAACGTCCGAGTGGCGAGCACCCTGTGGGATCCGGACATCCACGTGGGCATCTGGCGCTCGGTCGGCCACTCGAACAACGGCTTCGTCGTCGAGAGCTTCATCGACGAGCTCGCTCACGCGGCGGGCGCCGACCCGGCGAGCTTCCGGCGCGGCCTGCTGGCCGAGCACCCGCGCCATCTCGCCGTGCTCGACCTCGTCGTCGAGAAGTCCGGCTGGGGGACCTCCCGCAAGCAAAACCAGGGCATCGCCATCTACGAATCGTTCGGCACCGTCATGGCGGAGGTGGCCGAGGTCTCGGTCCGCGGCGACGAGATCCGCGTGGAGAAGGTGACCTGCGCAGTGCACTGCGGGACCGCTGTAAACCCCAATCTGGTGCGGGCCCAGATCGAGAGCGGGGTGATCTACGGGCTCACCGCCGCGATCAAGAGCCAGATCACTTTTCGGGACGGCATGCCCGTGGAGAGCAACTTCCACGACTATCCGATGCTGCGAATGAACGAGGCCCCGCAGATCGAGGTGCACATCGTTCCCAGCAACGACCCGCCCACGGGCGTGGGGGAGCCGGGCACACCGCCCATCGCAGCAGCCGTGGCGAACGCCGTATTCGCCACCACCGGCCAGCGCCTGCGCGAGCTGCCGCTGCGGCTCGCGACGACAGACGCCTGAGCCACGAGCACTCGGGCCGGCTGGCAGGAGCGAATCGAAGAGCCCTCGGTTGGGCCCGATTCGCAGACGCCTCGTGCGCCGCCTACTCGGCCACGCCGTGCTCGAGTGCGTAGCGGATGATCTCGGCCGTACTCTTGAGCCCCAGCTTCGCCATGATGCGGCTTCGATAGGTCGCGACAGTGGGCTTGCTGAGATTCAGCTGCCTCGCGCACTCCGTGATGCCCATCCCGCAGCCGAACGCCCTCAGCACGTCGAACTCCCGTGGCGAGAGCGCATTCAAGCCGCTGCGCTTCTTTCTGGCGCGCTCCAGCTGCACCTGCACCTGCCGCGCAATCTTGGGCGAGATGTAGGTCCCATCGTCGCGGACAGCATCGATCGCAGTCACCAGCTCCTCGACCGCAGCGGACTTGACGACGAAACCGTCGGCACCGCGCTCGAGCATCGTCACCGCATAGTGGACGTCTTCGTGGACCGTCAACACCAGAATCTTGACCGGCAGCTCCCGCTTCCGAACGGCCGCGATCACTCCCGGACCGTCGAGCTCGGGCATGTTGTAGTCGACAATGAGAACGTCGGGCCGTACTTCTTCGACGAGCCGCACCGCTTCCATGCCGTCGCTCGCCTGGCCTACGACCCGGATCCGGTCGCTCGTTTGCTCCAGCACCTGCGAGAGCGCCCGCCTGACCATCGTGTGATCATCGGCCAGGACGACCCGAACCACGTCCCGCTCGATCATGAGCTCCTCTGCGCGCTGCGTTCGAGGCACTTCAGGTCGCCGCCAGAGGCAGGTCAGCCCGGATCCGTGTGCCCTCCCCAGGCTGGGAGACCAGCTCGAAACGCCCACCAAGCAGCTCGACGCGCTCTCTCATTCCGAGAATCCCCAGTCCACCGCCTTGCACCTGCTCTGGACGAAAGCCCCTTCCCTTGTCGCTGACGATGAGAGTGACAGTCTGCTCCCGTGCATCGACCTTCTCGCGAAACAAATTTGTGTCAAGAAAACGACTACGTGCCGAAACGCGCACATGCGTCGAACAAACAACTACGTCAGATGCCGCGCACTCGTGTCGAGCAAACAACTACGTCATGCGCCGCGACGACACCCTCCGCTCGTCGAGATCGGCGTCCGGACCGAGAGTCCCAGGCAATGAGGATCGCCGCGACGACGTCGGGCTGGGTGACCCCCTCGAGCTCCGGATCCGCCCGACAGAGGCGGGAGGCGGCTCGAAGCTGCGATCCCGATCGGAAGCGAAACTCGAGCCGTGGCGCGTCACCTCGATTCACGTCGGGCATCGGACGGCTTGCGCGCCCGAGAAATACGGGCCCAGACACCCTCGTATCGGGCCGATCTTCGCGCGGACGGCCTGCCTACGTACCCGTTTGCCGTCGTCACGACGGCCCGCGTGCGACCCGGCCACACCGAGGCGTGTGAGGAGCTGATCCGCAAGATCGCCGAGGCGATTCCGAAGCTCGACGATCCCGCGCGTATCAGCACCTTCCAGAGCATCGTCGGAGACCTGCACACCTATTGGGTGGTCCGGCCCCTGCACGAGCTGTCGAATACGGGTATGCACTGAGCCGCAGCCAGCGAGCCGACCGTCGCGGCGGCGGCCGGCTCTCTGGCCCGCCCGTTCGAGCTGCCGCAGCATCGGGCACGTCGTTGCGCTGCATTGCGGTAAATCTCCACCGAGGCATTGGCCGCGCCCCTTTGTCTGCGCCGGCACCTGATGCACAATCGGGGAATTCGAGAAGCCGGCCCTCGCGCCGGCCCCTTCGCGGTGGGAAATGACGATCAAGCCTTCTCCTTCGCAGCCGGACGCGCTCGTCCAGATCGATGAGACCGGCCGAGCCCTGCGCTCTCCCCCGGATCTGGGCTCCGGCCAGCATCGTTCCGCGCTCGTCAACGTCACCAACGTCTGCAACCTCACCTGCAGGCACTGCTTCGTGTTCCGCGACGAGAACCCGAAAGATCCCCGCGACAAGATCGACGACGCCACGCTGCTCCACCAGCTGCGCGTGCTGCGCGACCGGCATGGCATCGAGTTCATGTTGTTCATGGGCGGCGAGCCGATGATCCGCCGGGATGTCGTCTTGGAGGGCATGAAGCTTTTTCGCAGGAGCTCCATCGTCACCAACGGCACCTACGGCATCCCCTCCGCGCCCGGCTGCATCGTCACCGTTTCGCTGGACGGCCCCGAGGCTCCCAACGACGCGATCCGCGGCGAGGGGGTCTTCCAGAAGGTGAAGGAGGCGATCCACGCTCGCGACCCCGAGGACGGCACCGTCGTTCTGCTCCAGATGACCCTGACGCGCGCGAACGAGAGCTGCTTGGAGGAGTTCGTCGAGGCTGTCCGCGAATGGCCCATCGACGGCATGACCTTCACCTTCTACGTACCCACCCGCGACGACCGGACGGGTCTCGCCTGGGACGACCTGCGCGACCGCGACCCGGTGGTCGAGCGCCTGATCGCGCTCAAGCGGAGCTACCCCCGCCTCATCAAGTCGAACATCGGCGCGCTCGAGCTCATGCTGTCCGACGTCGCCATGCGGTATACCGGCGAGCGAGGCGAGCCTTGCCTGGCCCGCGAGACGCTTCCGCTCTACCTCGGCAGTGGAGGCGAGTTCGAGAGACCCTTCTGCTGCTACGGCAACGATGTCGATTGCACGCGCTGCGGCGCCTACGCGGTCTTCAATGCCGCGTACCACCAGATGCAGGACGGACACGAGTCAGAGTTGCAGCGCTGACCCCCACGCGCCTTCCGAGAATCCCTCCGCCCTGCGAGCCCCGAGAGTTCGCGAAATGGGACCGGCCTCGGGGCGGCTCAGCCTGGCAAGCCGGCGAAGGCCTTGCCCTTGGGCAGCTTGCCGTGGTCCCAGGAGACGACGCGACGGGGCCGCACGCGCACCAGCACCCGCTTGCCCGCCATCTGCTGCTTCACCGCCTCGGGCATCCCAGCCACGTCCGGCGGGGTCTCGCCGCTACCCTCCGCGAGCTCGGCTAACGTCGCGAGCATGGTCGCGACGGTGGCATCGAGATCCTTCGAGATCTCGGCCGTGCCCTCCAGCATCACGCCGCGCAGCTCATCGTAGGCCGAGCCGCTCTCCACCAGCAGCGTCACCCTCGGATCGCGCTCGATGTTGCGCACCTTTTGACTGCGCCCGTAGGTGTGGAAGCGCAGCGACCCATCCTCGTCGAGCTCGTAGCACATGGCCACGGCGTGAGGAAAGCCCCGGCGTCCGTTGCTCACCAGGATTGCGTTGCTGTTCTGGCGGAGAAACTCCCGCACCTCTTCCTCACGCATGCAGATGTCGTCGCGCACGGCTCCTCCTGTCCGGGGTGTCGCGCCGGATCACGGCCAGCATGCGGATGCCGCTCGACTTCGCGATCGCGCTTCTCCCCTGCGTTCGTACTTTCTCTCCGCAAGCGTCATTCCCTCCGACTTGAGGAAACCAGACTCGCAAGACCACTTCCGCCAGGAACCGAGACAGGAGAAGTGACACGGCGAGGAGCAGCAGGCGGTGGGAGAGACGGCTTCGATCGGCGCGCCGGGGCAGCGGAGATGTGCGTTCCAGCATCAGCAGGCTCCGGATGGTCGGCCCCGGAATTGCCCCCGCATCCTATGCGATCTCTCGCAGGTTCGGGTCAAGCATTCGCGTCGCGATGGGTACACCGCCCCGCAGTGATGCGGAGCTCGGCGTCCCCCCCCTCAACCAATGATCCGGCCGACCGCCACCAGCAGCCAGGATCCCCCGCCCGCCAGGGCGCCACCCGCGATCTTTCGCCACAGCGCTCAATCGTCCCCCAGCACGACGCAGGAGATGGCCACGCCGGCGATGGTGGAGGCGACGAGAGTCGCGGTGGCGACGGGCTGCTCCTTGGCGCGCGCGATCAGGCCGGACGCAGAGGGCTCTTCGGCGCCGTCTTCTTCTTCGTGCATCATCATCGTCTCCGCCTCACGTCCGTCGAACGCGAGGAGTCGAGTGGGGGGCCGCGCAGCGCCGCCCTCGCTTGGATCGTTCATGAAGGTCTGAGCAGGATCAGAATAGCCCCGTCCGGTCGCTGAAGTAGGCCGCAGTGCCGCCAAGCAGCCATGTGATGATCAGCAACCAGCCGATGGCGCTCAACCCGGCGTGCTGCTTCACGTCGTTTCGACAGAGCTTGTAGGACAGAAAGCCGAGCCACGCAGTCAACACGATCGCGGGAATCCAGCGCTCCCGAACAGCCGAGATCAGAAGCGGGATCATGCCGGCAACGACGTGGGCCACGATCACGATCAACACTGGCCAGAGTGCCGAGTCGTGGATGTACGGCAGCACCCAGTTCTCCCAGCCGCCCTCCAGACCCTCTTCCTCCGCCTCGCCCCCGGCCTCGCCCCCTGCCCTGTTCGCCGGCCCTTTCGACGGCCCGGCATCGCCCGCGCTGGCGAGCTCGCTGTGGCGCCTCGGCTCGTCCCTGTCTTCGGCCATCGCGACACTCCAGGGTCTCTGCGGTGCGTCGGGACACTGGCCCGCCGGCTGCACCACCACGATCCCAACGCCATCTTAGCGGGACCGATCTCGGATGATCCCGAGCAGCCCTTGAGATACCGTCGCGACCGAGTCCTGCCCGGTGCATCTGACAGTCCGCCCTTATCCTACACCCGGAGCTTCGTGAAGAGACGAATCGCTATCGCCGTCGCCGCCCTGTGCATGCTCGCGCTGGTGTCTGCGGTGGGCACAAGTGTCTTCAAAGCCACGCAGAATGAGAAATGGGTTCTGCGCAGCGACGATCCCGTACCGCCCGAGACAACCTCGGCGATTCGCGGCGTGCTGCGCGAGCGCGCCACAGCGCTGCACCCCGCCTTCTCACCCATCGTTCGCAGCAACCGGCCCGGGGAGTTCACGGTCGTCCTGCGAGGCGAGCTGCCGCCACGGGACACCATCGCCCGCGTGTTCACGGAGCGCGGCCGCTTCGAACTGCTTCGGGTCGACCGGGTCCTCTCCTCGCACCGAGGAGCGCTCGAGCACGTCGAGGTCGGGGCGGGCGAGCGAGCGCTCCCAGACGCCGATGATGCATCCACCGTCTACGTGGTCGAGGGAGCGAGCCTCTTCGGCGGCGATGCGATCCGCGAGGCGTGGGTGGAGATCGCGGCCGGGCAGCATCCCGTCGTCATGCTCGGTCTGTGGCCCAAGGGCCGGGACCCCCTGCGCGCCTTCACGGAAGAGCACATTGGCGAGCGGCTCGCCGTGGTCCTCGACGGTCGCGTGTACGCCGCACTGGAGATCGACGCGCCCCTCGGCGACCTGGTCAAGATCGACGCTGGCTGGCAGATGGCCGAGCGCAGGATCGCCGTCGAGCTGGCGGCCATCCTCACGGCCGGCGCCCTGCCGGTGCCGCTCGTCGTGGCCGAGGCACCCTGAACCGACCTGCCCGGGATTCCCGATCGCACGCCGCGGAGCTATCGGACGCGCGCGCCCGCCGGCGGAAAAGTGACAGGCGATCGAGCGGGCGCTGGCGGAGATGCTGGATTCGATCGGACCCGGCGGCAGGCTAGTGTTCAAGCCTCTGCTCTGCGGCCTGGATCCGGAGCTCTCCTGGCAGAGCCTGCGGCTCTTCGAGCGCGAGGTGCTGCCCCGGATCGATGCAGGTCCGTGAAGGAGGATCCAGCCATGGCGTACACCAGCTTCCAGCTCCGTTCCGAGGAGGCCGGAGACACCTCGCGCCCGTCCCCCTGGACCCCTGCGCCCCGGCCGGAGTGGGTCGCGGTCGTGAACGAGCTCGGCGCCGACCTCGAGGCGGACGGCGTCCAGCCGATCCGCCTGGACGCCGACTCCCTCCTCGAGCAGGCTGCGAACGCGACGGGCCTGTCCGACTTCGGGGACGACCGCTTCCGCGAGCCGCTCGGCATCCTCACGAAGTCGCTCGACACCGAGGCCGCGCTGCACTTCACCGGGAGGATCATCGCCCGCGGCGAGATCCTGCGCGCCCTCCAGGCCCGTCTCCAGCTGTTCGACGCCCTGAAGCGTCACCCGGAGATCCTCGAGGAGCGGATCGAGGAGCCGGTCTTCGTCGGCGGGGCGGGCCGCAGCGGCACGACGATCCTCCAGGAGCTCCTCGCCGAAGACCCCGCCCATCGCACACCGCTCGGCTGGGAGGTCTGCGACCCCTGCCCCCCGGCCGGCGAATCGGCGGCGGCGCGCGAAGAGCGCATCGCCCGCTGGGACCACGCACTCCAGATCTGGCACCGGGTCACGCCCGAGATCGCCGCAATGCACGCCATCGGTGGACGCATTCCGGCCGAATGCCCCACGATCTTCGCCGGAGAGTTCATGGCGTCGTACTTCACCTTCTCGTACGACATCCCGAGCTATGCGAGCTGGCTCACAGCGGCCGACAAGCGCGTCTTCTACGAGTATCACAAGAAATTTCTTCAGCTCCTCCAGTGGCAGCAGCCGGGGAGGCGCTGGGTGCTGAAGACACCCACCCACATCGCGAACGCGGCGACGGTTCTCGACGTCTACCCCGACGCACGCTTCGCCTACACACACCGCGATCCCCTGAAGGTCGTTGCCTCCCTGGCGGGCTTTTACGGAACCATGGTGTGGATGCGCTCCGATCGGCTTCCAGACATCGGCGCGGCCATGCAGGGGATGTCGCTCGGCCTTGCCTCCGTCCTCGACCACACGATCCAGCTCCAGTCCGAGGGTATCCTCCGCGACGAGATGCTCTTCGATATGTTGTATTCCGATTTCATGCAGGACCCGATCGGAACCATCGCGAAGCTCTACGAGCATCTCGGCTGGGAGTACACCGCGGACGCCCGGGAGCGCATGCGCGGCTACCTCGCTGCACACCGGCAGGGATCCCACGGCCGCTACGTCTACTCCTTCGACAACACCGGCCTCGACCCGGAAACCGAGCGGCCCCGATTCAGCAGCTACCAGGCGCACCACGGAGTCCCCTCGGAGATCTGAAGGAGGCGAGATGTCGCGAGATCCGACGACGAGGAGCGGCGCGCAGCGCGACGGAAGCGCCGGCCAGGCGTGGGCGCTCTTTGCGGACGCCGTGAGAGATCTTCCCGAGATCCTCCAGCGCCCCGACACCCCGCTGTCCGAGCTGGACGTCGCGGAGGCCTACCGCCACTTCGGCCGCCTCGTCACCCTGGCGCTCCAGAACTACGTCCACCACGCGGACGCGAACTTCCCGAGCTTTCGCCGCCTGGGACCCGAGACGAAGTTCGGGGGCGAGAACCCCGACGTTCTCTACCAATCCGCGACGCTCGACGGGAACGGCAGCTACCGGATCACCGGCACGCGAGGCAGCTGCCTGTATCTCGAGTTCACCGTCGCCAGTGGATTCGCGGGCATGGACAAACCGCCCAGGGTGATCTCGAGAATGCTCTCCGACGAGCTGGAGGTCGACGATTCCGGCCGCTTCGAGCTGGTGCTGAGCGCTGCTCCCGTCGAGGGCAACTGGCTGCGGTTGGAGCCCGACGCCGATGCCCTCATGGTTCGTCACATCTTCAATGACTGGGAGACCGAGGAGGCCGCGACGCTGCGCATCGTCCGAATCGGGAACGAAGGAGCCCTGCGTCCGGTGCTCAAAACGCAGGACGCCGCGCTGGGCCTGGAGTCCGCCGCTCGCTTCGTCACCTCCCAGGCACGCGTCTGGATCGAGTACGTGGACACCTGCCGGAAGAAGCAACCCCCGAACACCTTCGAGCCACCGCCTCCGCCGTCGAGTGGCCTGCTGGGCTCCCAGAGCTTCTTCAGCCTGGGCTACTTCGATCTCAAAGACGAAGAAGCCCTCGTCATCGAGATCCCGGCGTCGACCGAAGGCTACCTGGGGCTCCAGCTGACGAATTTCTGGTGGTTCGAGTCCCTCGAGTACGCGAACCGCATCACCAGCCTGAACGGCCACCAGTCCCACGTCAGCAGCGACGGCTCGATTCGCTACGTGGTCGCCCACCGCGATCCAGGCGTCCCCAACTGGCTGGACACCGAGGGGCATCGCGAGGGGATCATGATCTTCCGCTGGGCGCTCGTCGATTCGGCACCGACACCGCAGACCCGGGTCGTACGCTTCGACGAAATCCGCTCTGCCCTCCCCTCCGACACTCCCGAGGTCAGTGCGGCGACGCGGCGGGAAGAGATTCGACGCAGGGGCGCCCATGTTTCCCGGCGATTCGCCATCTGAGCAGCCCGGCCGTTCCCGAATTCTACGACGAGGCAGACCCGTCTCCCCCCCCCGGAGCCTACTCGTCGGGAACGAACTCATCGGACATCGCGGATTCTTCCGACAAGGGGTGTCGGTGCCTATCCAAGAGCCCCGTCGAGCGCTCCGAATCTCGAAGCGGCGAAATGCGGCTCACGGCGCGCTGGGACCACGTGGCCGGGCGCGCCGCCCCCGAAACGGCATGCCCCCGGCCGCTTCGGCCAGGCTCAAGAGATTCGTGTTCTGGCGGGCCGCGCTGACGTCGGCACTCCTGCTCGGACGCACCTGTCCCCACTGCAGCAGCTGGTTGTCGTCCGTGACGAGCTCGGCATTGCCGGCCCAGCGCGCCAGTGCCGGCTGGCGAAGCCACACACTGCGATCAATCGCCCACGGCGGCATGTCGCGCCGGGCGCGACCCACACCCGGCCAACGTTGCGCAAGCGGCAGCGATGCACCGCCGCGTCGCCCGAGCAGGATCGGCATGCCACCGACCGGGTCGTACCAGAGCACGGCATCCGGAAACGCGGTGAGAAAGGTGTGTACCACGCTGCGCGCATGCGAGGACGTCAAGAGCTGGATCGGCAGCCACTGCGCCACCACGCCATCCGGCGCGAGCCGCTGCTTCATGATCTCGTAGAACTCGAGTGAGTAGAGTGAGTTCACCCCGGCAAAATTCGGTGGCATCGGCTCGAGGGTGATCACGTCGTAGCGTCGCGCGGTGCGCCGCAACCAGGCCCGACCGTCCATGACGATCGTCTCGACGCGCGGATCGTCGAGCACGCCCTCGTTGCGTGAGAAGAGCGGCGCGAGTTCGACGACCGACTTGCTGACCTCGACCACGTCGACCGCGGAGAGCTGTTCGCGGCGCAGGCCATTGGCGGTCTGGCCTGTGCCGAGGCAGATCACGAGTCCACGCTCGGGCGCCGGGTGCAGCAGAGCCGGCAACCGACCCATCCACTCCATATAGTGACTGGACGCCGCAGCGTCGCCGGTGGCCACGAACCCGTCGATGAAGAGCATGCGCTCCCCAGACGGCGTCTCGACGACCGAAACCGTGTAGTCGGGGCTCTCCTCGTACGCCAGCACGCTATGGCCGGCCAGATCGCGATGAAACTGCACGCGTTCCCGGCCGGGGGTCGAGCTGGTACCGACTGCCAGCGCGAAGCACGCGGTGCCGAGCGCGAGCGCTACGGTGCGCCGGCGCGCTGGCGACACAGCGAATCCGGCTGCGAAGACGATCCCGCTCAGGAGCCAGGCGCTGCGGGTTGCGCCAAGCCGCGGCAACAACAGCCACGCCGCCAACAGTGAGCCGGCCACGGAGCCGAGCGCATTGCAGGCATAGAGGAACGACGTTCGCCGCACCTCCGTGTGTTCCTCGAGACACCACGGCAGCGCCGTGGCAAGGAGAGCGATGGCTGGCCCGATCGCAAGGAGCGTGAGCACGAACCACACGAGCATGGCTGTGCCGTAGCCGCCCGGCACTCCGATCGTGAGATCCATACGCTCGACTAGCGGCGTCGCCAGAGCGGCCGCGCCGCCGGCTCCCATCAGCAACCTGCCCGGCGCCCAGCCGCGGCGGCGGCACGCCGGAACGAAATGCGCGCCGATCGCGAGTGGCAGCAGCACTGCCGCGAGCAGGATCGCGAATGTGCCCGAAGTGCTCCAGAACGCGGCGCGCAGCGCGCGAAACCACGTCACCTCGAGGCCGAAGGTGACGAAGCCCGTGCAGAAGACGACGGCGAGGGCCTGCACGAAGCGAAGGCTTGCGCGGCCTTCCGCCGCGGCGTGGGCAGAGCGCGCGGCGCTGGGCACCGCGAGCCGCCAAGCCGCCAGGCACACAGCGGCGTTCAGTGCTGCCAGCGTGAAGCAGGCACCGGCCAACCCCAAAGCGGGCAGGACAGCGAAGCTCATGGCGAGCACGCCGAGTGCGGCCCCGGCCGTGTTCGCTGCATACAGGGTAGAGATCGAGCCGCCGTGCACGTGGGCGACGCGCTGGAACACCGGCACGCTGGCGCCCATCGCGAAGCTCGCCGGGGCGATGAGTAGCGCCATTCCCGCACCGTGGAGCAGCGGCGCCACCGCGGGCAGTGCGGCGTAGACCTCCGCATCGAAGGCCTCGAGCGCGCGGAACCCGAAGCGCACCAGGAGGCCTGCAAGACCAATCGACAGCTCGAGTGCGGCATAAACACGCAGCGGCGCTGCCGGCGGATTTCGCCGCAACCAGGCACCCGCCGCGAGCGAGCCGAGCGTCATGCCGCCCATCGTGGCCGCCAGTGTGAGCGCTGTGCCCGCCGCGGAAACCCCGAACGCCAACGTGGCCTGGAGTTGCCAGATGGCCTCCCACCCGAGCGCCGCGAAGCCACCGACGCCAAGCATGAGGTGCAGCAGCACCCCGCCGCGGCCGGCGGCTCTCCGATTTTTCACAGGCAACGGCAGCAGCTCCCACTTGCAGCATAGCCGCGCCGAACGCACGATCAGGAGAGCGCCGGGAACGCCTTTCCTGACTTGGCTCCCTGGCTCCATCGGCGAACGGCTGCTTCGGGACTTGCGGAGTGGGGCGCGGGAGCGGAGCCCAATATGTGGCGGGCGGTAGCTGCGGCGTAGGGTGCGCGAGCGGGCCAGCGTCGAGCGGTGCAACCCGTTGAGCCCGCTCGAACCCGCGGATTTTCCCTATTTCATTGACCCGGACACACCCCCGGGTGTAGAAGGCAAGCAACGCTCAGTGAGGCCGGGCAGCGCCGCCCTCCGCCGTTTCGAGTGCGACCCGCTGACTGGCACGCCCTTACGACGGATGAAGTCGCTGCCCTGCTAACCTCCGGGCAATGGTTCACGGAGGTAAGCCTTGAAGCGCACAAGCCCGGGGTCGGGATTCGCCATGTCACGCCTCGTCGTATTCTCGACGATCATCGTTCTCTTGTGGCCCGGTGCCGTACTTGCCGAGCCACCGCCGGCCCGGAGCGACGACCCTGATCGCAAGGGCTTCTATGTTGGGGCCGCCTTCGCGGGCGCCTACTACAAAGACGTGGAAGATGACTACGAGAAGTACGCGTCTGGCAACTCTGTCGACGTGGAGACCCCACCGGGCTTCGACGCCCGCGTTGGCTACCGGCTCTTTCCTCACCTCGCGGGCGAGATCCAGTTTCAGTGGTTCCCAAACGCGGATATCGATTTCGACAGGAAGGTCGCGACGCTCGACACGATGACTCTTACCGGAAACGCGAAGTTCTACCTATTCACTGGCCCCATCCAGCCGTTTCTACTGGCCGGCGCCGGATTCATGCACTTCGACGTGGAAGACCAACTGGACCTTGACATAGGGGATAAGGGAGACTCCTTTGCGGCGCGTTTCGGCGGCGGCGTCGAGGTCTACTTCACACCGAGAATCGTTGGCACTCTCGACACGAGCTACGTGCTTCCAACCGGCGATGCGGACGGGCTGGACCAGGTCTCCGTCTCCCTTGGGCTTCAGTATCGCTTCTAGCGGCACCGATTCCGACGACAACCCCCAACCCCCTCGCGCTCGAAGAGGGTGCGGACTACCGGATTGTCGCGGCCCCACTGCGCCATGACTCGGCGGGGGGGAGCGGGGCAATGCCGCGCGAGTCATATCGAGACCCTTTGTCGCTCGGGACGCCGGCGCCCAGGGGTGCGAGCGTTCACGACTCCTGGGTGTGACCCTTCGTCTGACCCGCCCCCCGGATTAGTCCGCGTCCTTTGTGAGCCCCGCCGTGGCTGCAGACTGAAGCCCGGCAGTTGCTGGCCACAGTACCGCCTCGGGTGCCGGTGGCCGGTATCCCAGGGCGCTGTGCGGCCTGCACGTGTTGTACTCCTGCCGCCAGCCAGGCCGTAGATCAGCTTCTCCCTCTACAGCCCCGTCGGCTTGGTTCCGATCACCTCGTCCGCCTCGAGCTCGTCGATCTCGGCGTCGCTGAGGCCCAGCTCGCCGAGCACCTCGCGGTTGTGCTGTCCCATGGTCGGAGTCGGTGATTGCTGCCAGTGATCGACGGTCGCGTAGCGGAAGGGCGGGTCGGCAACGGGATGCGCGCCGACGATGGGGTGATCGACTTCCTCGAAGAATCCGCGCGCCGCCATCTGTGGATGCGCACTGGCCTCGCGCGGATCGGTGAGCGACGCGGCCGGGATGCCGCGAGCAATCAGTCGCCCGACCGCCGCCTCGACGTCCTGCTCCAGGGCCCAGGCCGCCAGCTTCTCGTCGAGGGCATCGTGCTTGGTGCGGCGGCCGGCCGCCGTACCGAGCTCCGCGTCACGGCTCCAATCCGGTTTGCCCAGCTCGTCGCAGAGGGCGAGCCACTGATCGTCGCTCGTCACCGCGAGCGCGAGCCAGTTCTCATCACCGCGACACGCGTAGATGTTCTGCGGCGCGCCCTCCGGCCCGCGATTGCCGTCGCGCTCCAGCTCCACCCCGTACGCAGACCACTCGATCGCGACCTCGGCAGCGGCGTTGAGAGCGCCCTCGACCATCGTGCACTCGAGCAGCTTGCCCTCGCCGGTGTGCTCGCGCTCGGCCAATGCGACCAGGATCGCGAACGCGGCGTGCATGCCGGCGAGCGGGTCGCACGGTCCGCGCTGAATGCGCGGCTGGTCGTCAGCGTGCCCCGTCACCCAGGCGAGGCCGGAGATCTGCTCCATGGTCTGGGCGAAGCCCACGTTGTCTCGCCACGGGCCGGACAGCCCGAACGCGGGCATCCGGACCTGGATGGCGCGCGAGTTCAGCGCGTGCACCGTTTCCCAGTCCAGGCGGAACCCCTCGATCACCCGCGGTGAGAAGTTCTCGACGAAGACATCGCAGCTGCCGATCAGCTGCTTGCACAGCGCCAGTCCCCTGTCGTCCGCGAGGTTCAGCGTTATGCCGCGCTTGTTGGTATTGGACCCGAGCGTGACGTGCGAGCGCTCCCACCACGAAGGCTCGGTGTAGAACATGCCACCGGCCATGCGCATGCCGTCGGGCTTCTGGCAGGCCTCCATGCGGATCACCTCGGCTCCAAGGCTTGCGAGCATCTGGCAGGCCGCGGGGCCGGCCCACCAGGCGGTCGCGTCGAGGATGCGAACGCCCGCGAGCGGCAGCTCGGGATTCGTCGCCTGGTCGGGGGAGGTGCCGGCGCGCCGCGGCTGGCTCGGCGCCTCGATCTTGCCGGTGTGCGCCCCCAGCCGGGGCGGGGGCTCCGTCGCTCGCGGCCGCTCTCCGCCGAGCAGATAGCTCGCCGCCGGCTGCAAGAAACCACTCTGCGGGTTCGGGACGAAGTTTCCGCGCGCCTTGAACTGGGGATGCTCCAGCACCGTGCGACCCGTACTGACCGGCGCCACCGGGATGCGCAACCGCGCGGCGCGTTCGACCACCTCGGCGGTGGTGTACTGCGTCGTCCAGGCCCGCACGATCTCGTTCCACTCCTGCATGCGCTGCATGCGCACGCCCACCTGCCACCACTCGATCTCAGCGTCGGCCAGCTCGGGCCGCTCGATCAGCAGGCAGAAGTCGTTGAACTGCTGCCGCGCATTGGTGTTGAAGCCGACCCAGCCGTCAGACGTCGGCTCGATCGAGGGCAGCTCGACCGATCTCGCCGGTCCGGGGATATGGGGACGCCCCATCAGGCTGCTCAACAGATCCATGTGCACGGTGGCGCCGATGTACATGACCTCGCACAGCGAGAAATCGATGTACTCCCCCTGGCCGGTGCGCCGTGCGCGCATGGCCGCTGCAAGGCCGGCGACCGCCGCGAAGGTTCCGCCGATCCATTCGGTGATGCGCGCGCCGCACTGCACCGGCGGCTGGGTCGGCAGACCGCGTCCAATGATGCCGCCGCTCTCTGCCTGGATGGTGAGGTCGGAGGCGGGCCGCCGGGCGTAGGGCCCCGTCTGTCCGAAGGGCGTGATCGACAGCACCACGAGCCCCGGGAAGCGTTCGCACAGCGCGCGGCCGCCGAACAGGCCGGGCGTGAAGGTTTCGACGACCAGATCTGCGCCCTCGATGAGCGCGAGGGTCTCCGGGCTGTCGAGCGTGCCCACGACCGAGCGCTTCGAGCAGCTCAAGAACTGGAAGAGCGCGCCGTCCTCGGCGCCGAGGTCCTGGTGACTGGCCGTCCAGCGGCGCAGCGGGTCGCCCTCCGGCGGCTCGACCTTGATCACGTCGGCGTTGGCGTCGGCCATCAGCTTCGTGACGTAGGCGCCTGCGATCCGGTTGCTGAAGTCGATGACGCGAAGGCCGCGCAGCCCGTACATCGTGTGTCCCTCCCTCGGGTGGTCGATCGCGATTCGCGGCCGCGGTGCTCCGGCCGGCAATGGCTACACAGGGTATCCGATCCACTCCCAGGTAGGGTGCTGGCCTGCACCGCCAGCCCGGCCGGGAAGGAGGCGCGTGTGAGCATTCCAGGGAGATTCGGTGCGCACGACGCTGCGCTGGTAGCGGGTGGGCGCATGCGCGGTCTCGCGTGCGGCGCTTCTGGCGACGACGACGCGTTCGCTGACGAGCGTTTCAGCGCCCAGGTGGCGGTTCCGCCTTCAGCCCCACGCTGCTCTGCATGGGCAATCCAGAGCACCGCGCACAGCGCGACCGGATCAGCAACGACTTCACGGCGCGCTGTCGCGCTCGATCCGCGCCCAGCGGAAGGGTGAGAGGCATTGGGCGAAGAAGCCCTCTGGAAAGGCATCGAGCCCGTCGAGCCCCACGTCGGTGGGGGGCTCGCGATCGGCCGGCAGATAGCGAGTGCCGAAGACCGCGTCCCAGAAGATGTAGACGCTTCCGAAGTTGGTGTCCGCCTCCGCGCGCTCGCGCGAGTGGTGCCAGCGGTGGAGGTCGCCGATGCTGTAGATCCACGAGAGAGGGCCGAGGCGAAACGCGATGTTGGCGTGCTGAAGCGTATCGGCCATGGTGGCCGCGATGGTCGTGAGTGCCAGGACCGATTCGCCTACTCCGAGCAGGGCGAGCGGAAGTACGCCGAGGATCCCGAAGCGGAAGGCGATCTCGCCGGGGTGGGCGCGCGCTCCGTTCAGCCAGTAGAGGCGTGACGGACTGTGGTGGGTCGCATGGATGCGCCAGAGCCAGTCGGTGCTGTGCATGACGCGATGTCCCCAGTAGTCGAAGAACTCCCGGACGACGGTCGCCAGCAGGACCTGGGCCACGACGGACCAGCTGCCGGGCCAGAGGCCGCCCTGCACCTGCTCGGTTAGCCAACCGCCTCCTGCGACCGCGACGCTCGCGACGAGAGGCGTGAAGAGGGCCCCGATTCCAAGGTGTGTCGGGATGTAAAGCGCGTCTGTACGCAGATCGCCCCGAGAATGGTTCCACTCCTCGTGCCAGGGCAGGACCCGCTCCATGGTTATGGCGATCAGGAAGGCGGCGAGGCTGATGGGCAGCACCGTTTGCGCGGGCGCGACACCCGAGCGCATCATCCACATCCCCGCGCCGAGACCGCCTAGCACCGCCAGCGGAACAATCGAGGCCGCCAGGACTTTCTCCCACG
>JAFDDG010000084.1 GCA_019310965.1 Deltaproteobacteria bacterium
GGCGCGCCCCGGCCGATGAGTCACCGATACGACCAGTGGGCTCGAAAGGCCGCGTGGCGAACGAGACCGGGCTCGTCGCATAGGACGCTCCTCTAGAGCCCCGCCAAGGCAACGGAAACCACCCTGGCCGCCTGGCGACCGTGTGAAGCAGCTCACGATCGACCCGTGAAGTGCTTCACTGCCACTCCGCGCGGCGCGGCGCATGCTCCTGTCGACCGACGACGAAATGTCGGGACTAGGAGCAAGCAGATGCGTCACGACGAACAACCCCTCCAATCGAATCCCTGGAAGCTGGCGACGATCGCGATTCTCTCGGCAGTCACCGCGGCGCTGGTCAGCGGCGTAGTGGTGGCACAGGTGCACGAGGCGAAGGACGCCGAGGCAGCCGCCGATTCGCCGCCGGAGCTCGACGTGGGAGCGGTAGCCGAGCCGGAGCCCGAGCCGGCCAATGTCGCGGTGGTCGCACAGGCGCAGCCGGCCCCGCGCCCGGCGGTCTACCGCGAGAACTGCGACAAGTACGCCTGGGCAGCGGACCGCAGGGGCCGTCACGTGGCGCGCGACGGCGTCATGGGTGCCGCGGTGGGCGCTGGACTCGGAGCAGCCGGCGGCGCGATCGCCAGCGGCGGCTCGGGTGCGGGCAAGGGTGCCGGGATCGGCGCCATCGTCGGCCTGGCTGGCGGCACGCTCTACGGGGTCAACCAGGAGAACCAGCGCACGCAGGCGGCGCGAAACGCCTATCATGCTTGCTTGGCGCGACAGAGAGGCTGAGCCCGTCTCACCGGAGAGGCGTGAAGATGCAAAGCGTGTTCCCTCGCGCACCGTCCCACCGTCGAGCGCGGGCGGTCAACCTCCAACACTGTTGTATGTGGGACCAGGGTGTAGGAGCAAGGGGCCTTCGCACCCGGCCCTGGCACCGCTCGCCGGCCTATTTCAGCAACCTACTAAACTAGCCTCCGCGCTCCGGCCGCGGGCAGTCGAGGCTGCGCGCCGTGCTCCAGCTGGCAAGGGGCCCAGCCAGCCGCACCCAGACGGCGCCGTCGCGTCCCGTCCACCAGAAGGCGGCGCCGCGCCGCGCGACACGGCCCACGACTTCCGCGTGGGGCATGCCGAAACGCGAGCGACACGGCGCGGTCGCCACCACCAGGTCCGGCGACACCGCGCGAAGAAACGCCAACGTCGAGGAAGTGCGGCTCCCGTGATGAGACAGCTTCAGCACGTCGCTGGCGAGCTCCGCGTCGCTGGCGAGTAGCGCCGCCTCGCCCGCCGCCTCGAGGTCACCGGGAAACAGCAGACTACCGGCCTCGGTTTCGACTCGCACCACCAGAGAGCGGTCGTTGCGCGAGCCCTCGAAGTCGCGCGCCGGCCAGAGCGGGGTCACCCGCAGCCTCCCCAGCTCGACCGCGGCGTCGCCGGCCCCACGCTCCTCCCAGCGCACCCCGCGGCGCAGCGCCAGCGCCCGCAAGCGGGCAAAGGCCGGATCTCGTGCTGCACCGAGCGGGAGCCAGAGCGCGTCGATCGGCAGGGCCTCGAGCAGCGTGCCGATGCCGCCGCGGTGATCGAGATCGGCGTGGCTGACGACGACCAGCTCCAACCGCTGCACCCCCAGTGCGCGCAACGCCGGCACCACGGCGATCCCGCCGAGATCCGCCCCCCCCGGCAGGCGGCCCCCGGCATCAATCAGCACCGCCGCGGCGCGCCCCTGCACGAGAGCAGCGTCGCCCTGCCCGACGTCGAGAAAAAGCGCCCGCGGCCGCTCCGGCCCGATCCTCCTGTCCGGGGCCGCGGCCAGCAACATGGATACGCCGGCCGCCAGCACAATACGGCCGGGCAGCCCGCGCACGCGCAGCGCCAGCAGTCCGAGGAGCGCACTGGCGGCGACCCAGCCGAGGGCGGGCGGCGCGGCGGAGACCGTGGACGGCAAATGGCCGGCCGCCCAGCGCACCGCAGACACGCTCCACGCAGCCAGCGCCTCGGCAGCGGCGACTCCGTGGGCATACCCCGGCAGCTCGAGCGCCAGCGCCGCGCTACTCGCGAGGGTCGCTGGTAGCAACACACCTGCAGTCCACGGCACCGACACCGCGTTGGCCAGCAGCGCCAGGGGCGCGCGACTGCCGAAGTGCAGCGCCGCCAGGGGCGCCGTCGCGGCCAACGCGGTGGCGGTCGTCGCGAGCAGGCCGAACCGGGCACCCGCGTGCGAGCGGGCCGTGGCGACGAGCAGCGTCGCGCTGGCGGCGAACGAGAGCTGGGCTCCCGCGCTGAAGAGCGCCTGCGGCTCGCTCGCCAGGATCCACGATGCCGCGCACCACAGGGGTGCCAGGCGTTCGGTCGGACGGCCGCGCGCCGCGCCGACGCCGAGCGCAAACAACAACACCAGCGCACGCCGTACGGGCACGCCCCAGCCGCAAAGCAGGGCATAGCCGAGGGCCACGGCACTGGCCGCCAGCAGCGCCGGCACACGCGGATCGCGACACTGCAGCCACCCCGGCAGCCGCACGAGCCCACGCCGCACGGCGCCGAACGCCAGCATCACCGCGAGCCCCAGGTGCAGCCCGGACACCGCGAGCAGATGGGAGATTCCGAGCTCGGCAAAGGCCTGCCGGGTCGCCGGCGCAATGTGTCCCCGCTCGCCCACCGCCAGCGCCGCGAGCAGTGCACCGCCGGGCCCCGCGTCCGCGAATTCCCGGGCGAGGCGAGCGCGCACCGCATGAAGCGCGGCGAGGCGACCCTCGGCCACCCGCGCGTGAAGGGCGGGATGCTCGAGCCGGGCGGAGAGACCGATCCCTGCGCGCCGGGCCGCACGCCGCGGATCGGGGCGTCCCGGATTGCGCAAGCCTCCCAGTGGGGCGAGGCGCACGGCCGCTCGCACGCGATCTCCCGGCCGCAGCGCAGCGAACGGTGGCACGCCGGGCGGAGCGGCCTCGCCGCTGAGCCGCAGGCGTCCGGGCAGGCGCCGCATCGGTGCGCCGAGCCACGCGATGTCCCGCAGCTCCGCGCGCCAGCCCCAGTGCGTGCGTTCGAGCCCGGCGACACTGGCTTCGAGCACGCCCTGGCGACCGGCCCAGCGCTGCATCTGCCGAGCGGCGTCGAGCTGGGCGCCCAGCCCGGCGGCTCCGGCGCAGGCGGCCATCAGGCAGGCGCACGTCCCGCGCCCGCGCGGCCAGACGCACGCCGCCGCCAGCGCGAACGCACCGATGGCGTAGACCAGGGGGCGCGAGCTGAACTCGAGATCCGCGCAGAGAATGCCCGCAGCCTGGGCCGTCACGAGCCACGCGATACGCATCGATCGCTGCCCACCCCGGGACCGGGGGCAAACAGTCTAGCTCGCCGTGCGGGCTCGAGTCGTCGCGGGGAGGCGCTCGCGCAGCGCGTCGATCAGTGGAGGCGCTTGCTGACTTCGCGGTTGGCCTTGTCGTGCATGCGCAGCACGTAGGCCGAGACGACCCGCAGGCCCTCTTCCAGCTTCCGCAGCTCGCCCGCAAAGCCGTGCATCAGGCGCTGGATGTCGTCGATGTTCCGGGCGCTCTGCTCGAGCGCCTCGTAGTCGAGCTGGTGCGCGCCAAATGCGGCGACCACGCCCTCGAGGACCGCTTCCCTGCGCCGCCCGCACAGCGCGTCGTCCTCGGCCAGGCGCTCCGCTACCGGAATGGCGAACGCGGGCGCCACGCCGCGCGCTTCGAGCTCGCGGGCGAGATCCGTCGTCGCGCATACCTCGGGCTGCGTCGTGTTCTGATCCCCAATACGCCTTCGCCGCATGTCGACCTCCACCGTTATGCGGGAGAAGACAGCAAGTTCGATGCCAGCCCGAGCGAGACCGGCAAGGATCGACACCAAGCCCCCAACGGGACAGTCGATTCGAAGCAGAGAGGTACTCGCTTCCGCTGCCAGCGGAGGGGACGGGGTGTGAAGCACGCTGCCCTTTCCGCCCCCCCGGCGTTCCGCCGCCTTGGAGCGCCTGGGCTTGCGTGGCGCCGGCGCGGCGCTTCAGCCTCGGCTCAGGCCCCTAGCGGCGCCAGGCCATGGGCACGTGCGCGCGATCCGCCTCTTCTTCGAGCTGATCGAGCTGCTGGTCGAGGCGGGCACGCTCGGCTTCCAGCTCACGGCGGGCACGCGCCTTGGACTCCGCCTTTCTCTCGTACTCGCCTGCGACGCGTTCGATGCGCGCGCCCAGGTTCGCGTACTCGGCTTGCCACTGCGCCGCGCTGCGACCACCGAGGATCTGGCCGCTGCTGGCCAGCGCGTTGCGTTGGAGCGTCACGACGCCGTTGGCCGCATCGATGTTGTAGGTGAAGTGGTTGAAGAACGAGAGCCCGAGCAGGCCGACGCTCATGCTGTCGCTCACGCTCGCCGGCACGCCCTTGACGGTGGCGCCTCCGACGCTCACCGAATCCAGCATCACCGTCGGATGCTCGACGATCCCGTTGGCCGTGGAGTAGCGCTTGGTCCGCCGACCGGGCCCCGTGTCGAGGCCGAGCCGGTCCGCCACAGCCTGGGGCAACAGCACGTCCGATGCGCCGGTGTCGATCAGGAACGGCGCCGTCACTTTTCCGTTCAGGCGCACGTTCACCATCATGCCAGTCCCCGCCCGCGCAACCCGGATGGTGTGCACCTGCCCCGCAGCGCTGTCGGCTGCCGCGCGGCGCGGCGGCGCGGCGCGCGCCGCTCCCCCGGAGTAGGTCTGCACGCGCGAGTTGCTCTCGCTGGCGGCGGAACGTGCCGCGCCCTCGGCGCTCCGGCGGTGCGCCGGGGGCACCTGGGAGAGGTCTTGCGTGAAGTGCACCTGGCCGTTGGCATCCGACCATCGGTAGATTTCCGCCCCCGCCGGAGCCCCGCAGAGCGCCAGGGCCAGCAACACCACCACAGGCCGCATACTCGTTCTCCCCGCCCCTGAAAATCGGCTAGTGGAGCGAGGACCTTGATAGACACCACTCAAGTAGTGCCGCAGCGTTGCACCCTAGCTGCGTGCCGGTTGCGGGTCAGGCCTCGTCCGAGGGGGGGCCCGTCCCCTCGCGGCCGGAGTCCAGCCCGTCGAAGAAGCGTCGCACCATCGCGGCGTCCCGAGTGGAGACACCGGGCACGCCGGCCAGGCTCTCTTCGCTGGCCGCCCGCACGGCCTTGAGCGAGCCCAGCTGACGCAGCAGGGCTCGCCGCTTGCCCGGACCGATGCCGGGCAGCTCTTCGAGAATCGACGTGAAGTTCAGCTTCGAACGCAGTTCGCGTTGGAACTCGATGGCAAAGCGGTGCGACTCGTCGCGAATGCGTTGGAGCAGCAGCAGGCCCCGGGCATTCGCAGGCAAGAGCACCGCATCCTTGCGCTCCGGCCGAAAGAGCCGCTCCGCCTTCAGGCCGCCCGAGCGCCGCACTCGCGACCCCGGGCTCTCCGCGTCGCGCTCCTTCGCGATCCCGACGCACTCCACCGTCAATCCCGCGTCGACCAGCGCGGCTGTGACCACGCCGAGTTGTCCCTTGCCGCCGTCCACCATCAACAGATCCGGCAGCGGCTCGCGCTCGACGCGCGCCAGCCGGCGCTGGATCACCTCGCGCAGACAGGCCGTGTCGTCGTCCGGCGCCGCCTCGCGAATCCGGTAGCGCCGGTAGTCGGACTTGACCGGCTGCCCCTCCTCGAAGACGACGCGGCTGGCCACGGTCAGCGTGCCCGCCAACGTCGATACGTCGTAGCACTCGATGCGACGGGGCTCGGCCGCGAGCCCCAAGCGCAGGCGCAGCTCCTCGAATGCGGCGTCGAGGCTCTCCCTGGCGGCCAGCCGTTGCTCCAGGCCCAGCACCGCGTTGGCGTTGGCCATCTGGACCAGCTCCGCAGGAATGCCGCGGCGAGGCGCGCGCACCTCGACCTTCCGGCCGACGCGCTCGCTGACGAGCCCCTCCACTGCGCCGGCATCGTCGAGCGCCGCGGCCGTGAGCACCTGCGCCGGCACCGACCGCCCTTCTTCCGGGGCGTAGTACTGGCCGAGGAACGAGCTCATCACTTCGCCGTCGTCGATGCGCACGTCCGAGAAGCCGTAGCCCTGCGAGCCCACGACCCGGCCCTCACGCACGTGGAAGACGCGCACCTCGACCTCGCCGCCGCGACGCGCCAGGCCAAAGACGTCGCGGTCGATCGGACGTTCGGCCACGATCTGCTGTGTCTCCACCGTGCGCTCCACCGCGCCGATCTGGTTGCGCAGCGCGGCCGCCGCTTCGAAGTGCTCCCCCGCCGAGGCCGCCAGCATGCGCTGGCGCAGCTCTTCGACCAGCATCCCACTCTGTCCGCGCAGAAAGAGCGTCGTTCCGTGCACCAGCTCCGCGTAGCCCGCCCGATCGACGAGTCCGCAGCATGGCCCAGCACAGCGCTTCATCTCGTACTCGATACACGGCCGCTCGCGCCGGGCGTAGTCGCGAAACACCGCATCGCGGCAGGAGCGCAGCGGAAAGATGCGCCGCAGGTTGGACACGGCATTCTTCATCGACACGCTCGACGTGTAGGGACCGAAGTAATCCGCCCCATCGCGCTGAAAGCGCCGCACCTGGATCAGGCGCGGCCACTCGGCTTGCGGGTCGAGACGCAGCATCAGGTACTGCTTGTCGTCCCGCAGCCGCACGTTGAACTGCGGCTTGTGCTGCTTGATCAGCTCGTTCTCGAGCAGCAGCGCATCCTTCACGTTCTTGGTGACGACCACCTCGACATCGCGGGCCCGTTCCACCAGCAGCGGGATGCGGATGCGACCGTCACCGCCGCTCACGTACTGCCTGACCCGTTGGCGCAGATTCTGGGCCTTGCCGATGTAGAGCACCTTGCCAGCGCCGCTCTTGAAGAGATAGACCCCCGGCCCGGTGGGCAGCGTCTCGATGCGCTCCGCGAGCGACATCAGGTCGTCCGCAACAGCTCGGCCTCGAGCTCGCGGATGCGATCGCGCAGATCGGCAGCGCGTTCGTACTCCAGCGCCTCCGCCGCCTCGCGCATCTCGGCGCGCAGGCTGTCCACCAGGGCCGGCAGCTCGTGGACCGGAATGCCGGGCTCGGCCTTCTCACCCGCGAGGGGAGCAGTCACGTAGTCCCGCTCCCAGATCGAATCGCGCAGGCTCGAGATCTTCTTCTCCACCGTCTTCGGCGTGATGCCGTGCTCCCGGTTGTAACGCTCCT
The DNA here is from genome assembly GCA_019310965.1 of Deltaproteobacteria bacterium. Lineage (GTDB taxonomy): Bacteria > Myxococcota_A > UBA9160 > UBA9160 > SMWR01. The sequence goes on from JAFDDG010000084.1 coordinate 7,138, forward strand.
GGAGCTCGCGGCGCCGATTCGTTTCCTCGAGAGTCTGTCGAATCGAGTTGGTGTGCTTGTCCGCATACAGCAGCACCGAGCCGTTCACGTTGCGGGCTGCGCGGCCGATGGTCTGGATCAGCGAGCGCGTAGAGCGCAGGAAGCCCTCCTTGTCGGCGTCGAGAATCGCCACCAGGCTCACCTCGGGGATGTCGAGCCCTTCGCGCAACAGATTGATGCCCACCAGTACGTCGAATTTTCCCTCGCGCAGCTCGCGGATGATCTCCATGCGATCGATGGTCTTGACGTCACTGTGCAGGTAGCGGACCCGCACGCCGAGCTCGGCGTAGTAGTCCGTCAGCTCCTCGGCCATGCGCTTGGTCAGCGTCGTCACCAACACGCGCTCACCGGCCTCGGCGCGGGCACGCACCTGACCCAGCAGGTCGTCCACCTGGCCTGCGGCCGGACGCACCTCCACTGTCGGGTCCGTGAGACCCGTGGGCCGGATGATCTGTTCGACCACCACCCCCCCGGACTTCTCGAGCTCGTAGTCCGCGGGCGTGGCGGAGACATAGAGGCGCTGCTTTGCGCGGCTCTCCCACTCGTCGAAACGCAGGGGGCGATTGTCGAGCGCCGAGGGCAGCCGCCAGCCGAACTCGACCAGCGTCTCCTTGCGCGCCCGATCGCCCCGGAACATGCCGCCGATCTGCGGCACCGAGACGTGGCTCTCGTCCAGCACCACCAGCATGTCGTCCGGAAAGTAGTCGTAGAGGGTATAGGGGGTCTCTCCTTCGGCGCGACCATCGAGCCAGCGCGAGTAGTTCTCGACCCCGTGGCAGAAACCCATCTGCTCGAGCATCTCCAGGTCGTAGAGGGTTCGCTGCTCGAGCCGCTGGGCCTCGATCAGCTTGCCCTCCTTGCGGAAGCGCTCGAGCCGCTCTTGCAGCTCCCCACGCACACCCTCGAGGGCGCGCGCGCGCGCCTCGTCGGTCGCCACGTAATGGCTGGCCGGGTAGATCATGGCCCGCTTGGGGCGCGCCACGACCTTACCCCGCAGAGGATCGATCTCGGCGAGAGCTTCGACCTCGTCGCCGAAGAACTCGACGCGCAACGCCCGCTCTGCCTCGTACTGCGGAAAGACCTCCACCACGTCGCCGCGCACCCGAAAGGTGCCGCGATGGAAGTCCATGTCGTTGCGCTCGTAAAGCATGTCGACCAGCCGGCGCAGGAAGTCGTCCCGATCCAGCCGGCGCCCCACCTCCAGGTAGGCGTGCATCGAGCCGTAGGCGTCGGGGGCGCCGAGGCCGTAGATCGCGGAGACGCTGGCGACCACGAGCACGTCTCTGCGGGTCAGCAGCGAGTGGGTGGCCGAGTGGCGCAGCTTGTCGATTTGGTCGTTGACCGAGGAATCCTTCTCGATGTAGGTGTCGCTCGAGGGGATGTAGGCCTCGGGCTGGTAGTAGTCGTAGTAGGAGACGAAGTACTCGACGGCGTTGTCCGGGAAGAGCCCCCGGAACTCCTCGTAGAGCTGGGCCGCCAGCGTCTTGTTGGGCGCCATCACCAGGGTGGGCCGCTGCACTCGCTCGACCACGCAGGCCACGGTGAACGACTTGCCGCTGCCGGTGACGCCGAGAAGGGTCTGGTGCGGATCGCCGCGGTCGAGGCCCTGCACCAGCTCGTCGATGGCGCGCGGCTGATCGCCCTTCGGCGTGAAGTCGGAGACGAGCTTGAAGGCTTCCACGTTATCTCCGGCCGGAGAGGCCGGCGTCACTCGCGGCGCCAGCGGGTACCCTCGGGCCCATCTTCGAGCAGGATACCCTCGGCGGCCAGCGCGTCCCGGAGCCGGTCCGCCTCGGCCCACTCCTTCGCCGCACGGGCCGCATCGCGACCGGCCACCATGGCGTCGATGCGCGGATCGCTCTCCTGCTGCGCCGCACGCGGCTCGGCGTTGGCCAGATCGAGCCCCAGCACCGCGTCGAACTCCGCCAGCAGCGTCCAGCGCTCGGCGGGCGACAACGCGTCGCTGCGCGCCACCTGCCAGACCACCGCCATGGCTCGCGGCGCATTCAGGTCATCGCACAGCGCCTCTGCGAAACGCGAGCGGGGCTCTTCGAGGCGCGACGCATCGACATCGCCCTGCGCCCGGCGCAGCTCGCAGGCGAGTCCCACCAGCCGGTCGTAGCCCGTCGCCGCCGCCGCCAATGCCTCGTCGGTGAAGGTCTGCTGCTGGCGGTAGTGCGCCTGCAAGAAGAAGTAGCGATAGGCGAGCGGCTCGACGCCCTGCGCCACCAGGTCGTCGAGCACGTACACATTGCCCTTGGACTTCGACATCTTCTCGCCGCGAAAATCCAGGAACTCCTCGTGCATCCAGACGTTCACCCACGGGTGAACGTCGAGGGCGCCTTCGCTCTGGGCGATCTCGTTGGTGTGGTGCACCGGAATGTGGTCGACGCCACCGGTGTGGATATCGAAGGTCTGGCCCAGATATTGGATGCTCATCGCGGAACACTCGAGGTGCCAACCCGGAAAGCCGCGGCCCCACGGCGAATCCCACTCCTGCTGCCGCTTGACGCCCGGCGCGGCGAATTTCCAGAGCGCGAAATCCTGCGGATTGCGCTTGCCCTCCACACCGCCGATCCGCGCCCCGCCCTGCTGGCCCGCGAGATCGAGCCGCGACAGCTCGGCGTAACGCGGGAACTTCGAGACGTCGAAGTAGAGGCCGTCCTCGATCCGGTAGGTGAAGCCCCGCTCTTCGAGCCGGCGAGCCATTTCGATCTGGGCCGGCACGTGCTCGCTCGCCCTGGGCGTCGCATGGGGGGGCAGGCAGCCGACCCGCGCGCAGTCTCGCTTCCACTGCTGCTCGTACTCGGCGGCGAGCTCCTCGGCGCGGCGCCCGGTGCGCTTCGCGGCCACCTCCATCTTGTCTTCGCCGGCATCGGCGTCGTCCGTCAGGTGGCCCACGTCGGTGATGTTGATGACGTGGGTGACCCGCAGGCCCGCATGCTCGAGGGTTCGCCGCAGCAGGTCGGCAAAAAGGTACGGCCGAAGGTTGCCGATGTGCTGGGCGCTGTAGACCGTGGGCCCACAGCTGTACATCCGCACGTGCCCGGGTTCGAGGGGCTCGAAGCGCTCCTTGCGGCGCGCCCGCGTGTTGTAGACGAGCAACTCGCTCACGTCGTGCCGCGCTCCTGCAGCAGCGCCACGGCCAGCGCGGCGATGCCCTCTTCCCGCCCGAGCGCACCCAGCAGGTCGGTGCTCGATACCTTCACATTCACACACTCGCGCCGCAGCGCCAGCACGCCGGCGATGGCGTCGACCATCCTCGGCAGAAACGCCGCCAGGCGCGGAGCCTGGGCGACGATGGTCGCATCGACGTTGGCGATCTCGAAGCCGCGGGCACGCACCCGCGCCGCCACCTGCTCGAGAATGCGCGCGCTGTCGATGCCCTCGAGCGATGCGTCGGAGGACGGAAAATGCGTGCCGAGGTCGCCCTCGCCAGCGGCGCCGAGCAGCGCGCTGGCCACCGCGTGCAGCAGCGCATCGCCATCGGAGTGGCCCTCGAGCCCGCGGTCGTGGGGCACCTCGACGCCGCCCAGCCGCAGCGGACGCCCGCGGACCAGGCGATGCGCGTCGAAGCCCTGCCCAACTCTCATGCCCGGTCACTCCGCTGCGCCAGGATCTGCTCCGCCAGAACGAGATCCTGCGGGTGGGTGAGCTTGAAATTGTCGGCGTCGCCCGCGACGACGTGCACCTCCACGCCGAGCCGCTCGACCAGCGCGGCATCGTCCGTGCCGCGCACCCCATCGGCGACGGCCTTCGCGTGCGCCTCGCGCAGACAATCGACCCGAAAGACCTGGGGCGTCTGCGCAGCCCAGAAGCTGGCGCGGTCCGGCGTCTCCAGGATGCGGCCCTTCTCGACCCGCTTGAGGGTGTCCTGCACCGGCGCCGCCAGGATGGCCGCTCCCTCCCGCTTCGCCACCTCGATGACGCGAGCCACCGCTGCCGGCCGCACCAGCGCGCGGGCGGCGTCGTGGACCGCCACCAACTCGCAATCCGCCGGCAACACGGCCAGGCCGGCGCGCACCGAATCCTGCCGCTCGGCGCCGCCCGCCACCGCCGGGGCCAGCTTCGGCAGCTCCCCGGCGCCGGCCAGCAAGGCCTCGAAACGCGACAGCTCTTCCCGAGCCACCACCGGCTGCACGCAGCTCACAGCCGCCACCGCCGAGAGCGCCTCGACGGCGTGCAGCACCAACGGCCGGCCGGCCAGCGAAACGAACGCCTTCGGCAGCCTCTGCCTAAAGCGTTCCCCCCGGCCGGCCGCCACGACCACGGCAGCCACGCGCACGCCGCCGAGCATAGCCCGGCCGGCCGCAGCGGGGCGCCGGCGCACGAGCTTGGTACAGTCGGCTGTGGGGAATGATGCGGGGGGCCGCGAGGAGGTTGGGATGCGCTTTCGGAGTCTCTGTGTTGCACTCGGACTGTGGGCTTGCGCGGGGGTGGCGAGCGCCGCCCCAGACACGGTACTGAAGTCCGACTCGGGCGGGCAGGGCCCGGCCACGCTGCACGGCGAGCTGCAGCTCTCGCTGGCCGACGCCATCGCCATGGGCCTCGAGAACAACCTGAACGTCGAGATCCAGCGCCACGCACCGCTCATCGCTCACGCCGACCATCAGTACGCCTGGGGCGCGTACGACCCGGTCTTCAACGCCGAGTTCGGGTACAGCGATGAGGAGACCCCGGTCGCGAGTGGCCTCGTTGGGACCGGTGGCGGCGACAACGTCGTCAAGATACTCGACGGGTGGGGCGGGTTCAGCGGCCTGATCCCCTGGCTCGGCACCAGCTATGACGCGCGGCTCACGAGCAGCCGGAACAAGTCGAATGCAGGCTTCGCCACTCTCTTCCCCGAGCTGCGGTCGGAGGTGAGCTTCGCCGTCACCCAGCCCCTGATGCGCGGCCTCATCTGGAGCCAGCCGTGGACGCTCGTGAAAACGTCGCGCGAGTTCGAGCTCTCCGCGCTCGAGCAATTCCGCGCCGACGTGATGGACACGGTGGCGTTCATCGAAGGCGGCTACTGGGCCCTGATCGCCGACGACGAGCTCGTGCGAGTCGCCGAGAAGAGCTTCGAGACCGCCAACGCACTGCTCGATCGGGTGACGACCCAGTACGAAGTCGGCGTCGTATCGAAGGTCGAGATCGCCGAGTCCGAAGCGGGTGTGGCAGAGCGCGAGTTCGACCTGATCGTGGCGCGGAACCGCTATCGAAATTCGATGGACTTGCTGATCGACATGGTGCTCGGAGCCAGCCTGACGGCGGATTCGCGCATCACGATCGAACCGACCGATCGGGCGGACGAGTACGTGCCCATCGAAGTCGACGTCGAGCGGGCGGCCGCGATCGCCTTCGAGCGCCGCCCCGAGCTCGCCATCGCGCAGCACGAGATCGACCGGCTGATACTCAATGTCAAGTTGGCGAAGAACGAGCGCTTGCCCCAGCTCGATGCCCGTCTCGGCTACGGCAACCGCGGACTCGCCGGCGACCCCAAGGCGGCCTGTACTTTTGGTTGCCCGGTGGAGGATCCGGGGGGCTACGGAAACAGCTACAACGGCTTCCTCGGCAGCGGGGCGGCCGAGCAGTGGTCCGCGCGAGCGATTCTCTCGATCCCCTTTCCCAACACCAGCGCCCGCGCGGGCGTCTCCAGGGCCGAGCTCGAGCTGCGGCGGGCGCGGACGTTCAAACGCCGCACCGAGCAGGACGTGATCCTCGAGATCCGCCGTTCGGCACGGAACCTGTTATCGGGCCAGGAGGGCATCGAGGCGGCGGATCGCCGGCGCGCGGCGGCACAGGAGCAGCTGCGCGCGGAGGAAACCCGCCTGGAGTACGGCGAATCCACCCCCTTCGACGTGCTGCTGCGCGAGCAGGATCTGGTCTCCGCGGAAGAGGGATACATCGGCGCGTTCCAGGTGTATCGAACCTCGCTCACCAGCCTCGACCGCGCCCAGGGCACCATTCTGCGCAATCGCAACGTCGAGATCGATCGGGTGGCGCCGCTGCGGTAAACTCCGCACTTCCCAACGAATGATCGAGGCAGACGGGAGCCCAAGTGGCCTTGTTCGGCAAGCGCGAAGACGAAGCGGCGGCAACGCCGGTGCCGGGGCAGCCGGCAACGCAGCCGTCCATCTCCGCCCCGGCCTCCTCCAGCAACCGAACGAGCAGCAAGAGGACCAGCGACGTGGCCAACATCGGGAAATCAATTTCCATCAAGGGCGATCTGACCGGCAATGAGGACCTCGCCATCGAGGGCAAGGTCGAGGGCAAGGTCCAGCTACCGAACAACCAGCTGACGGTCGGCGCCAACGGCGTCGTCAAGGCCGAGGTCAACGCCAAGTCCGTCGTGGTGATCGGCCACGTCACGGGCAACGTGAACGGCAGCGAGCGGGTCGAGATCCAGGCCACCGGCATCGTCGACGGCGATGTCACCTCACCCCGCCTGGTCGTCGCGGAAGGCGCCGTTCTGAACGGCGCGATCCAGATGAGCAAGCAGCCCGGCGCCGCCACAGCCGGCCCGCCCTCCCCTCAGAGCGACGCAGTCCGCAAAACCGCCTGACCCCCTCCTCAGAGATCCAGCAATGGGGACGGTGTTGCCTTCTTGCCTTTGCTAGGCCTGCCGTCCGAGAAAGCGGGTTGCCAGGAAAAGGCAAGAAGGCAACACCGTCCCCGCTAGGCTGATTTCTTGGCGTAGCGTTGCTCGAGCCAGAGGAGCGTCGGGGCGGCGATGAAGATCGACGAGTAGGTCCCGACCACGATGCCCACGGTCATCGCCAGGGCGAAGGGGCGCACCACCTCGCCGCCCAGGAAGAGCAGCGAGAGCACCGCCGCCATCGTCGTGCCGGAGGTGAGCACCGTGCGCGACAGCGTCTGGTTGACGCTGCGGTTCAGCACGTCGACCAGGTCGTGCTTGGTGCGCAGCTCCATGTTCTCGCGGATGCGATCGTAGATGATGATCGTGTCGTTCAGGCTGTAACCGATGATCGCGAGCAGCGCGGCCAGCACCTTCAGGTCGAACTCCAGGCCGAAGATCACGAAGATTCCGGCGGTGATGCCGATGTCGTGCACCACGGCCAAGATGGCGCCGGGCGCAAAGCGGGTGGTGAAGCGGAAGGCGACGTAGACCAGGATCAGCAGCGTGGCGATGCCCAAGGCGTTGAGGCCGTCTCTGCGCAGCTCGGCCCCGACCCGCGGCCCCACGAACTCGACGCGATCGATCTCCACCGGCGACACTCCGTTGCTGATGGCGTGGCCAAGGGCGGCCACCACCTGGCCGGTGACGTCCGAGGCATCCGTGTCCTCACGCAGGCGCTCGACGGCCTCGCGCTCGCTGGCGGTGATGGGACACTGCTCGCTGCGCAGCAGGCGCGTCACCAGCTCCTCTGACGGCTGGCCAAATTTCACCAGGAATTCACGGGGGCTGCCAAAGGTGACGACGGTGGCATCCTCGATGCCGCAGTCCGACACGACCCGGCGGATGGCCCCCTCATCGGCCGGCGCGGCCTCCGAGAAACGCAGCTGCACCTCGGTACCGCCCTCGAAGTCGATGCCGAAGTTCACACCGCGCACCAGGCCCGCGGCCACCGACACCAACAACAAGCCTATGGAGAGCGCCGCGCAGAGGCGCCGCTTTCCGATGAAGTCGATGGTCGTTCCCGAGGGAACCAGCTCGAACACCTGCGCGTCTCCCTAGAACTAGATCGAAACGGTTTCGATCGGGCGTGAACCCGGGTACAACGAGAACATCGCCCGCGTGATGACGAGCGCGGCAAACACCGAGGTCACCACGCCGATCGACAGCGTCACGGCGAAGCCCTTGATCGGACCGGTGCCGTACTCGTAGAGCACGATGGCGGTCAGCAGGGTCGTGATGTTGGCGTCGAGGATCGTCCAGCGCGCTTTCTGGAAACCGGTACCCACGGCCGCCCGCGGCGCGCGGCCACCCCGCAGCTCCTCGCGGATGCGCTCGAAGATGATCACGTTCGCATCGACGGCCATGCCCACCGTGAGCACCACGCCGGCCAGCCCCGGCAGGGTGAGCGTGGCCTCGAACAGCGACATCACGCCCACCAGGAGCAGCAGATTCGCCAGCAACGCCACGCTGGCGTAGACGCCGGAGAGCCGGTAGTAGCCGACTGCGAAGCAGAGGATCAGCACCAGGCCCAAGACGGACGCCCGCACGCCCCGGCTGATGGAGTCCGCGCCGAGGGCCGGGCCCACGGTGCGCTCCTCCTCGATCACCACGGGCACCGCCAGCGAGCCCGCGCGCAGCACCACGGCCAGATCGGCGGCCTCCTGCGAGGTGTAACGCCCCTCGATCTGCCCGCGCATATTGATGCGCGATTTGATGTTGGGCGCGCTGTAGACGTTGTTGTCGAGAATGATCGCCAACGGCGCGCCGATGTTGTTGCCCGTGACGTCACCGAAGATTCGTCCGCCCTCGGGGTTGAACGTGAAGCTCACGATCGGTCGGCCCTGGCGATTGAATACGACCCGCGCGTCCTCGAGATAGTCGCCGGTGACATCCGGCGCCTCGGGAACGAGATAGGCGGTGAGCTCGCGACCGGTCTCCCGGTCCATCTCGACGGCGATCTGCATGCCGTCGGGCAAGCCGTCGGGATGCTTGGCGAGCAACAACTCGCGGCTCTTGTCGACATCCTTGACGATCTTGAACTCGAGAAAGCCCGTCGTCTTGAGCAACTTGCCGGCCCGCTCGCGCTCGAAATCCGTACCGCCAGGAATCTGCACCAGGATGCGGTCGTCGCCCTGGCGCGTGACCACCGACTCCGGGATGCCCGTGACCGGGTCGTCGATGCGCCGGCGCAGCACCTCGAGCACCTGGTTCATGCCGCGCTCGCGCACCTCGCTGTTCCAGTCGTCGGTGAGTACGACGCGAAGATCACCGGCATCCTCGCCCGCAATCTGCAGGCCGCCGTGATCGGAGATGTACTCCCGGGCCTGGCGCACACCATCCACCGAAAGCCCCTCGAGGGTCAGCACGCCAGCCTCGACGGACCAGCCACTCATCGAGAACCCCTCGTCCTCGGCCAGGCCGGCGACCCCCTTGCCCTGGAACTCCAGCTCGCGCTTCTCGGTGACGTCGAGCTGCACGCCGAGCACCCAGTGAATGCCGCCCTGCAGGTCGAGCCCCAGCCGCAAGCCGGAATCCGGCAACAGGGGACTCTCGCGTCGCGTTTCGCTGCCGAAGAAGTTCGCCAGCGTGAGGTAGCCGAAGAAGACGACCGTGAGGCCGATCAGGACCAGGCGAACGCGCAGCCGGCTCACGAGGCGCTGGCTTTCTTGACGGTTTCGACCTTGGCGCGCTCCACCTTGACCCGCACCCGCTCGCCCTTCAACGCGGCGATTTCGAGGGTGAGCGTATCGTCGGTGGTTCCCACCACCTTGCCGTGGAGCCCGCCCGCCGTGATGACATCATCGCCCTTCTCGACGGCCTTGATCAGGGCTTCCTGATCCTTCTGACGCTTCTGCTGGGGGCGGATCAGCAGGAAGTAGAAGATCATGAAAATCGCGATCATCGGCACGAACATCGAAAAGGGCGTCCCCTCGGCCGAGCCTTGCAACGGGATCAGCAACGGCAATAGCTTCATTGCACGCCTCCGCGCACGAGCCGTGCGCCCGGGTAGAAAGTGGACAGAATCTCGCGGTAGTCGGCACCGCGCTTGGCCATGGCCTGGGCGCCCCATTGGCTCATGCCCACACCGTGGCCGTGGCCCGACCCAACGATCACGACGCCGGTTTCCGTCGTGCGAAGCTGGTAGAGCGTGCTGCGAATCACATCCATTCCGAGTGCCTCACGCAGCGCGCGGGCCGATATCTGGGCCTCGCCCCCCCGCCCGCGCACCTGCACGGTCTGGGCACGCCCGCTGGGCGAACGTTCGATCACCCGGAGGCCGTGGACGGGACCCACGTCGATCCCCAGGGGAGCGAGAGCGCGCCCCAGTGTGGGGCGAGAAACGCTCGCGCGCCAGTAGGTATCGGGAGAATCCTCCTCGTTCGCCACTTCCACGCTGACGAGGTAGGGGACTTCCTGGCCCCACACTTCGAGCGCGCTGGCGGTCCGGCCTCCGGACGCCGAGTGAAAAGCCGCGAGGATGGGCTCACCACCCCACGCGAGCCATTGGCCGCGGGTGGCGCGAGTTGCGCCAATCACCGCAGGGCTCTCCACATCGGGGCCGCCGTAGACCTGACCGGCGGTGTCGGCCGTGAGGTGCCAGTCACCCCGGGCCCGGGCGGCGCGGTGCAGCACGTAGGTCCGGGTCACGACCGCCTGCGCCTGCAGCGTGGCCGGCGCCCAGCTCGAATAGATCTCACTGCCCAGCGTGCCGGCCACGTAGGGCTCCAGCGGCACGCGGTTGATCAGCGCCAGCCCGGCGTCGGTGCGGCGGACTTCGAGCGCACCGCGGAGCCGGCGCCGATCGACCCGCAGCTCGTCGCCGGCGCTGTGCCAGACCTGCCCCACCGGCTTCCCGTCCACCACGACGGCGCCACGACCGGCTTCGACGCGGACGCTCGCACGGCCCCGGGCGCTCACCTGGACCGGCTGAGCGCCCTCGCGCAGCAGCACGCGAACCTCGAACTCGGCGGCGTCTACCGCATCGGCGGCGGCGTCACCGGTCCACGCCAGCGCCAGCGCCACGGCAACGCCGCATACCGCGGCTGCGCTCAACGCGCGGCGTCGCGCGCCAGCGCTTCCGCCTTGTCAGTGGCCTCCCAGGGGAAGCCCTGATCCTCGCGACCGAAGTGTCCGTGATACGACGTGGCCCGGTAGATCGGACGCAACAGATCGAGCGACTCGATGATGCCCCGCGGCGTGAGATCAAAATGCTTGCGCACGAGCCGCTCGAGATCGGCGGCGGAGTGCTCGCTGCTGCCGAATGCGTCGACGCGCACCGAAACCGGCTCCGCCACACCGATCGCGTAGGCCACCTGTACCTCGCAGCGCTTCGCGAGCCCCGCCTTCACCAGATTCTTCGCCACCCAACGCGAGGCGTAGGCGGCGCTGCGGTCGACCTTGGAAGGATCCTTGCCGGAGAAGGCACCGCCACCGTGACGCCCCATGCCGCCGTAGGTGTCGACGATGATCTTGCGCCCGGTGAGCCCGGCGTCGCCCATCGGACCGCCGACCACGAAACGGCCAGTGGGGTTCACGTGGAAGATGGTGTCGTCATCGATCCACTCGCCCGGCAGCGTCGGCCGGATGGCTTGTTCGATGATGTCCTTGCGGATCTGGTCCCAGGAGACGTCCGGGGAATGCTGCGTCGAGAGCACCACCGCGGAGACTCGCGCGGGCTGGCCTTCCGCATACTCGATGGTGACCTGCGACTTGGCATCCGGTCGCAGATAGTCGAGCTCGCCCGACTCGAGCAACTCGCGGTGACGTTCGATCAGCCGGTGCGCGAGCAGGATCGGCGCCGGCATCAGCTCCGGGGTCTCGTCACAAGCGAAGCCGAACATCATCCCCTGGTCGCCGGCGCCCTGCTCCTTGTGCAGCCCATCACCTTCCGTCACGCCCTGCGAGATGTCCGGCGACTGCCTGCCCAGCGCCACCTGCACCGCACAGGTGCCGGCGTCGAAGCCCATATCCGAATGGGTGTAACCGATGTCGTGAACGACGCTGCGGATCAGGCTCGGCAGCTCGATCTGGGCTCGCGTCGTCACTTCGCCCGCGATCATCACCAGGCCGGTGGTGGTCAGTGTCTCGCAGGCCACCCTGGATTGGGGATCCTGCTCGAGCATGGCATCCAGGACCGCATCCGAGACCTGGTCGCAGAGCTTGTCCGGATGGCCCATCGAGACCGATTCCGACGTGAACAGTGAAGTGGCCATCTACGCATCTCCGTTGCAATTTCCGGACAGAGCAATCTAGGCGGTTCTCCGCCCGGTTTCAATTCGCGCTCAGGGACTCCTCGAGCAGGGCTCCCAGGCCCTCCACAGCCTCCCGAGCATCGCTGCCCACCGCGCGGATGCGCAGCCGCGTGCCGGTGCCCGCCGCCAGCGAGAGCAGCGACAGCACGCTACGGGCATCCACCCACTCCCCGTCGCGCCCCACCGAGATCTCCGCCTCGAAACGCGCCGCTGCCGCCGCGAAACGGCCGGCCGGGCGGGCGTGCAGGCCGAGCTCACTGCCGACCCGGTACTCGCCTTCGAACTTGAGAGCGTCGCTCACCGGCCGTCCTCGGGCAGCAACTCTCGCGCGACCGAGATGTTGCGGCGCCCGTATTCTTTGATGAAGCCGGCCAGCTCCTCGAGCGGACGCGGCTCGCGCAGGGTCGCCAGCTTGATCAGCATCGGCAGATTGACCCCCGTGACGACCTCGACCCGGCGCTTCTCCAGAAACGAAAGGCTCATGCTCGAGGGCGTGCCGCCGAACATGTCCGTCAGCACCAGCACCCCGTCGCCGACATCGGCCGCGCTGAGCGCCTTTTCGATCGAGCTGCGCATCTCATCGACGCTCTGCCCGGGATCGAT
>JAFDDG010000085.1 GCA_019310965.1 Deltaproteobacteria bacterium
AATATTGGAGCGGACCGCCCGCTCTCTGACTCCTTGTGAAGTTGCTCCTGAGTGCCATGACTCGATCCGTCTCGAGATGGATCGTGTCTCCGTCAATCCGGGCGGTCCATTCCTTGTGTAAGCTCTCGTCCTTCGGGGAGGCCGATGCGAATCCTGCGAGTGCTCGCCCTGCTCGCGCTCCTGCTCGTGGCTGCGCTGTCGGCGCTGCGCTTCGTGCCCCTCGATCAGCTGCGTGCCCCCATCGACAGCGCTATCACGAGTGCGATCGGGAGGCCGGTCCAGATCGCCGGGGACATCAACATCGAGATCGATCTCGATCCCCACATCGAGATCGACGAAGTCGCCGTCTGGGAGCTGCCGGGCAGGGCCGAGTTCGAGCGTTTCGAGCTGGAGTTCCAGTTCCTGCCGCTGCTGCGCGGGGTCCTCGAAGTCTCCGAGATCGTGCTCGTCGGTGGGCGGGTCGCCATCGACGCATCCGGGGATCCCGAGTCGCGGGGCGGCGAAGAGACCACGAAATCCGATTCCAGGGAATTGGGCCCCGTTGACCTGAGCCATCTGGATTTCGTCGGGGTCGATCTCGACATCGTCCACAGGAATCGGGCCGGCCTCGAGACGAGGCTCCATTTCGATCAACTGGACGTGCGATCGCGCCAGAGCGATGAGCCCATCGAAGTCGGCGCGGCGGGCCGGGTCGACGGACTTGCCTTCGATCTCCTGGCCGAGCTGGGGACACCGGGCGACCTCGCCGCCGGCAGGCCGCTCGCGGTGGACGTGTCCGGCGTCCTCGCAGACCTCGAGCTGCGGGCGGTCGGCCAGTTCGAGCGACCGCGAGAGCTCGCCGGCTTCGAGATCGAGATGACGCTGGACGCGCCGCACCTCGGCGCGCTGGCGCTGCTGACAGACGGGGCGCTTCCGGAGGTCGGACCGATCCACATCCAGGCGCTGTTGAGCGATGCCGACGGCGTGGTCGGTGTCGAGAAGGCCGTCGTGCAGATCGGCGACGCCGAGGACCCGATCGAGTTGGTTGCCCAGGGTGATCTCGACGACATTGCCGAGCTCGACGAGATCGCCTTCTCCGTGACGCTGCGCGCGCGTGATCTTCCGGTCATCGGAGAGCTGCTCGAGGTCGAGCTTCCCCACGTGGAAACGGTCACCCTCACGGGGAGATTCAGTGGCACCAACGAGCTTCTGGTCTCCGACTCTTTCTCGCTAGGGCTCAACGAGACCACCATCGAAGGTGATCTCTCGGGCACGTTCGTTCCGGGCAAGCGCCCGCTGTTGAAGGCGCGCCTCGAGTCCTCCGTGGTGCACCTGGGCGATATCGGCATCGAGCAATCACCGACCGCTCCCGCGCGAGAACGAGCGGAGGACGACGGGTTCACTCTCGATTCGCCACTGCCGTTCGGGGAGCTGCCGCCGCTCGACGCCCAGATCCAGGTTCGCGTCCACGAGATCGCCGGCGAGGCGAGGCTCATGATCGACGAGCTCGCGGTCGACGTCATCCTGACCGAGGAGCGTGTCGCCCTCGAGAACATCGAGGTGACTTTTGCGGGGGGCGCCGTGAGCGGCGGCATGCAGGTGAAGCCGCGCGTCACCCCCCCGGCCGTCTCCCTCGACCTCGAGGTGAACGGCGCGCAGATACACCGGTTGCTGTCGCAGTTCGAGGAGACGCCCTCGATGGCCGGCCTCGTCGATGCCAGCGTCCACCTCGTCAGCAGCGGGCGGAGCGTGCGCGACTGGATCTCGGAAGCCGACGGCGGTGTGACGTTGCTGGTGCGGGAGGGCCGGGTGCGCACGAAGTACGCGACGGCGCTCGAGGCCGATCTGTTGAAAGCCGCCTTCCGCTTCCGGGGCCCCAGCGAGTTCAGCGGGATCCAGTGCATGCTGGCGGACTTTCAGCTCGAGCGGGGCGTCGCGGAGATCGAGACGCTGTGGTTCGAGACCGACGAGACGACGATTCGGGCCGAGGGCGCGTTCGACCTCCGCCGCCAGTGGTTCGACGTGAAGCTCCGCCCGAAGCCAAAGAAGCGGGGCCTGGTCGGCTACGCGGCAGCCGTGTCGGTGAAGGGCCCGTTCGCCGATCCCAAGATCCGGCCGATTCCAGGGTCCCTGGCGGCCAGTGCGGTGAAGGGGTTCTTCTCCGGATTGAAGCGCGGTGCGGCCCCCCTGCTCGATCCCGTCAGCGACCCGATTCTCAATCGGTTCTGGAAGCGACGGGGTGGGGTGAAGGGACCGTGCGCTGCCTTCGTCGAAGGCGATTCATGAGTGATCGGGTCCCAGCGTCCCGGCGCCGGCACTCACTCGCTTGCGGCGTCCGTCTTGTACCAGCCCTTCTCGGTCAGGCAGCGGTGTAGCACCCGGTTGCGCCCACGGTTGGTCGTGTCGAGGGGGTTGTCGGTTGCAATGGTCGCCTCGGCGGCCTTCTCGTGACATGCGGCGCGGTCGGCGTCGAACTCCTGCTGGCTCTTGGTGGGGTGTGCGTAGGTGGACGCGCAGCCGATCGAGAGAAGAGCGATGATCAGCGGCGCTCGCTTGGCGCAGACGTTGCTCGTCTTCATTGCGGTGACCTCATGTGGCTCCGAGCTGTTCCTCGTCGTTCTCCGATCAATGTACACGGGTGCGTCCTGGCCTGTCGACGCAGGCGTTGACGCCCGCTCGGCGCAACGTCTGGAGCAGCTCCTGGAACTCGGGTGATTCCTGGAGCAGCCCTGCCTGCTGCGTTCAGGCGATCGACCCGATCATCGCTGAGCGTGAAGCTCGTGATCGGCTCGAAGCCGAGCTGTGGATTCGCGCTACGTTGCGCGGACGGGAGAGGCGGAAGCACATGGGTGGGAGTCAAGGGGCAGAGGTTCTCGAGGGGAAGGTGGCCGTCGTCACCGGTGCCTCGCGTGGCTATGGCTTCGCAACCGCCAAGCTCTTCATGGCAGCCGGTGCCCGTGTGGCTCTGTTGGCCCGCTCGGCTGCACCGTTGGAGGAGGCCGCGCGTGAACTCGGCCCCGGCTGCCTGGCACTCGCCACCGACATCGGTGATGCCGACTCCGTGCGACGGGCGTTTCGCGGGGTGGGCGAGGAGTTCGGCGGTCTGGATGTCCTGGTGAACAACGCCGCCTGTGGGCGAGTCGGGAAGGTGGAGCACGCCAGCGACGAGGATCTGCGCGCCATGCTGGAGACGAACCTGCTGGGAGCCATCTACTGCGCCCGTGAAGCGATCCCGCTGATGCGCGCAACCGGCGGCGGCCACATCGTCAACGTCTCCTCGGATTCCGCCCGGCACCCCTTTCCCTATCTCTGCGTCTACGCCGCTACCAAAGGCGGGCTCGAGGTGTTCTCGACCGCTCTGCGCGATGAGGTGCAGGCCGATGGCATCGGGGTCACGCTGCTTCGACCCGGCGCTTCGCGGGTCGTGGGAGAGGGCGGCCTGCGGGCCAGCACCTTCGGCGCCGGTTGGGATCCCGAGATTGCGGCCGAGGCGGCTGCCCTCTGGGAGCGACTCGGCTACGACCACTTTTCGGCTGGCCGCAGTGGCGGCATGGAGCCCGAGAGCGTAGCTGCCAGCATCCTCCACACCGTCACGCGCCCCGACCACGCCAACATCGACGTGCTCGAGATTCGCGCGTCCTAGCCGAGCGGGAGATGGGAGTCCCTGGCTGCGTTTCCGCCGGGAGAGATGAGTAGCCATCGCGACGAGTAGCCCGAGCCTTCGGTCGACTTCGTCGTCCGTTCCGCTGCTCAGCCGACTGCGTCGCCTTCGGCTGCACACTCGACTTCGTCGTCCGTCCCGCTGCTCAGCCGACTTCGTCGTCTTCGGAACGCCCGAAGGCGCCGAGTATCACGGTGGCGCCGAGGCCCAGGGCGACGAGGGCCATGGAGGCGCCGACCTGGCCGCGGCTCGGGTCGAAGCGAACGACGGGCCAGTCGTCGACGTCTACCTCGCCGGAGGTCTGGGCGTCGAGCACGCGGCCTTTCACCACGTCTCCGGCCTGCGGCGCGCGGCCTTCCTGGAAGGGCCAGAGCCCCACCACGGCTCCGAGCAGCAGGCCGAGCAGCACACCGAAGGTTGCCTTCTCGGCACGTGCCAAAAGCCACTGCAACAAGTTGCTCACGCCGACCACTCCGGACACCACGCCGAAGCCCAGCGGTACCACGACCCAGAGCGCGTCGAGCACCAGTCCGAAGTCGGCGGGCGTGCCGGCGGCGCTGTCGCCCAGCAGGCCGCGCCGGATCTGATCGACGGTGCCGAGGATCGGCTCGTACTGTCCCAGCAGCAGCAGCAGGTAGCCGCCGCTCACGCCGGGCAGGATCATCGCCGAGGATGCGGCGAGCCCGGCCACGAAGATCAAGAAGAGGTTGCGTTGCTCGGCGTGGCTGACGCCGTCGCCGCCGAACGCCATCGCGACCATCAGGGCGAAGGCCATCGCGGCCGACACGATCAGGGACGGTGTAGCCGGGCGCGCCATGCGCCAGAGCAGCGGGATGCCGCCTAGGGTGAGCCCGATGAAGAGGCTGTACATGATCCAGCGGTAGTCCTGGATCAGGCCCTTGACGCTTCCGGCCAGCAGCAGGATCACCAGCGCCGCGGACGCCGCGACGCTCGCCAACAGCAGCAGCGAGCGCGGTCGGAAACGCAGCGTGGTCACCTCGGCGATGGCCGTGATGAAGGCCGGGTAGATCCCTGCTGCCAGCAGCATGGTGCCGCCGCTGATGCCGGGCACGAGATTGGCGAGACCCATCAGGGTGCCGCCGATCGCGCCGCGGGTCGCGAGCCGGGCAGGGTGGTGAAGCTCGCTGTCGGGGTCCTGGCTCACGCTCTCCTCCCAGGGGCGGGGACGCGGTACTGTAGCCGCGGTCCAGGGGGAGCACAGCAGTGGCTTGTCGCAACGTCTGCCGAGCCCAGTTCTGGTGCCGGCCGTGAGACGCGCGAGCGTGCGCCGCTGGCTGCTGGTTGCGATTGGTCTGCTCTACGCGTTGTCGATTCCGTGGTATCGGCGGGGCGGCGAGGCGCCGGACCTGGTCTTCGGGGTTCCGGATTGGGTTGCGGTCGCAACCGCCTGCTACGTGGCGGTAGCGGTGTTGAACGCGCTGGCTTGGCAGCTCACGGACATCCCCGAGGATCCGGAGCGCGATCCGCCGTGAGCTTCGGTCAGCTCGGGCTGGTCGCCCTCGCTCTCTACGTCGTGTTCCTCGCCGGCATCGCGGAGCTGGCCCGCCGCGCGCGGCGCGATGCGTCTTCTGCCGATCACTTCCTGGCAGGGCGTGAGCTCGGCGTCTTCGTGCTCTTCCTCACCCTCTATGCCACCGCGTATAGCGGCAACTCACTGCTCGGCTATCCAGCGGAGGCCTATCGCCGCGGCTTCTCGTGGATCATGGCGACCGGCTTCATGATGTCGATCGTCGTGGCCTTCCACGCACTGGTGCCGCGCCTGCGGCCGGTGGCCCTGCGCGAGGGCTTCGTCACTCCGGGCGACTGGGTGCGTCACCGCTTCGGCGGCGAGTCGGCCGGGCGCGCTCTGCTGCTGGCGGTGTCGCTCTTGATGATTGCCGCGCTGGCGAACTTCTTGTTCGCGCAGCTCAAGGCGCTGGGGCTGATGGCGGAGCAGGTGACCGAGGGGCTCGTCTCCTACGAATGGGGCGTCGTGCTCCTGGCCGCGACGGTGCTCGCCTACGAGACCCTGGGCGGGATGCGCGCGGTGGCCTGGACCGATGCGGCGCAGGCGCTGCTGATGATGGCGGGCTTGCTCGCGCTGCTCGTCTGGCTGCTGACCGAAATGGGTGGCATCGCCGGCATCAGCGCCGCTATCGCGCAGCTGCGGCCCGCTGCGGCTGCGGTGCCAGATGCGATCGAGCGCGCGAACTGGGCCAGCACGGTGGTCTTGATGGGCCTCGCGAGTGTCGTCTACCCCCAGGCAATCCAGCGCGTCTATGCCGCACGGGATGCCCGCAGCCTGCGCCGCTCGATGGCGTGGATGACCTTCATGCCGCTGACCACCACGCTGGTCGTCACCTGGATCGGTCTGGCGGCGATTCCGCGCTTCGCGGGTCTGGGTGTGGTCGAGGCCGATACGGTGATGCCGCGGCTCCTCGGCGAGTGGGCCGAGGCCGGGCCGCTGGCCATGGGGCTCGCCGTGCTGGTGTTCCTGGGGGCGCTGGCGGCGATCATGTCGACGGCGGATTCGGTGCTGCTGTCGCTGGGCTCCATGCTCGCCGGCGACCTGCTCGGGCGCTCCCACGGCGAGCCGGCGACCGCCCGTCTCGGCAAGCGCACCGCGGCGGTTGTGATGGTGGCGATGGCGCTGCTCGCCCTGGTCGCTCGGGACATCACATTGTGGGGCCTGATCGAGCTCAAGATGGAGCTGCTGATCCAGTGCGTGCCAGCCTTTCTGCTGGCCTTGCACTGGCGCGGTCTGCGCGCGCGGCCCACGCTGCTGGGGCTCGTCGCCGGCACCGCGATCGCGGTGGCCGGGGTCGCGCTGGGCGCCAAGCGCGTGGGCGGCGTTCACGTCGGCGTCATCGGGCTCAGCGTCAATGCCGCGTTGGCATGCGGGCTCTCGCTCTGGGGCGCGAGACGCGGCTCAGGGCCCCTCGGCGACTAGCTTGCGCTTGCGCGCCAGTGAGGTCGCCTGGTCGATGCCGCGGCTCCCGCTGGTGACGAGGACCCCCTTGGCGGTCGTGGGTTGCTCCCGGTGGCAGGCCAACCTACCGGCCCGGGCGCGGCTCCGCCCCGTCGTCGAGGTAGCCCAGTGCGCGCATGCGCTCCCGGTCGTCTGCGTCGAGTTCGATTTCGACGCCCGGCGCCGCGTCATGGGTTCGGATCAAGGCTTCGAGTCGTGCCCGCAGCCGAGCGGCGATCTGCGGTGCCGGCGCCGTCAAGTCGATCGCGTCGTCGCCGCGGCGGGTGAGGCGGCCGTCCCAGTTGCGCTCGTCGCGCAGCGTCGCCACGTACTTGAAGTCGCCCTCGATGACCCCGACACGCGGTTGCCGTGAGCCCTGGAGAGTGGCCAGGTATACCGTGCTCGAGGCCTCGCCGGCGCCCGGCGCGAGCAGCGCGCGACCCGTATGCGGCACATCGGATGCGTCGAGGAAGCGGGCTTCCAGGGTGGGCCGCACATCGAGCAGCGAAGCGACGTCGTCGCGGCGGCCCGGGGCCAGCCCCGGCAGGGTGAACCAGAGCGGCACGTGCACCTGGGCCTCACCCAGGCGCTCCCCGTGACCGAACCAGACGTCCTGCTCGCCGAGGGACTCGCCGTGATCCGAGGTGAAAACGACCGCCGCAGCGGCCCGCGGAACTCGTGCCTCGAGCCCTCGCAGCAGCGCGCCCACCGCGTCGTCCAGGTAGGCGATTTCGGCGTCGTAACCGGCGCGGTAGAACGCCACGTCGTCGTGGCCGTCGATTACCTGATAGTCCGGGATGCCACCGGTGCCGAAGGAGCCGGGCAGCAGCGGCAGGCGGTGCTCGGCATCGGGCCGTTCGCGCTCGATGGCGAGCCGCTGCGCGCGCAGCGCGGGGGGTGGGGTGTAGGGGCCGTGAGGATCCTGGTAGTGCACCCAGAGAAAGCAACGCTCCGTGGCTGTGGGGAGGCACTGGCTCAGTGCCGCCAAGGCCGCGGCCGTCGTCTCCTGCGCGGTGCGCTCCGGCATCGGCCGTGCGGCCTCGTGTTGGGGCAAGGCGTCGTCGAAGCGATCGAAGCCGGCCGCCGCGCCGCTGGCCCGGCGCAAAACCCAGTTGCTGACCACCGCGGCGGTGTTCCAGCCCGCTTCGCGAAAGCGTCGCGCCAGCGTGACGCTTTCTTCCGGCAGCTTCGACAGGTTGCCGGTGACGCCGAGCTCCTGCGGGTAGCGGCCGGTCAGGAGTGCCGCGACCGAGGGCAGGGTGTGGGATGCCGGCGCGTAGGCCGCGGTGAAGACCAGGCTGCGCGCGGCCAGCGCGTCGAGCTCGGGTGTCAGGCCGGCGGGCCCGCCATGCGCGCCGAGCCGGTCGGCGCGCAGCGTGTCGACGCTCAGCAGGAGCACGAGTCGCGTGGAGTCGTCGCTCGAACCGCCTTGGCAGCCGAGCAGCACCAGCGCGCCGCAGGCGGCCGCGAGCGCGAGGCGGGCTAGACTCCGCGTGCGACCCCCTTGCATGCTCCGAACGTTACCACGCACGGTGGACTGAACCGGATGTCCCGAGGCTTCGAGAAGCGGGTCGTGATCGCGTGGCTCGCGCTGGCTGCGTGTGCGTTCGTCGCACTGCGCGCACCCCTGCTCGCGTTGCCGCTCGAGCGCGACGAAGGCGAGTACGCCTACATCGCGTGGCGCATGCAGGAGGGCGATGTCCCCTACCGCGATGCCTTCGATCAGAAGCCGCCCGGAACCTTCGCCGCCTACTGGCTCGCCTTCGAGACGCTTGGCCGCAACGCACGCTCCCCGCGCCTGCTGATGCACCTGTGGAGCCTCGCCACGGCTGCGGTGTTGTTTCTATTGGTTCGCAATCTGGTCGGGCGGCTGGCCGGCGCCGGCGCCGTGTTGGTGTTCGCGGCGCTCTCGGCGGATCCGCGAGTGGGGGCGGCCAGCGCCAACACCGAGGCCTTCCTGCTCTTGCCGATGGTGGCGGCGCTCGCCTGTGTGCTGTGCAGTGAACGGCGAGAGAGCGCCGCCTCCTGGCTGGCGGCGGGTGCGTTGTCGGCACTGGCGGTGGCGTTCAAGCAGGTGGCCGTCACCAACGCGGCCTACGTCTGCGTGCTGGCGCTGTTGTTGCCGGGACACGGTCCGCGTTGGCGGCGCGCTGCGGCCCTGGCTGCGGGCGCGACGTTGGTCGTGGCTCCGCTGATCGGCGCGTTCGTCGCCGCTGGCGCCGGCGAGGCGTTTGTCGATGCGGTGGTGGTCCACAATTTCGAGTACGCGTCGCGGCGCAGCTTCGCGGAAGGCCTCGCGGCGCTCCGCCACGGGCTTGCGAGTCAAGCTCCGAGCTTCGCCTTGGCCTGGCTGCTGGCCGGCTGGGCGTTGCTGTGTCCGGGGCTCGCGGGGCGCCGCAGCTGGGGCCTGCTTGGAGGCTGGCTGCTGGCGTCGTCGGCGGGTGTCGCGATCGGCTGGCAGTTTCGTCCGCACTATTTCGTGCAGGCGTTGCCCGCCCTGGCCGCGTGTGCCGGCGTCGCGCTGGCGAGTGCGGTGCAGGCGCTGCACCAGCGAGCCCGTGGAGCCGCCCTGGGCGCGGCGTTGGCCCTGGGCCTCGCACTCGTGGCGCTGCCGGCACTCGCCAATCGAGCGGTGCTGACGGCCGCCACGCCCGAGGCCGCGGCGCGGCGCCTGTGGGGTATGAACCCCTTTGCCGAGGCGGCGGCGATTGCGCGCCACATTGCCCGCACCAGCTCGGCGGACGAGAGCGTCTTCGTCGTGGGCTCGGAGCCGCAGATCTTCTTCTACGCCGAGCGCCGCAGCGCCACCCGCTACATCTTCTTCTACCCGTTGACGGGGGGCTATCCGGCAGCCGCCGGGCGGCAGCGGGAAGCCATGGCCGAGGTGGTGGCGGCGAGGCCTCGCTACGTGGTCTGGGTGCACGTTCCGACGTCCTTGCTGGTCTCGGAGCGCACCGAGCGCTGGATCTTCGACGAGTCGGAGCGCCTGCTGGCCCAGGGCTACGGCCTCGAGCTGGTGGCGCATCCCGACGAGAGCGGCGAGGATTACGTTCTGGCTCGTGGACAGGGGGCGCTCGCCTGGGTAGGCGAGGCGCGAGAGAGCCTGGACGTGACCCCCTGGGTTGCCGTATATCGACGGGCGCGCTGAGGTGCGCCGGGAGGGACGAACGAAGTGAAGAAGCGAAGTGCGTTGTGGGTCATGCTGCTGGCGCTCGGGCTATTGCCCGGGTGCGTGGTGATCGAAGACGGGGAGGTGGGGGTCAAGAAGAGCTTCGGCAGTATCGCCGACGAGCCGGTGGGGCAGGGTGTCACCATCCAGATTCCGGTGGTGCGCACCGTGACGCCCTGGAACATCAAGCTGCAGGAGATCAAGGAGACGGCGAGCGTGCCGTCTTCGGAAGGTCTCATCGTGGGTCTCGACACGTCGCTGCTCTTCCGGGTGAAAGCGGACATGGCGCCGGCCATTCGCAAGACCGTCGGGCGCAACTATCGCGAGGTGCTGATCATTCCGTACCTGCGCAACGCCATACGCGACGTGGTTTCGGGCTACCCGGTGAAGAACATCTACGCCGAACAGGGGCGCAAGGAGATCGCTGCGAAGATCAAAGCCTTCCTGATCGAGAACCTCGGAGATCAAGGGATCAACATTCTCGACGTGCTGTTGCGGGACATTCAGCTGCCCCAGCGCTTTCGCGAGAGCATCGAGTTGAAGCTCACCGCCGAGCAGCGCGTGCAGCAGAAGGAATTCGAGCTCGAGCAGGCGCGCAAGGACGCGGAGATCGAGGTCGCCCGGGCCGAAGGTGCCGCCAAGGCCCAGAAGATCGTGCGTTCCACGCTCTCCGGGAGCTACCTGCAGTACCTGTGGATCAAGACGTTGAACGAAAATCCGAACGTGATCTACGTGGCGACCGAGGCGAACCTGCCAATCTTCCGACAGATCAATTCGCAGTAGCGAGCGGCGGCGGCGACGCGTCTGCGGGCGCGTCGCCATCCCGCTGCCGGGTGTTGCGGTACAGCACCCGGTAGCGGCCCGAGAGTGGCGCGTGGTCGTGCTCGCTTGGCATTGCGCTGGCAGGGGGGCAGGTCGCTCGGTCACGAGCGAGAAACGGTGGTGCCGCTCCAGCCACCAGCTTTTGCGGTACCGTCAGCCTCCCACATGGTGGCTCTCGGCAAACGCTTCCTCTGGTTGGCGCCGCTGCTACTGGCCGGTGTCGCGTTTGTGCTGCGTGCGGCGGGGCAGGCAGATGTCTTCGTCGAAGGCGACGTGGTGCCGATCGGCGGCGAGGCCTGGTATCACCTGCGCCGCCACGCGTTCGGCCTGGCGCGCTTCCCGGCACTGCTGGGCTTCGATCCCTACCTGCGTTTCGCGCAGGGTGCCGTGCCGCCCTGGGCCCCTGGCTTCGACGCGCTGATTGGCTGGCTGGCTGCGGCTTCCGAAGCAGGGGAAGCCATCTTTACGGCGCAGCGCCTGGCGGCCTGGGCGCCCAGCCTGTGCGGCGCGCTCTGCGTGCCGGCGGTCTACGCATTGCTGGTGCGGCGTCTGGGCGTTGCTGCCGCGATCAGTGCGGCCTCGTTGCTGACGATCCTGCCGGCGCACATCGTCGCAACGCAAGTGGGTTATGTGAGCCACCGTGCGGCGGGCGCATTGCTCGGCGTCGTGGTGCTGGCCTGCACGCTGCCATTGTTGCGTGGTGGTGAGCGCGCCGTGGCGCGAGATATCGGGCTGCCGACGCTCGTGGGTCTTGCCTCGGCGTTCGCTCTGTGGGTTTCGATGCTGGCTTGGCTGCCGATCGTGGTCGCTCACACGGCCCTTTTTCTGTACGCCGTCACACGCTCTTCTGCGGGCGATGCCCGCACGAGTGTTGCCCGGGTCGCGTTGGCGGAGCTGGTGACGTTGGCGGGAGTCGCGCTCTTCGCCTGGCCGCTGTCGCGGTCGACGGTCGACCCGTTCGCGCACACCCATCCTTCGCATCTGCACGTGACGGTATTTGCCGTCTGGTTCGCCGTCGCAGCTTGCCTTGCGCTGGCCTGGCGCGGTGCGCTGGGTCGGGGCTGGGGGCTCCGCGTGGCGTCGTTCCTGTGCATCGGCCTCGCGTTCGACGCGTTGGCTCTGGCCCTGGCGCCGGGGCTCTGGGACGTCGCTCGGGCGTTGCCCGCTGCGCTATTCGGCGATCCGTCGCTGCACGCGGCGCAGCGCGAGCCGGCGCTCGGGGGTGGGTTCGGGAGCGTGGGTGAGTTGGTTGCGCTGTTGACCGGATTCGGTCCGGCGCTTCCGCTGCTGCTCGTCTTGGCGCTGGCGCTCGAGTGGAGGAGCCAGGGGCGTGCGGAGTTGCTGACGCTCGTCGGATTTGCAGCGGCTCTCGCGGCGGCCGCCTGGCTCGCTCCGGGTGGTTTCGCGCTCGGTGCTGTGGCGGTGGCGATCGCCACCGGCTGCGCCATCGGTGCGATCGTGCGCCGCAGTGGCTTCGGCTGGGCCTCGGGCGGGGTCGCTCTGGCGGTATTGCTGGTGGCGTTGCCGGCTCTGCTGTCTGCGCGCACACCAGCGGAGCACGTGCCCGGTATCGAGGTCGGAAACGGTCGTCTGGATCCGGCGGTCGCCGATCACGTCTTCGAATGGCTAGCGCAGCAGGGGCGTCCCGGCGGCGAGTGGCTGGATGTCGGCCAGGTGCCGCCCTACGGCGTGTTGGCGCCGTGGGAACTGGGCCATCGGCTGCTCTACAAGGGCCGGCGCGCGCCGCTCATCGACGGTTTCAGCCCGGTCCTTGCGCCCGGGCGCCGCCGCGCGCTGGAAGACCTGTACCGGCAACAGGCATTTCGCGGGGCTCGGCAACTCGAGAGCCTGAATGCGCAGTACGTGATACTGCCCGACCTGGAGGGGTTTCCGTCCGGCGATGTACCGCCTGACAGCATGGTGTCCGCGCTGCTCGGAAACGACGGAATCGAAGTCGTGGATCCGCAGGGCGGAAATTTTTTCGCGATCGCGCACCTGAGGCTGGTCTACGAGCACGGTGATCGCGCATCCGGCGGGGGGCTGCGGGTCTACGAGCGCGTGCGCGGCGTGCAAGTGGTGGGTGCGTCGATGCCGGATAGGCTGATTCGCTTCAGCCTGCGGCTGCGCACTTCCGGCGGCCGCGAGTTCACCTACAGCGCCGCAGCGGTTGCGGATTCCTACTGGGGCAACTACGAGATCCGGCTGCCGTACTCCACCCTGGAGACCAAGCGCGAGCGTTTTGTCGAGCCACTTGGCAGCTGGAAGGTCGAGTGCGGGGACGAGGTCGCGACCCTCGACGTCAAGGATTGGAGGGTTCGCAAGGGAGCGCAGGTGACCGGGCCGGGGCTCTGCTTCTAGCCCGCGTGCGGCTCCTGGCCCCTCCCTTCGTTCCAGGCCTGAAACATCACGAGCGACCAGAGAAGCGAGCCGTGATCCGCCCAGCCGGCCTGGTGCTGCTGCCAGGCTCTGCGCACGGCGGCAGCATCGAAGAACCCTTCTTCCTTCAGCCTGCGCTCGTCGAGGAGCGACTCCGTCCAGTCGCGCAGCTCGGCAGCCAACCATTCTCCAATCGGGACTCTGAACCCCTGCCTCGGGCGATCCGTCAGTTCTCGCGGTACGTAACGATCGAGCATGCGACGCAGTACGATCTTGCCCGTACCCGCTTCGACCCGAAGCGCAGTGGGGAGCGACCAGGCGAACTCCACCACTCTGCGATCGAGAATCGGGCAGCGCACCTCGAGGCTCGTCCCCATGCTGGCGCGATCCACCTTGACCAGGATGTCGTCTCGCAGATAGCCCGTGAAATCGATCGCCCCCATCGCCTGGCGCGCGTCTTCGATTTGGGGCCAGTGGGTCGTGTCGGTCGTCGCGCTCCAGGGTTCCGAGGCGCCGAGAACGAGTGCGCCTCCGTGGTTGCGTCTCAGCATGCGGACGCTCAGGTCCGTCGAGCTGGTGCAGTCGAGGCGCTCCGTCTGCCGCATTAGTCGCGCGGAGAGCGGCGGACGCTTTCCCGCCTTGTGCGCGCTGTCGGCTAGACGCCACTGGGTGCGGCCGTTCCAGTCGATGAGCTTTGACGCCGCCACGCGCAACCCGCGAGGCCAGTGCCGCCACGTCTTCCAGCGTTTGGCGGCTCGGAAGTAGCGGTTGTAGCCCAGGAAGAGTTCGTCGCCGCCGTCACCCGTGAGAGCCACGGTGACGTGTCGGCGCGCGAGCTGAGAAACCAGGAAAGTCGGGATCTGGGAGACATCCGCGAAGGGTTCGTCATAGAGCGCCGGAAGTCTCGGGATGATCGCTTGGGCTTCAGCGGGCGTGACGTAGAGATCGGTGTGCTCGGTTCCGAGGTGGCGCGCCACGCCCGCGGCGAAGTGGGCCTCGTCGTATCTTGGCTCCCGAAAGCCGATTGCGAAGGTGCGGATGGGCCGGTTGCTCGTCTTCTGCATGAGCGACACGACGGCACTCGAATCGATACCTCCCGAGAGCAGCGCGCCGAGGGGTACATCCGAGATCATGCGTCCGCGCACGGCCTCCGTGAGCAGGCGTTCGAGCTCCGTCACCGCATCGCCCAGATCGCCTCGAAAGGGGTCGGCGGCGCAACGCTCCACCACCTCTCGGGCGCACCAGTACGACTCGTGCCGCTCTTCTCCCCGAGCGTCGATGCGCATGAAAGTGCCGGGTTCGAGCTTCTTGACGTTGCGGTAGATGGTGCTGGGCCCGGGGATCCAGGCGAGCTGGATCATCAGCCCCAATGCATCGCGATCGATCTCGGGGCGGAAGTCCGGGTGAGCGCAGAGCGCCTTGAGCTCCGAGCCGAAGATGAAGTTGCCGCCGGCTCGGCAATAGTAGAGCGGCTTCTTGCCGGCGCGGTCCCGGGCCAGCAGGAGGCTGCGCTCTCGTGCATCCCAGAGCGCAAAGGCGAACATGCCGTTGAAGCGCTCGAGGGCCCCGTGGGCGCCCCACTTCACCAGGGCTTCGAGGGCTACCTCGGTATCCGAATGACCTCGGAACTTGCATCCGGTCGCCTCGAGTTCGTCGCGCAGTTCGATGAAGTTGTAGATTTCACCGTTGTACACGATCGTGTAGCGACCGCACTGCGAGGTCATTGGCTGGGCGCCGCCGGAGGAGAGATCGAGGATCGAGAGCCTGCGGTGACCGAGAGCAATTCCGGCCGCCGCATCGACCCAGACGCCCCGGTCGTCGGGACCGCGATGGGTCAGGGTGTCGATCATTGCGAGTGTGAATCCGGTCAGGGCCTCGCCTGAGAGGTCTGCTTCAAAGCGAAGAGATCCGGTAATTCCACACATCGAGCCAGTCACTCCAGCTGAACCCGCGCCGCGAGTCTATCCGGGGAAGAGCACCTTCGAGTATGCGTCCAGGGCCGCGTCGAGGGAGAATTCGGCGCCGCGCATGCGCAGGAATTGTCGATCGGGCGGCTGCACGAGGGACCGCTCGATCGCCGCTGAGAGCGCCTCGACGTCTCCGACGGGAACGAGCTCGCCGTATCTTCCCGCCTCGAGAATCTCTCGGGGCCCGCTCGGACAGTCGCTGCTGACCACGGGGCAACCGCATACGAGGGCCTCGATCAGCACTCCGGGCAAGCCCTCCCATGCGGAGGCCAGCACGAATACCGCCGCCTGCGCCATATAGGCGTAGGGATTCTTGGCGAAGCCGAGCAGTGAGACGGATGCGTCCAGACCCAGCTCGTGCACGCGGGCGGTCAGCCGCTTGCGCTCCTTGCCCTCCCCCAGGATCAGGAGCCTCGCCTCGCGCCGCTGCCGCAACTGCGCGAAGGCCTCGAGCAGGACGGGATATTGCTTCTGCTCCGTGAGCCGACCGACCGCGAGCACGACCGGAGGCTCCCCTTTCGCAAACCACGGATGGTCGATCTGGAGTTCGGCGCTCTGGTAGATTTCGGGCCGGGCCACGGGGTTGTAGATCGTCTGGATGGACTCTCGGGGCAGTCCGGTCGTCTCGGCGAGGTCGTCCGATACGCCATTGGAGACCGCGGTAATGGCGTCCGCTGCCCGGTAGAGCTTTCCGATGAGCGGAGCCAGGTAGCGCCATCGCCACTTGTTCGAGGTTTCGAGCTCCGCGGAGAGATGGGTGCGTTCGCTGACAACCACGCGGGGGTGCTGACTGGCCATGCGCCTTGCCCAGATCGAGAGCAGGTTCGTGTGGGTCTTGCCGGAGAGTACGACGTCTGGCCTCGAGGAATCGAGATACTGTGCAAGGCTCGCGATGTAGGGCAGCACGGGTGCCGCCGACGGCGCCAGCAGGATCGGGCGCAGCATCTCGCGCCAGGCGTCCGGGGAGAGCGACAGGGCCCTCTGGCGCGCTCGCAGCCCGAATTCCGGCGTCAATTCGACGATGGGGATATCGGAGCTCACCTTTTCGAGATAGGGCCCGATAGCGCGGCACAGCACGAACTCGACGCGATGGCCCCGGCTCGAGAGCCCATTGGCGAGCTGCAGGAATGCGCGCGTGACTCCACCCCCCGCATGGGAGGGCAGCAGGAGCGCGACGTGTCTGCCAGTGTCCGGCGAGGAGGTCGCAGTCATGGCCTCGCCCCGAGAGGGCTGCGGGCGGTGGCTGCTCGGAGAACCGAACAGCGCGCGGCGAGAATCGACGGCATGGAGGGTATCTGCGTCATCGATTGGATCGCGGCAAGAGGGAGCTCCAGGTCCATTTACTGGAGCCGCGGGCCAGCGCTGATCTGGAAAAAATCAACCTTGCCCTCTTGATAGCATCGGGCCATCCGGCGGGAATGCCATCCGGTAGTCGCGGCCATCTATTGTGAGATTCTGATTGTAGAACGGCTGGTCGCGATCCTGCCAGCGGCTGCAGAGTTCCATCATCTCGCAGCGGTCCCTCCGATGCCGCGGCGGCACGCCGAGTCTGAGAGCAGCATTAGGCCGGCCGGTCCCGTGCCGAATCCGCACGAAGGCCTTCCGCTCCCAGGCGGACGAATGCTCAGCAGCGAAAGACCTCGACAGGGATGCCATTGACGATGCAAGTGTTCGACCAGGGGTCGAGGGCTTCCTCGTCGGTGAGGGCGTTGCTGTTGACACCGGGCTGCTGGCGGGTCGCGACAGCGAGGCGCGTTCCGGTCTCGGTGTGGCCGAAGCCATGAGGCAGGCTGACCACGCCGGGCATCATGTCATCGCAGAGTTCGATCGGGGCCTCGATTTCGCCCACACGCGAGCGGACGCGGGCGCGTCCACCGGGGACGAGTCCGAGGCGCATAGCATCGTTCGGATGGACCAGCAGGCTGCAGCGCTCCTTGCCCTTTGCGAGCACCGGCAGGTTGTGCAGCCAGGTGTTCATGTTGCGGTTCTGGCGGCGGCCGATCAGGCGCAGCCCCTGCTCCTCGCCCGCAGCCAGCTTCGCCCGCAGCCGCGGTACGTCCTGTAGGAAGTAGGGGTGGGCAAGCGCAATCCGCCGGCCCGGCGTACGCAAGAGGTCCGGCAGGCGCGACTCGAGGGGGCCGAGATCGACCGCGTGGGGGATGGCGCGCAGCTTGGCCAGAGAGAGTCCGTCCGCAGCGTCGTCGAAGCCGTCGCCGTAGGGTCCGGCGCGCAGCATCAGGTCGACTCGCCGCATGGGACCGGGCTCATTGCCGAGCTTCTCCCGGGCGACGGCGGCGGAAACGTGCTCGGCCGGTAGCCCGGCTTTCCCCACGAAGCGAGCCAGGTCGTGCTCGAGGAGCTGCTCGTCGAGGGCCTCGGCGGTCATTCCCATCAGCCTTGCGGCCAGCTCCAGCTGCACCTTCCATTGCGGCCACGTGCCGTCCTCCGCCTCGAAGACAGAGGGTGACCAGCGCGCGAAATTGCGCACCGCGGTGGTCATGGTCAGATAGTCGAAGTTCTCGTGCTCGAGCTGAGGGGCGTTCGGCAGGATCAGGTCGGCGTGGCGGGTGGTCTCGTTCAGGTAGATGTCGAGGGAGAGCATGAAGTCGAGCTGCTCGAGCGCCTTCGCCAGGCGGACGCCGTTCGGTGTCGAGAGCACCGGGTTCCCGGCCAGGGTGACGAGTGCGCGCAGGCGCCTCTCGCCGGCCGAGTCGATCTCCTCGGCGAGGGCCGCGCTCGGGAGCTGGCTCTCGATCTCCGGGATGTCTCGGACCGCGGTGCGCCAGCGACCGATCTCGAACTCGGCGCTCGGTCGGCCCGGTTCGTGCTGGCCGGTCGCCGGGCGGGGGAACATCAAGCCGCCGGGCTCATCGAGGTGACCCGTGAGGATGCCCAGCACTTCGACGAGCCAGCTCGCCAGCAGGCCAAACTCCACCGTGCACGTGCCGATGCGGCCGTAACAACACGCGCGTTCGGCTGCGGCGAACTCCCGTGCGATGCGGCGGGTGACGTCCGGGGCAATTCCCGTGGCGGGTGCGACCGCCTCCGGCGAGAAGGGTCGGGCCTGCTTGTGGAGCTCGCGAACGCCGTCAGTGAAGCTCTCGAAGCGCCCGAGGCGCACGAGGTCTTCGTCGAAGAGGACGTGCACCAGTGCGAACAAGAACAGCGCATCGCTCCCGGGCCGGATGAAGAGGTGCTCATCGGCCGCCTTCGCCGTTTCGGTGCGGCGCGGATCGACGATCAGCAGCTTCCCCCCGCGTTTCTGGATGGCTCGCAACCGCCCGCGCACGTCTGGCGCCGACATCAGGCTGCCTTGGGAGACGATCGGGTTGCCGCCGAGGCACAGGAAGTAGTCGCAGCGGTCGATATCCGGAATCGAAAGCATCGAGTTCTTGCCGTACAGCACCCGCGTTGTGACGATCTTTGGATGGTGGTCCATGGTGGCGCCGGAGAACGCACGGGGCGTTGCCAACGCGTCGGCCAGCGTGCGGTTGGTGAGCATGGCGCCGACGTCGAAGCCGGTCGGGTTGCCGATGTAGAGGCCCACCGAGTCGGCGCCGTGGGCCTCGCGGATCTGGATCAGCCGCTCAGCCGCGTAGTCGATCGCCTCGTCCCAGCCGATCTCCTGCCAATCCGTGCCCGTTCGCCGGATCGGCCGACGCAGCCGATCCGGATCCTCGTGCAGGCCCGCCAGTGCGGTGGCCTTGGGGCAGAGGTGACCCCGGCTGCGCGGGTCGTCCGGGTCGCCCTCGATACGCAGCACGCGCCGCGCCGCCGGATCGACCTGCACGCGCAGCCCGCACTGGGCTTCGCAGATAGGGCAGGAGCGGTGGATCCACATCAAGAGCATGTTACCCCGAGGCTCCGGGCGATGCTCACGAGCGCGAAACGAGCACCGCCATCTCCCTCGAGAATGTCCGGACGTTATGTCAGCCTCCTCGAGGGCCCCTTCCGGGTGTCTGGCCGTTACGCGTGCAGCCCGATGCCGTCGTGGAGCACATGGGACTCGGCGGTGCGATGCAGGGTACGCCAGCGTGGCTTGCGAGCCGTGTTACCGTGCGCGGCATGAACGGGAGAGATTTCCGCAAGCTCCTCCCGCCCGTCGGAATGCTCCTGCTCGGTGTCACTGGAATTGCCACCACTCGCGGTGTCGCGTTCTGGCTGGCGGGTGGTCTGGTGGGGGCTGGGCTGGTCGTTGGTGTCCGCTCCGTGCTCCGAATTTCCGGTGCGTCGTCGAGGGGGCGCGGTTCCGAGGTCCTCTTGAGGGCTGCGCTGCTTCTCGGCTCCACCCTGTTCGGCTTGGCGGTCTTCGAGGCCTGGCTCGCGCTCATGGAAGTAGAGGTCCCGCCTGTGCTCTTCGAGGCTCCAGCTGCCGGAGCCCCCGTGCCGGAGAAGATGCGCTCGGAGGTGATCTTCGCAGGGCCGGGCGAGGCCGACTCCCTGGAGGTCGAGATGCCCGCGAGCGTCCGGCGCAAAGCGGAGATCATGCAGAGTGCTCGCACCATGCCAATCGCGTGGGAGCATCGATGGATTCGCAAGGTGAAGGGCGAGCCGTATCGCTTCCGCTGGCAGGGTGTCGTGCAC
>JAFDDG010000157.1 GCA_019310965.1 Deltaproteobacteria bacterium
CGCCCTCGACATTGTCGACGCCGCGGGTTTCCGCCAGCATTTCGACGCGATCGCCATCTCAGAGACCGTCGGTTGGCGCAAGCCGCGCAGCGAAATCTTTCGCGCCGTACTCGACGAGCTCGAGGTGGCGCCCGACGAGGTGTTGCACGTGGGCGACAGCCTGCGCGCCGATGTCGCAGGCGCCGCGCCACTCGGCATGCGCACGGCCTGGATCACGCGCCGTGTGCGCGATCCCGAGGTGCAGTTGAGCGAACACGAAGGCCCGGCGCCGGACCATCAGGTCGCCGATCTGGCCGAGCTTCTCGAATTGCTGGCATAGGAGAACGGTCATGAGCGAAGTGAACCGACAGTGGCTGCTGCGCCGCCGACCGGTCGGCATGGTGCAGGAGTCCGATTTCGAGCTGCGCGAGACGCCGCTGCCGAAGCCGGGTCCGGGCGAAGTGCTGGTGAAGAATCTCTTTCTCGCGTTCGAGCCCGCCATGCGCGGCTGGATGGAGGACCGGCCGAGCTACCTGCCGCCCGTCGGAATCGGCGAGGTGATGCGCGGTGTGACCGCGGGGCAGGTGGTGGAGTCGAATCTCGCTGGGCTCGAGCCCGGTGATCTGGTCTCGGGCTTCGCCGGCTGGCAGGAGTGGTGCATCGGCGACGCCAACGTCACGAAGCTGCCGGCCGGTGCCACGCCGGAGTTCGCGCTGTCGATTCTCGGCGTCACGGGCATGACGGCGTACTTCGGCCTGCTCGACGTGGGCGAGCCGCAGGCGGGCGAGACTCTGGTGGTGTCCGGTGCGGCCGGCGCCACCGGATCGGTGGTCGGCCAGATCGGGAAGATCGAAGGCCTGCGCGTGATCGGCCTCGCCGGCGGCAAGCGCAAATGCGCTTGGCTCACCGAAGAGCTCGGCTTCGACGGGGCCATCGACTACAAGCACGAGAACATCGGCGAACGGCTCTCGCAGCTCTGCCCGGACGGTGTCGACGTGTTCTTCGACAACACCGGTGGCGAGGTGCTCGACGAGGTGCTGGCCCGCATCAACCTGAACGCACGCATCGTGTTGTGCGGCGGCATCGCCCGCTACAACGAGGAGCAGCCGCTGCCGGGGCCCGCCAACTATCTCAACTTGACGCGCCAGCGCGGGCGCATGCAGGGCTTCATCGTGCTCGACTATCTGGCGCGCTTCGACGAGGCGGCGGCGAAGCTGACGGCCTGGTGCGGAGAGGGGAAGATCCGCTGGAAGGTGGACGTGCAGGAGGGCTTCGAGAACGCTCCGCGGACGTTCAAGCGCCTGTTTACCGGAGAGAATTTCGGCAAGCAGCTGCTCCGCATCGCGACGCCGACGAGCCCATGACGCAGCCGACCGCGCAGGGGGGCGAGCGATTCTGATACGGTCTTCGGGTCCACGTCACAGGAGCCCGCATGTCGCTCGCCGACCGCACGCCGCCCACCGCGGGCGAGTACGCGAACTACCGCAAGCGGTTCTCGAATTGGGGCCGCTGGGGCGATCGGGACGAGCTGGGGACGCTGAACCACATCACGCCGGAGGCGCGGCGCGCTGCTGCGGCGCTGGTTGCCGAGGGCAAGAGCGTCTCGCTGAGCCGACCGATCGACACGCACGCGGGCCCGAGCAACCCCTTTCCCGCGCACCACCTGATTGCCGTGGGTGACTCCGGCGGGTTGATGGACTACCTGGGTCTGTTCGTTCACGGCTACGCCAACACTCACCTGGACGCGCTGTGTCACATTCCGACGAGCGACGGTCGCCACTACTACAACGGCTCTCCGGTCGGCCATTCGAATCTCCCGACGACCCGAACCGGGACGGTGGAGCACTGGCGCAATGGCATTGTCGCGCGAGGCGTCTTGTACGACGTTCCGCGCCTGCGCGGTGCCGACTATGTCGAACGCGGCAGCCCGGTGCACGGTTGGGATCTCGTCGATTGCGCCGCGGCACAGGGCAGCGAGCCGCGCGCCGGGGATGCCGTCCTGGTTCGAGCCGGCGCCGGGCCGTACTTCGCGGCGCACCCGGGCGCGCACGGCGTCACCGGCGGCCCCGGCTTGCACGCGTCGGCACTCGAGTTCCTCTTCGAGACGAACGCGGCGCTGCTGGGCTGGGATCTGCTCGACGCTGCGACGCAGGACCAGGGCATCCCGAATCCGATG
>JAFDDG010000086.1 GCA_019310965.1 Deltaproteobacteria bacterium
CGTGCCGGCGAGACCTCGAGGCAAGACTTCCCACCTGGACTGCAGCGGGAGTACAATTGACCGAACCCGAGCGTGAATCGAGTGGGCCGGGCCGCCGCAGGGCACGACTTCTCGGCCGAGGGCCCGGGCACGCGATTCATGCCGGGTCCGAACTCATCCACCACAGCCGCCATCGGGTGCACCATGGGCACGAACCATATGGGCTCGACGGCGCGCGAGATCGAGGCCGGGTCGGTGTCGCGAACGCGCGCGCGAGCCGTGCGGGGCTAGAGGCCGCAGGCATGTGCGGCCGGCTCGGGCTCTACGCTACGCCCCAGGCCGTCGCCGAGCGCTTCGGCGTCGCGGTGGAGGTGCTGCCCGAGTTCGCGCCGCACTACAACATCGCGCCCAGCGCGGAGACGCTCGCCATCGGCGCCGGCCCGCACGGCCGTACGGGCCGCGCCCTGCGTTGGGGCCTCGTCCCGCGCAGCGCCCAGAGCCCGCGCCAGGCGCGCAACCTCGCGCGCCGCGAGTCGCTGCGCCGCTACTGGCGCACCCCGCTCGAGGCACACCGCTGCCTCGTCGTCGCATCGGGATTCTACGAGTGGCAGGCGAGCCCTGCTGGGGCCGGCGGGGAGAGCAGCCGCCCCAAGACCCCCTTCTGGATCGCCCGCCGCGACGCGCGGCCGCTCGGCCTGGCGGCGCTCTACAGCACTTGGCACCCGCCCGATGGCGGCGCGTCGATCGTCGGCTTCGCCATCCTGACGCGCCCGTCGCGGGGCCCCTGCAAGCCGATCCACGACCGCATGCCCATCGAGCTCCCCCCCGAGAGCTTCGACGCCTGGCTCGACCCCGAGCTCACCGAGCTCGACGCCCTCTGCCGCCTGGTCGACGAGCCGAGCCCGGCCGAAGCCCTGACGGCCCACGCCGTCTCGACGGCGGTGAACGCCGCACGCAACGAGGGCCCGCAGCTAATCGAGCCGGCGGATGGTGGATGCGTCGAGGGGCTCGTCTAGGACGAGCTCCCGCCGGGGGCTCGCCGGCGCCCAGTCAATTGAAGTAGCCGTGCTCACGGCCGAAAAAGAAGAGGAAGATTGCGACCGCTGGACCGGTGGTCACCAGAAACATGGCCACTGTGATCTTCACCCAGAACTTCCAGTCGCTGGCATCTCGTTCGATGAAGGACCAGAGCACTTCGACGGCGTACTCCTCGAGCCTCGCCAGCATCGACTTCCGCTCATCCTTCTCCTCTTCAGTTCCTTCCATTCCCATCCCTCCTCTTCAGCGATTGTACGCGAAACGGTTCATGGGTTCCGGCCGCCCTGACCGTCGGGGCCGAATGGCGCATTCGCCCATAGGGCCGGCTTCATCGGGGCTTCCTCCCCCCGATTGATCCGCCCTTCATCGCCAGGACAATGCCGCCCAGCAGGCCCGCCTTGTCGCCCAGCAACGACCGCTCGATGCGCACGTCTTCGGTGGGGAACATCCGCACGCGCCGGCGCACGCTCTCCCGGACGACATCCAACAGCAGCGGACCCATCTCGGCAACGCCACCCCCGAGGACGACCAGCTCGGGGTGCAGGGCGGTGACCACATTGGCGACGCCGATCCCCAGATACTCCGCAGCGCGCACCAGTGCCTCGCGCACGGCTTCGTCGCCCGCCTCCGCAGCCTGCGCCATCTCCTTGGGCGTGACCGCCGCCGCGTCACCTCCCACCAGCTCGTGCAGCCTGGGAGCCCGGCCGCTGTGCAGCAGCCAGACCCCCTGGGCCGTGATGGCCGGTCCGGCAGCCAACGTCTCCAGGCAGCCCCTGTTGCCGCAGCCACAGCGCGGGCCGTCGGGCAGGATCGTCTGGTGGCCCAGCTCGCCAGCGGCGCCCAGGGGGCCCAAGCGCAGCTTCCCGTCCACCACGACGCCGCCGCCGATCCCCGTACCCAGCGCGAAGAACACCATGGTGCACGCGCCCCGCGAACCATGGCCAAAAACCAGCTCGCCTAACGTCGCCATGCGCACGTCGTTGAGCAGATGGACCGGGCAACCGACCTGCGACGAGAGCATGTCGCGGGCGGGCACGTCTCGCCACTGGGTCGGCAGGTTCGGCAGGAACTCGACCACGCCCGCCTCCAGATCCACCAACCCGGGCACTCCCATGCCCAGTGCTGCGGGCTGACACCCCGCCTCTGCGGCGAGCTCGCTCACCAGAGCGGCGATACGCGCGAATACCGCCTGCGATCCCTGGTGTGACTGAGTGGGGATCGTCCTCTCGGCCAGGACGTTCCCATCGCCCGTGGCCAGAGCGCAGGCCACCTTGCTGCCGCCCAGATCGACGCTCGCATAGACCTCGCTCATCCCACTCATGCTACTCATCCCCGCCCCGATCTCGAACGCGGCTCCCGATTCGAACCGGCGGCTCTCCGCTGAGCAAGAAGCGTCGCTTCAGGCTGTCGCGTCTGCCGCGCTCTCCCGCTTGATGCGCGCCCAACGCAGCGGCGCCCACAGCTGCGCCCACCATGTCATCGGAAATGCGGAGAGGTCCGGGATGCCAATCTCCTCGGGTGGCTTTCGGTCGGCAGGCAGGAAGCGGGTTCCGAAGACGATGTCCCACACGATCAGGTTCAATCCATAATTGGTGTTGCTCTCGCGGACGAGCTGCGAGTGATGCCAGCGGTGCAGCTCCGCCATGCTGAAGATCCAGTTGAGCGGCCCGCAACGGATCTGCATATTGGCGTGTTGGCAGATCCCGTGAACGGACGAAGCCACGATCCAGAGCATGAATACCGGCCATTCGGCGCCGAGTGCGGCGAGCGGAACGATGAAGCCGGCGTTGAGCAACGCGATCTCGAGCAGGTGAAAGCGACTGGCGTTCAACCAATACAGACGGGGCGCGCTGTGGTGGGTAGCGTGGAGGCGCCAGAGCAGCTCCACCTCGTGCCCGAAGCGATGCATCCAGTACTGGAAGAACTCCACGACGACCAGCGCGAGTGCGAGCTGCGCAGCGAGGTGCCAATCCGTCGGCCAAAGCTGCGATCCCAGCTGCGCCGACAGCCCAGCACCGAGCCACGCGCCCAAGGCGGTCATGGCCGGGCCAATGGCCGAACCGATCACGAGGGTCGAGCCCATCCACGCTGCATCCGTGGGGATGTCGTCGTGGTTGCGGTTCCAATCGCGAACGAAGGGGTAGAGGCGCTCGCCCACGACGACGATCGCGTAGCCAAAAGCGATACCCACGGCGAGCGCCAGCCCCCGAGGGCCAGCGTCGTCGACGACGCGGATCGATAGCGCCACGGAGCCGACAAACGCGATGGGGAAGACCGCCCAGGAGAAGAGCACCGCGCCCGCGCGCTGCTCCACTGCCCCGGCGCTCGAGTCCGAAAGCGGTGTGGTGGCCATCCAGTGACCGTAAGACCAGTCCGCAGCAGATTCAAGCCCGAGGCTCGACTCCGATACGCGCCAAGATCGACGGGATCAGGGCCAGGCTATCTTCGCTCTGCTGACCAGCCAGGAGCGGGTGTGGAGCGCGAGCGATGAGCGGAAGACTTTCGGGAAGAATTGCGTTGATCACCGGAGCAGCGCGCGGCCAGGGCGAGGCGGAAGCTCGGCGCTTCGTGGCCGAGGGCGCCCGCGTCGTCGTCACCGACATCCTCGACGACGAGGGCCGGGCGTTGGCCGCCGAGCTCGGCGAGGCCGCCGCCTACCATCACCTCGATGTCGCCGAGGCCGAGCAGTGGGATGCCGCCGTCGCCGCTGCGGCGGAGCGCTTCGGAGCGCTGCACATCCTCGTCAACAACGCCGGCATCGGCGCGGTTGGCCTGCTCGACACCCTCGATCTCGACGAGCACCGGCGAATCATCGACGTGAACCTCCACGGGGTCTACCTGGGGATGCGAGCGGTGAAGGCCTACATGGTCGCCACGGGAAGCGGCGCCATCGTGAACATCTCGTCGATCGACGGCATCGCGGGCGCGCTCGGCATGACGAGCTATTCGGCGAGCAAGTTCGCCGTGACCGGCATGACGCGATCGGCCGCCATCGAGCTGGGGCCGCTCGGCATTCGCGTCAATTCGATCCATCCCGGAGTGATCTCGAGCCCGATGGTCGAGCAAGCTCCCCCCGAGGTCGTTGCCAGGCTCGATCGCCTGATGGAAAGGCAGCCCATCCGGCGGATGGGTGAGCCCCACGAGGTCGCCTCGCTGGCGTTGTTTCTCGCCAGCGACGAGGCCAGCTACATCACCGGCGCCCAGTTCGTCATCGATGGGGGACACCTGGCCGGTCCCTGGCGAGAGCCTCTCGACGATCACTGAGATCGATCCTCCACGTCGGGCCCGCGAGCGCGCCGCGCCGGAACTTCGTCCGGCCCCACTCCGTGAAGGAAAGGGGTTGGCGAAAAGGTAGTCGGCAAGGGCCTCCCCCGGCGCGCGGCGGCGGTCTCAGCGCACACCCGCGGAATCGCGCAGCTGCTCCGCCGTATCCAGATCCAGCACCAGCTGTGACCAGACCTTCAGCTTCGGGTTCGTCATCAGGGGCCGCAGGGCATCGGTGCGGACCTCACCGCAGAAGCCGCACGGGCCGGCGACGAGGATGACCTTCTTGTCGTTGTGGCGGACCAGCTCGACGAGGTCTTCCAGCTCGAAGAGAGTGACGGCACGCATGCCTTTCGGGTTGTGGACGGGGCCCTTCCCATTGTACGGCCGGTACTGGACATCTCCGACGCGGGTCTTGCTGTTGGCGGCGCTGCCGCGGACGACATCGTGGAAGCGGTTCAGATCGCCGTGCTTGTCTTTCGCACTGGCGAAGGAGGTAATGACGATGTCGATGTCGTCGCGGTGCTGGAAGGCCTCCTTCACCCCCGGCCAGGTCTTCACGTTCTCGTAGTCGCTGGCTTTCAGGGACGCCGGCGCGAAGAGTCCGATGAACTTGATGTCCTTGCCCACGGAGCGGAAGAAGCTGAAGTAGGAGGCCGGGGACTTGTCGGGCTCCTCCACGTCGAAGCCCGAGCTGATGGCATGCAGGGTGAGCGGCGGGATGTCTTCCGCCACCCGCAGTGCGTTGGCGAGATGCTGGGCCACGAGAGCACTGGTCCGGCCCGCCCCGAATCCCAGGTGCACGCGCTTCCCCGGGCCCTTCATTTTGCTCACGATCCCGATCTGCTTCACGACGATCCGCGCCGTCGCCTCCGCCACGGCAGAGAGATCGCGGCGACACTCGATCACCTTGATGTCGCTGGCCTCGAACTCGTACGCCTTGGCGATCTCCTGCCCGAGGAAGTAGTGCTGCTCCGGCGTGAGCGTCACGAGCCCGCGCTGCCACGCCAGCGCGAAGTTGGGATAGAACTGTTCGCGCGTAATCGAAAAGTCGCTCCCCTGACTGGCCCAGAGTGCATTTACGTACTTGCGCACCTCTGCAGCATTGCCGCACTCCATGAACTTCACGCAGATGTCCATGAGCTTCTCGTTGCTGATGTTAGTCGT
This sequence comes from Deltaproteobacteria bacterium, assembly GCA_019310965.1. Taxonomy (GTDB): domain Bacteria; phylum Myxococcota_A; class UBA9160; order UBA9160; family SMWR01. Next base: position 5,449 of record JAFDDG010000086.1, read on the forward strand.
AGCGCTCATCTCGAAGACCTCCCCGCCTCGTACCAGCGGAATTGGATGTGCCAGATCCGGCGCCTTCGGACGCAGCGCTGGTGCCCGCCCGACTGAGCCGCTCTCCGCACAGTAGCCGACCGTGCGGGGGAGTGGGCGCCATCGCTCCGAACTGTGGAGTACTCCACAGTTCAGCGTAACAGTCCGTACTGTACCTCGGATTTGTATCTTAAAACACAATGTCGACAATGAGTTACGACTGCTTTTGCGTGTTGGGGAGGGCTGTTGACGCCGGGGCGCGCCTGGTGCACAACAGCCCTGTACTGCGAGATTGTGGTGTGACGGGAGGCGCGTCTGGCAGCCCGGGAACCCGGAGCTTCGAAGCCCGACCGCGCAACTTTTGGAGACTAGCCATGGTTCGGATCTTCCTGCAAGAAGCCGGGGGAGTCTTCGCGGCCCAGCCGCTCGTCGACGAGCGCTATCGCGTTTCGTGCGCGCGAGGCACCGGCGCGAACGCGGCGCACCTCAGCATCGTGCCCGATCGCGGCGGCCGACCCGCCCGGCGCGGCGCCCTGCTGCTGCGCGCGACCAGCGGCGGAACCGAGGCAGCTTCGTCCGAGCCGAGCTGGCTGCTGCTGGCCGGCGCCGGCTCCCGCCTCCAGGTCAACGGCGAGCCGCGGGCGCTCGGTGCCGCGATGCTGCGCCACCGGGACGAGATTCGGCTGGACGCCGCGCCCCCGCTCTACTTCTCGACCGAGCGGCTGGCCAGCGTGGAGCTCTACGCGGGCGACGACGAGCCGAGCTGCCCGCGCTGCGCCCAGGCAATCTCCGCGGGGCAGGCGTGCGTGGCCTGCCCCCGTTGCAGCATCCGCCACCACCAGATGCCCGAGCGCCCCTGCTGGACCTACAGCTCGTGCTGCGTCCTCTGCGAGCAGCCGACGGAGCTGGATGCGGGGCTTCGCTGGACGCCGGAGGAGCTGTGATGGCGACCCTCGGCAATCCGCACGCCGGCCAGCTGGCCGCCACATTCCAAGCCATCGAGATCCAGAAGCTCGTCACGGGCGAGATGGAGAACGTCGCGGCCGCCCGCGAGGTGCTCAATGACGCTCGCCACCATGCACATCTCGTAAGCCAGCTGGTGCGGAATCCGCACTGCCGCTTCGCTCATGAGCCGAGCTGGGAGATCACGTCGACGCCCGATCTTCCGCTTGGCGCGGCGCTGGAGCTGGCCGGCGGCTCCGCGGCCGACAGTCGCCTCGCGGTCCCGGACTCGGCGTTCCTCTCGCAGCGGGTCTGCCCGGACTGCGACCTGGTAGAGGCGGTCTGGCGCCTGCGGGAAGGGCTCGGAAGGGCCTCCCTGCCCTGCCCGCGGTGCCAGGCAGCACGACCGCCTCGCGGCTTCGACCTGCAGACAGAGCTCTCGCAGCAGGCGCTTCCTGCGCCGCTGCTGGAGCGCCCGCTCTCCGAACGCGGGCTTCGCGCGGGCGAAATATTTGCGGTCGAGGCGCCGGGCTCGCTCCCGCGCTACTTCGAGCTCCTCGGCCCGCGTCCAGCGCAGCCGGGTCCGCAGAGCGAGCCGGGCCGCGACATAGTGCTCGCCGGGCTCGGAAACATCGGGAGCTTCGGCGTGCCGGCGCTGGCGCGCATCCCGGGGCTCGGGCGCGTCACCCTCTGCGACTTCGATCGTTACGAGGAAGGCAACCAGTTCGGGCAGGATTTTGCGCCCTGGGCCGTCGGGCACAACAAGGCCGAGGCCCAGGCCATGCGACTGCGCGGCCTGCATCCCGGGCTCGACGTACGCGCCTTCCCGGGCCGCGCCGAGGATCTCCCCCTCGGCAGGCTGCGCGGCGCCATCACGGTGAGCTGCCTCGACTCGCGCGCCGCGCGCCTGCGCCTGGCCGCCCGCGCGTGGCGGGTCGGGAGCCCCTTCGTGGACGCGGCGGTCGAAGGCGGCGAGAGCCTGCTCGTTCGCACCAGCGTGATCCTGCCGAGCGACGACGGCCCCTGCTTCGAGTGCGCCATGAGCCCGGAAGATTACGCGAACCTCGAGCAGGTCTTCCCCTGCGCAACCCCTGAGCACCCCGCTGCAGCGGCGGCCCGTGCGGACTGAGACTGAGGCTGGAGGACCCCCGTGGACCCGATCCTGAACCTCTTCCTGGATGCCCAGCTCGATGCCGGGCTGCGGCTCGCCGCCGAGAGTGATCTCCTCGAGGTCGAGCCCCTCGACGCGCAGCGTTTCGTCGTCGTCTTCCGCTGCAAGGGCCTGGTGCGGTCGCCCAGCGGCAATGTGATCGAGCACGACCACTTCGCGGTGGGCATCCGCTTCCCCGACGACTTCCTGCGCACCGTCAATCCGGCCGAAATTCTGACCTGGCTCGGCCCGGATCTCGTGTTTCACCCGAACATCGCGCCGCCCTTTCTCTGCATCGGGAAGATCGTGCCCGGGACCTCGCTGACGGAGCTGATCCACCGCTGCTTCGAAGTGATCAGCTTCGAGAACGTCACGATGAGAGAGGACGATTCGCTAAATCACGAGGCCTGTGCCTGGGCCAGGCGCAACCGCCAGCGCTTTCCCATCGACACCCGCCCGCTCAAGCGCCGAGCACTCGAGCCCACGCTGAGCTTCGAGGAGGTGACCTCGTGACGCTCCCCGGCCAGCGACGCGACGCGACCTGGATGCTTTTCGATGCACCGCTCACGCCGACACCGGCGCCGCCGACCGCAGGCGACGGCCTCGATGCCACACTGTTGGCGTGGAGCGCACAGCTCGAGGGCGGGGTGAAGTTTTCGCGCCCGGTGGGGGGATCGGCCCTTCACCTGCGCGCCGAGCTTCCCCTCCCCGAGGACGCGGCGAGCGACGAGGACGCGCAGAGCGGCTTCGGTGCGGTCGAGGCCGGCTTTGCGGCCGCTGCCAGGCAGCTCGGCATCGACTCGCCGCACGTCGGCGTTTCGCCGCCGCCGGAGTCTGAAGGCGAGCTGCCCGACATGGCCAGCCTGTGCGCGGAAACCGGTTGGCCCTTCGACGAGCGCGCGGAGGGGGGCGTCGCCATCGATCTCGCCGTTCCCGGCCTCTGCCTCCCGGCACACGTCGAAGCCCGCGAGGCCGGGATCTTTCTCCAGGCAGAGCTGACCGAGGCTCCCCGGAGCCCGCGCGCCTGCCGCGAAGCGCTGGCGGCGCTGCTGCTGGGGATCAACGCCGCGCACCGCATGGTCCGCGGCGTCTTCAGGAACGACCTCGGCGCATCCGGGGACGCGCGCGCCTGGCTCGAAGCCTGGCTCCCCGGCAATGCCAGCTCCTCACAGCTGGGTGAGGCGATCGCCTCGGCCGCGGTGGCTGCGCGCCACTGCGCGCTCGAGGCGCGTTGCCTGGCCGGCGACGAACGCCTGGCCCGCGCGTTTCTCGCGCGCAGCCGGGAAGCAGGCGAACGATCGAAATGACTCCGCGAGCCTCCGGGCTCGACGGTGCAACCAAGGGCAAGAAAGGAGAAGAGACGATGACACAAGCAGCAGCCGCAACGCTCGATATCCGGGCACGGGACCTCACCGGGCAGAAGAAGTTCCGCGTGAGCTCCATCTCACGGCAGTCGAGCGTTGGAGAGGTCGTGCGCGGGTTGCTCGGCCGCATGAGCCTCGGCACGAAGGATCGCCGGGGCCAGGCGCTCGAGTTCCGGGCGCGCAACGAGCGAACGGGGCGCCAGCTCCTCGATTCGGAGCTGATCGGCGACGTCGTCGAGCACGACGACGAGCTGGTCCTCACCCCGCGCATCCACGCCGGTTAGCCCATCGATCGGGCCCGTCTCCCGCCGAAGGCCGGCGGGAGGCGGGCTCCGCCACACCAGGGGAAGCGATGAGTCCCACATCCACGGAAGCCGCCGCCAATGCGCCCGTTCGCAGCGCGGGAGGCTCGCACCACTTCGTGATCGAGTACTACACGCTCGAGGGCCGCCGCCTTGGCCCCGTGCCCGTGGAGCCGGACTTCCAGCCGGCTCGTGAGTGGGCCTGGCTCGAGGGCGTGCGCCGCGGGCTGCTCGAGCCCGTCACCATTCCGGCTGCCGGGGCGATCGAGCCGGTCTGGAGCCCTGAGCACGGAAGCCCCTACTGCGACGCAATCCGCGTGGTTGCATCCGACGAAGGCCAAGTCTCGAGCCTGATCTCCAAGACCTACTTCCGCGACCTCGCCAACGAGCACGCCACCGTGTGGGTGGAGCGCAAAGAGCTTCAGCCGGGTGAGCGGTTTCACTACCGGCTGTGCGCGTACCCGCTGGCCGCGGAGCGGCTCCGTCCCGGCGATGCGCCCGAGATCCAGATCGAGGGCATCGCCGAGCCGATCCGTCTGACACCGAGCGATCTCGAGAGCTTCCTGGCGCGTTCGGAGGCCTTCGGCGTGCAGCATGCCGACGACGCACCCGTCTTCATTCCGCAGGAGGTGTTGGACCAGGCGTGCACGCTCGCGGCGGAGGCAGGTGCGCTCGAGACCGGCGGAGTGCTCGTGGGTCGCCTGCACCGCGACGCCGACAAGCCGGAGGTCTTCATCGAGGTGACGGCCCAAATTCCGGCGCAGCACGCCGAGGCCAGCGGCGCATCCTTCGGCTTCACCCCGGAGACCTGGGCCGCGGCAAACGCGGCGATCGAGCTGCGCGGAGGCGGAGACGAGAGCATCTGCGGCTGGTTCCACTCTCACCCGAAGTGGTGTCGGAACTGTCCGCCGGAGCGCCAGCGCGACTGCGCCCTGGCCCGCTCGTTCTTCAGCCCCGACGACATTCACCTGCACCGCACCTGCTTCGGCCGCGCGCACCAGATCGCCCTGCTGATCAGCGATCTGCCCGAAGCGGGCCCCACCCCGGCGCTCTTCGGCTGGCGCGAGGGGACGGTCGTCCCGCGCGGATTTCACGCCGTCCAGCGGCGGCACTGAACTGCACCTGGCCCCAGACACCTAGGAAGGAACGCCCATGCCCCGCACCCAGCGCAACCGAACGAACCCGGAGAGCACGGAGACGCCCGTCGAGCTGATGGAAGAAACCCTGCGGCTGCGCCGCGCGCTCGAACACGCGCACTCGACCCAGGAGGAGCTGCGCGGTTTGCTGGACGAGATGATGGCGCCGCCGTGGTACCCGGCGCTCTTGCAGCGCGTCGTGATGACCCCGATGGGTCCGCGAGCGCTCGTCTGGACCGGCAACGCGCCGCGGCTGACGCAGAGCCACCGAGACGTGGACGTGGCCGCGCTCGTGCCCGGGCAGCGGGTCTACCTCAGCAACGACCACAACACGATCATGGCGCTGGCCGACGACTCCATCTCGCTGCCGATGGACTCGGCCGCCTTCGAACGCCTCACACCCGATGGCCGCCTCGTCGTGCAGTCGCGCAACGAGGAGCTGGTGTTGGAACACGCGACGCGCCTCGACACCGATGCACTCCGGGCGGGGCACCACGTGCTCTTCGACCGCGCCTCGCACATCGCCCTCGAGATGCTGGAAGCCGCGGAGGGCGCCCAGTACCTGCTGGAAGATGCGGGCGACTTCGCGCTCGAGGGCATCGGCGGCTCGCGCGTCTGCCTCGACGAGCTCGTCGCCGTACTCAGCGCCAGCCTGGTGGAGCCCGAGCTCGCCCGCAGCTACGGCCTGAACGGCCGGCGGGCGGTGCTGCTCTATGGACCGCCGGGCTGCGGCAAGACGCTCGCGGCCCGCACGGCTGCCGCCGAGCTTCAGCGCATCACGGGCCGGCGCTGCCGCTTCGCCGTGGTGCACCCGGGCGAATTCGAATCACCGTATGTCGGCGAGACCGAGGCGAACATCCGGGCGTGCTTCGGCAGGCTGCGCGAAGAGGCCGGCGGCGACCTCGCCGTGCTCTTCCTGGACGAGATCGAAGCGATCGGTCGCGCTCGAGGCGGCCCGGGCTCCCGTCACGCCGATCGCTTTCTCGCCGCGCTGCTCGCCGAGATCGACGGCTTCAAGGACCGGGGCCAGGTGGCGATCGTGGCGGCCACCAATCGCCGCGACCTGCTGGATCCGGCGCTCCTTTCGCGCCTCTCGGACGTGGAGATCGCCGTCCCGCGCCCGGACATGCGCGCGGCGCGCGAGATCTTCGCCGTGCACCTCTCGAAATCGGTGCCCTTCAGCAGCGAGGAGCACAGCGCAGAGGAGGTGCGCCGCGAAGTGCTCGATACCGCCGTCTCGCGCCTCTACGCACCCAACGCCGCCAACGAGGTCAGCGAGCTCCAGCTGCGCGACGGCACGTGTCGCACGGTGCACGCCCGCGAGCTCGCCAGCGGTCGCCTGATCGAGCAGATCGCGCTCGCCACCCGCGAGCGCGCCTTCCGCCGCCACCTCAAGGGGGACGCGGGCGGTGTGACCGCGTTCGACGTGGCGTCCGCCGTGGAGGACGCGCTGGTGCGCCTCTCGAGCCTCCTGAGTGTTCACAACGCCCGCGCGTACCTCGACGATCTTCCCGACGACGTCGACGTGGTCCGCGTCGAGCCCATCCGCCCTCGCCCGCCGCAGGGGCACAGGTACCTCCATGCATCCTGACCGCATCGACTCTCGAAATGTTCCGAAGCTGGTCGGCGCCGATTTCGAGCTGGCCAACTTCATCCAGGGCCTCGAGCGCGCCGGCGGCACAGGCCACGACGCATCGGAGGCTCTGCTGGCCGAGATCGAGGGAGTGCCCGCGTCGGGCGGCGGCCGAACCTACACGGCGGGCTCCTATGTCTGGGGCGCCGGCTCGGCCTACGGCTGGTCGCAGGATCAAGGCCGCAAGTTCCTCGCCACGAACGGAGGCTGCGCCTACATCGATCTGGATCACCTGGAGCTCTGCATTCCGGAGGTCCGCAGCGCGTTCGACCACGCGGCCGCGAGCATGGCCATGCTCCGCATCGCGCGCCGTGCCCAGGTGGCCGCCAATGAACACCTGCCCGAGGGCCAGAGCCTCCAGGTTCTGGTCAACAACTCCGACGGCCGCTCCAACTCCTACGGCAGCCATCTCAACTTCCTGGTGAGTCGCGATGCCTGGGACGACATCCTCGAGCGCCGACCGCACTACCTGCAGTTCCTGGCCGCGCACCAGCTCTCGAGCATGATCTACAGCGGCCAGGGCAAGGTCGGGAGCGAGAACGATCGGCCGGACGTCGCCTATCAGATCTCGCAGCGTGCGGACTTCATCGAAACGACCACCGGTACCCAGACCACCTACCGCCGACCGATCGTAAACAGCCGCGACGAGAACCTCTGCGGCAAGGCCGACGGTCTCGCGCGCCTGCACGTGATCTTCTTCGACAACACGCTGTGCTCGGGCGCCAGCGTGCTCAAGGTGGGTGCGATGCAGATCGTGCTGGCGCTGCTCGAAGCGCAGGCCATCGACGGCACGCTCGGCATCGACGTGCCGGTCGCCGCCTCGGTCACCTGGAGCCACGATCCGACGCTCCAGGCCAAGGTACGCCTGGTCGACGGCGGGGAAGCCACGGCCCTCGGCGTCCAGCGCCGCATTCTCGAGACCGCACAGAAGCACCATGCGACACGCGGCCTGCCCGGCGTTCCGCGTGCGGACGAGATCCTCGCCCTCTGGGAGGACACGCTCGACAAGCTCGCGGCACGCGACTTCGACGCACTCGTCGGCCGCCTCGACTGGGTGCTCAAGCAGCAGATTCTCGAGCGTGCGCTCGAAGCGGACGCGGATCTCAGCTGGAAAGCGCCGCAGCTCGAGTACCTGAACCAGATCTACTCGAGCCTCGACCCGGCAGAGGGCCTCTATTGGAGCTACGCGCGGGCCGGGCTCGTGGAGGACTGGGTCAGCGAGGAGGCCGTGACCCGCTTCGAACACGAGCCGCCCGAGGACACGCGCGCCTGGACGCGCGCCAGGCTCCTGCGCCACGTCCCCGCCGAATCGATCGAGAAGGTCGACTGGGACCACATCCGGCTGTCCGTCGACGAGCGTGGCTTCCGGCGCCACGTCGAGGTCCGCCTGGACGACCCGCTCGGTTTCACCCGTGAACACACCGCGCACCTCTTCGACGAGGGCGCAACACAGAGGAGCAACTCATGAAGGACCGACAGCACGACTCCGATGAACGGCAGCGCACCCCCGGCAGCGAAGACACCGGCGCTGCACCCCCCACCGGGGAGGACCGGCAAGAGCGGGTCCGGCGCCTGCTCGAGGCCGGCGACGACGCGATCCGCCGCGCGCTCTCCAGGAACAGCGACGAGTTCCTGTCCCACAACCGGCAGCAGGGGGGCCAGTAGCCATGCACGACCCCCTGTTCGGGCTGGAGACGGAGCTGGCATTCTCGGCGTGGGCGAAGAGCCGGGGGCGGTCGACGCTGCCCCGAGGACGGATGATCCAGCGGCTCTTCCGTCTCGCGCGGGAGCGGATCTGCTCTCTGCCCGATCCGGATGCACCGGGAATCTTCCTGGCGAATGGATCGCGCTTCTATCTCGACTGTGGCGAGCACCCGGAGTTCTGCACGCCGGAGTGCCGGACCCCGGCGGAGCTGGTCCGCTGGCAGCTGGCGGGTGAGCGGCTGCTGGCGGACCTGATCGCCGAGCTGGAGAAGGAATATTCGAGCGCGAGCGTGGCGCTCTTTCGCTGCAATGTGGACTACTCGGGAAGCCACTCGGTATGGGGCTGCCACGAGAGCTACCTCTACGAGAACAACGGCGGCAAGATGCCGACTCACCTGATTCCGCATCTGGTGACGCGCCTCGTCTACACGGGTGCGGGCGGATTCGACAGCCTGAAGTCGGATCTCGAGTTCGTGCTCTCACCGCGCGTGCCGCACGTGACGCACACGATCGGACCGGCAGGCTCGCCCGAACGGGGCATCTATCACGCGAAGAACGAGCCTTTGTGCCGCGGCGGATACAGCCGTCTCCACCTGACCTGTGGCGAGAGTCTCTCGTCGCAGCTCTCGAACTACCTCAAGGTCGGAACCACCGCACTGGTGGTGCGGCTCATCGACGCGGGTGTCTCCACCGGCAACCGGCTGGCGTTCGACTCGCCTCGGGAAGCCATGCGGGAGTTCGCATCGGATCCCAGCTGCCGCAAACGCCAGCCCTTGAAAGACGGCCGCCGCATGACCGCCATCGAGGTCCAGAGGGAGTACCTGGAGATGGTGGAGCGTCACATCGATGCCGATTTCATGCCTGCGTGGGCCGCCGAGGTCTGTCGACGTTGGCGTGAGGTGCTCGACGCGCTGCACACGGACCCCGACTCGCTCTCCACCCGCCTCGATTGGTCGATCAAGCACGCACTCTTCCGCGAGCGAACGAACCGCTGGAGCACGCCGCTGCGAGACCTGACGTTCGGCTCCCGCAAGGCCGCCGAGCTCTGCGAGATCGACACGCTCTTTGGCGAGCTGAGCGAGCGAGGGTTGTTTCACTGTCTGGATCGCGCGGGCGCCCTCGACCACCACATCCCGGAGCTCGGCTCGGTGGAAGAAGCGATGTCGACGGCGCCTCCCGGCGGCCGCGCCGAGGCACGCGGAAAGGCCATTCGCGAGCTGCACGAGGAGTCGAGCCGCTACCAGGCAACGTGGGGTGGCATCATCGATTCCGATCGCAGCAGATTCCTGGCGATGTGGGACCCCTTCGACGCCTCCCCCAGCTGGGAAGAACGCGAAGAGCTCGTGCGACCCGCGCGGCGTGCGCGGCGCACCCGGACGTCGAGCCGCACTCCCAACTCCGGCGTCGAGCGCGGCATTCGATACTACGATCACATGGACGTCCCCCGCGCCGTCGCCGAGCTCGACACCGTGATTCGCGAGACAGCGGCCGCTGCGGATCTGGATGGCGAGGCGCTCGCACGTTTCTGGTGCGCCTCCGCGCACGCCGAAGCGGGCAACGTGTCGGCGGTCGAGAGCACCGTTGCACCGGCACTGGCACAGGTCGAGCGCCTCCAGTCGGCATCGACGCGCGTTCGCCTCTGGACCCGCTATGCGCTGGCCCTCATCGAACGTCCGGCCCGGCTGCATCAGATCGAGCGAACGATCGAGCTGACGCGGGAGGCACTGCCGTCACGCAGCCGGGCGGGAAGATCCCGAGTCAGCATGCTCGAGGGCCGGCTCCTCGCCGCGCGCGGCCGCTACGCGGAGGCGGTCGCGGTCGCCGAGCGCGCCATCGCCGAGTCCACGCGAGACCCGATCTCGTTTTCCGCCTCGTCCTACCACTACCGGCTCGTCAGCTTCTGCTTGCGCAACCGGGATGTTGGCGCGGCGCAGGATCACCTGGAGGCGTGGAGACACGCAGCCCGCCGGAGCGACGACGATCTCTACACCGCCAGCCTGCTCGGCTGCGCGGAGTCGGACCTGGCGCTATCGGATGGCCGCGCGCGCGATGCCCTCGAGCTCGCCCAGACGACGATGGAGCTCACCGAGCACTGTCTGAGCCAGCGCTGGCGCCTGGCCATCCGCTGCGCGGCGATCGGCAGCGCCATCGCGGCCGACGAGTTGGAGTGGGCCCGCCCGGTACTCGACGAGATCCTGAGCCAGCGCGACACCCAGATCGCGGAGCTGGCGTGCGACGTCCATCGCCTGGACGCGCTCCACCACCTGGCCATGATCCGGCGCACCCAGCCGGTCCCCGCATCGATGACCAACCTGGCGGTCTTCGAGAACGAGGCCGACGCGTGCCATTACCCCGCCGAGTTCTGCCGCTTCGGTCAGAGCTACCGCCGTGCTCGTTCCTGCGCCCGGACCCTCGACTCGCGCCTGCGGACCGATCGCCACACCCGGGAGCTGGTGGCCTCGATCCGCTCCGGGGAAGGCGTGGATCCAGGCTGATGGCAGCCCGCACGAGTGGCTTCCGCGCCGAGCTCGATTCGCCTGGCTGGGGAGAAGAGCGGCCCGCGACCTCCCGGATTTCCAGGCGGGATGAGCTGGGTCCCATTTCCGGGACGAAAAAATAATGGCTCGAGCGGTAATAGGGTGGAAGTCACCCCATTTCCGGGGCACAATAACGTTGCAGTTTCACCACACAGAGCTCTAGCGCCCGCAGCCGATATCTCGGCGCGGGCAGCCGTCATTGGAGTCTTGCACCATGGCCCGATTCAGCCGCCTCTTTCTGTCTCTCGTCGCGGTGGCCATCGCCATCCCCGCGAGCCACGCCGCTGCCTACAGTGAGAATTTCCTTCTCATCGCCCGCGGCACCCAAGACACGGCCATTGGGGCCAAGGTCAGCAGCAGCAATTCGCTGGGCCGCATCTACACGGTTCCCTCCGCCAGCAATCCCGACGTCAACGACTCGCCGCCCTGGCCGCTGCCGGTTGGCGCCACGGCTCCCCAGACGGGGAACTACAACGACGGCAACATTGCGATCACGCACCGCAAGGGCACGTACGACTTCTCGGACATCGACATCTATGCGGACGTCGGCGTTCGTTGCCAGAACGGCGCGACGGGCCGCTGCCGAGAGGGCTGGAGCGGCTCGTCCCTGAGCGGTGGTGGAACCTTCGCCGACGACTCCATCCTGATGGGCCAGATCGAGGCGGAGCTCGACGGGTTCAAGGCCACGATCGCTGGCCTCTCGCCCACCGACACGTGGACTGTCAGCGGCGCCGGAAACAAGAGTGGCTCGGGCATCTGGAAGATCGGCTCCGACGGCGTGGACGAAAACACCACGATCACCCTCGGCACCGGCCAGAACGTGATCGTGATCGATACCGATGGCAATGACGCGAAGATCAACAACGCCGGCCTCGTGGTGAACGGAGCGGCCGGCTCGTCCGTCGTCTTCATCCTGAAGGACCAGGAGCAGAACTTCCTCTTCACCGATGCGTCCATCACCTACGGCATGGACGGCATCGGCGGGGACGCGATCGTCTTTGCCATGCTGGACGGGGGCAACGACTCCAACTTCGACTTCAGCAAAGTGATCGTGAATGGCGCAAAGTTCTGGGACCTTTCCCAGGACGGCGGCCAGATCAACATGGACAACGTGCAAGGCTGCGGTCAGTGGACGGCCGACCACCTCAATTTCAATGACGTGCAGCTCGCCCGTTGCAAGCCTCCCAGTCAGGCCATTCCGGAGCCCGGTGCCGCGACGCTGATGGCCGCAGGATTCTTCTGCATCATGGGCGCCGTGCGCCGCCCTTCCACGAAGCGCTGATCCCCGCCGCGGGGTTCACGAGAGACCGCGCCCAGCGGCGGGTTCCCGGGAAACCGCGCACAGGGTCGGCCACCACCGGACCAGCGGACGGCTGGGCCTATAGTCCACGGAATGCGCTACTTCGAAGACGTGGAAGTGGGCGTCGCCCACGAGATCGGCGAACACTGCGTGTCTCGGGAGGAGATCGTTCGCTTTGCGAGCGAGTGGGATCCCCAGCCCTTCCACCTGGACGAGGAGCAGGCGACCCAGTCGGTCTTCGGTGGACTCACCGCCTCGTCCTGCCATACCTACGCCATCTCGTCGTTGATCTTTTCGAAGAACCCGGATCGCATGGCAGTCGCCGCCATGCTCGGGCTCAGCCTGCGCTTTCCGACAGCGGTGAGGCCGGGCGACGAGCTGCGCCAGCTCGACGAGTGCATCGAGAAGCGTCTCTCGCGCTCGCGACCCGGGCTGGGCGTCGTCCAGTCTCGGACGACGCTCACGAACCGAGCGGGGCAAGAGGTCTTCGTGATGGAGTCCAGCTATCTGGTCCGCTGCCGGCCCTGAGCTCACGCGATCGCTCGGATGATCGCGTCCCCCCGGGAAAATCTTCCTTCCGTTGCGATTTTCCCACCCTCGTCACCACTACTCCAACGTGGCAGCGCACTACCAGAGCTGCCGGGCAAGGAGTGCGGCTATGCGTGGCAAGAAGTGGGTGAGTGCTCTGCTGGGTCTCGTGGCTGGGCTCGGCGTCGCAGGCGCGGCAGCCGCGACGAGCACCTTCGAGGTATTTACCTACAACATCAAGGGACTCCCTCCGGCCATCGAACCGGACCGAACGACGGAGATCGGGCAGATCGGCCCGAAGCTCGAGACCCGCCGCCAGGCCGTGGGCGACCAGATCGTCCACCTGCAGGAGGACTTCTATCAGCCGTACCACGACTCCATCACCGCAGCCACCGCCTACTCGAACGAGAGCGCGCGGACGACCGACGGCACGTTTGCGACGGGCGACGGGCTGGCGCACCTCTCCGACTTCAGCTCCACGGCGCCGACGCACACCGCGTGGACCCTCTGCGGAGCCAACAAGGGCGATTGCGCCACGCCCAAGGGCTATACGTTCACGGATTTCACGCTGGACACCGGTGTCAACCTCCACGTCTACAACCTGCACATGGACGCGGGGCAGTTGCAGGAAGACAAGGACGCGCGCACCTCGCAGTTCGCCCAGCTGCAGACCGCGATGAATACGAACTCCAGCGCGCAGGCCGTCATCGTGATGGGAGACTTCAACTCGCGGTACACCCTGGTCGACGACGTGGTCGACACCTTCCTCTCGGATCAGGGTCTCACCGATGCCTGGGTGCAGCTCGGAAACGCCGGCAGCGTGCCGGGCACCGGCAGCGACATCGATAGCGGCTGCCCGCCGCCGCGCGGCTCGCAGCGGCGCCACACTGGCGCTCAACCTGCTGGACTACGAAGTGCTGCTCGACTTTGTCGACGGCAGCGACGTCGAGCTGTCCGATCACCTGCCGGTGACGGCCGGCTTCGGCTACAGCGTTGTGCCCGAGGCGGGCACGGCGGCACTGCTGTTGCTCGGCCTTGCGGGTCTCGGGGCCACGGGGCGCAAGCGGGAGTAGAGCCCGGCGGTTCCTCCCCGGACGATGCGAAGAGCCAGCGCCGGGTGCACGCCTTGGCGACGATCTCGCGTCAGAACGACAGGCTGACGCGTCCGTAGACACCCCGCTGGATCTCGGCGGGGCCCTCGTTGGCGGTGACGACTCCGCTCTCGCGGTGGTGGTTGTCGGTCAGGTTCTGGCCCCAGACGCTCAACGCGACCTGCTCGAAGGGACGCCAGGTAAGGCCCAGGTCCAGGCGCGCATAGCTATTCGCGTCGAAGCGCTGCGTCCCATCCACGAAGTAGAGCGCCGCGTTGAGCTCGAGATCCTCCGTGACGTCCAGGTAGGAACGGATCTGGAACTGGTGCTCCGGGTCGCGCCCCTCGGGGCCGCCACCCGGATTGACTCCCACTTCGGGAGAGCTGACGTGGAGATAGCTGTAGCTGGCGTGCAGCTGCCAGTAATCGAAGGGCTTCCAACGCACCGCGAGCTCGACTCCGGCGGTCTCGACACTGTTGTTGTTCGTGAAGGAAAAAGGCCCCGCCGGCGGCCTGGCGTGTCCTGACTTCTTCGGAGGCAGAAAACTGGATTCCGCTGTCATGATCGCAACAGGAGGGCGATATGGCACGGAGGGGCTACCCGGCGGAGTTCCGGCAGCGAGTCGTGGCCTTGGTCGAAGGGGGTCGGAAGGTCTCGGAGGTGGCTGCTGAGCTCGAGGTGAGTGAGCAGACGATCTACACCTGGCGCCGCCAGGCGCGCGTTGACGCCGGCCTCGAGGCCGGCGTCACGACCGCCGAGCATGCGGAGCTTCAAGCGGCCAAGCGACGGATCCGGGAGCTCGAGACTGAGCTTGCAGTCCATCGTCGAGCGACGGAGCTGTTGAAGGAGAAGAGCGACCCAAAAGGACGTACGCGGCGATCGAAGTGATGGCCGCCGAGGGACTTCCCGTTGAAATCGCGTGTCGTGTGCTGGGTGTCTCCTCGTCCGGCTACTACACCTGGCGCGATCGTCCGCCCTCGCAGAGGGCGATCCGGCACGCATGGCTGACCGACATCATCTCTCAGGTCCATGCCGCGTCGCGTGGCACGTACGGCGTGCGGCGGGTCCATGCCGAGTTGACCTTGGGCCGTGGCGTCTCCGTGGGGAAGGAGGCGGTCGAGAGGCTCATGCGTCGAGCATGCCTGCGCGGGCTCTCGGGGCGACCGAGATATCGCCGAGTCCCGAACATCGCGACTGCGGAAGACCGAGTCCAACGTCAGTTCGAACGCAAGGGACGAGATCAGTTGTGGGTCACCGACATCACCGAGCACCCGACTCGAGAGGGCAAGGTGTACTGCGCCGTGGTTCTCGATGCGTTCAGCCGCCGCGTCGTCGGTTGGTCGATCGACGCGCAGCCCACAGCGGCTCTGGTGACGAATGCACTCGGGATGGCGATCGAGCAGCGACGACCACCGGACGACAAGACGGTGATCCACAGCGATCAAGGGACCCAATTCACATCGTGGGCCTTCACGCAGCGGGC
>JAFDDG010000087.1 GCA_019310965.1 Deltaproteobacteria bacterium
GCTGGTCGATCCATCGGCATCGAGGCGCATGCGCAGCGACAGCTGATCGTTGGTCGTCGACTCGTGCCAGGCACCAGCGCTATAGGAAATGCCATCGTCGATCCCGCCGACCAGGTCGGTCGCATCCGGATTCTCGTCACCGAGGACGTCCCAGTAATCGGCCCCACCGACCGTCAGCGCCACCCACGGCTCACTGGGCCACAGCGCTGCGCCCTGCGCATCCGCCGCCGCGGCAACAAACACAGCGATCAGCGCAAGCCCTCTCCACCCCGGTCCGCTTCCCCTCTTCATTGCAATCCCCGGGCGCAAGCCCTCGATCCGCCGAAAGAACTCAGGGGTGTTTCGGCCACCGCAGCAGTCCCCTTGAGCGCGCAACTCGGGGGCAAGAGACCCACAGCGGCGGCCGCTCCCCACGGGGCACTCGGGGCCGCGCGAGGCAGACCGCGGCGCGCGCCGCGTAACCCCGGCGCCTTTGGCACGTAGTCCAGCAACCGGGGGCACTGCATGCTGATCGCGATTCTGGTGCTGGCCAGCCTGGCTCTCGCCTGGGCGAACGGCGCGAACGACAACTTCAAGGCCAGCGCCACGGTCTACGGTGCCGGCGCCATGAACTACGCGGGCGCGCGCCGCCTGGCCACGCTCGCGCAGCTGGCTGGCTCCGCGGCGTCGGTGGTGGTAGCGGGCTCCCTGCTCGCCGCCTTTGGGGGCAAGGGACTCGTGCCAGCGACGGTCGTCGGCGACCCGCGCTTCCTGGCCGCGGTGGCGCTCGGCGCCGCCGCCACGGTGCTGCTGGCGACGCGGGTCGGCTTGCCCATCTCGACGACCCACGCGCTGGTGGGCGGACTCGCGGGCGCGGGGCTCGCAATCGCCCCGACCGGACTCGCCTGGCGGGCGCTCGGCGACGGCTACTTCCTGCCGCTGCTGGTGAGTCCCCTTCTCGCAGCAAGTGCGGCCGGCCTGCTGTATCCGCTGGCGCGCACCGTGCGCCAGCAGCTGGGGATCACGGCAACCACCTGCGTGTGTCTGGGCTCGCCACCGCAACCCGTGAGCCTGACAGCGGAGGGCGGCCTCGTGCTGCGACGCACCGGGCTGCCACTCACCGTGGCCGAAGAGGAGGCTTGCCGCCTCGTCTACGACGGCCGGCTGTTCGGGATCGCGATGCAGTCTCTCGTCGACCGCCTGCACCAGGCCTCAGCTTTCGCGCTCGGCTTTGCCCGCGGGCTCAACGACACGCCCAAGGTGCTGGCGTTGCTCGTGGCGGCGAACTGGTCGGGCGTCGACCCGCGGGTCTCGCTCACGGTGGTCGCCGGCGCCATGGCGGCGGGCGGTTGGCTGCGCGCAAGGCGCGTCGCCGAAACCCTCGCTCATCGCATCACCTCGCTGAGTCACGGCCAGGGGCTGCTGGCAAACGGCATCGCCAGCACGCTGGTGATCGGCGCGTCCTTGCTCGGTTCGCCCGTATCCACCACGCACGTTTCGACGGGGGCGATCTTCGGCATCGGCGCCTGGAGCGAAGCAACCGACTGGCGCATGGCGACCGGCATCGTGGCCGCATGGGTCGGCACGCTGCCGTGTGCAGCATTGCTGGCGGGCGCCGCGGCGTGGAGCCTCGGCGCCTGACGCTTCGGACTCCGTGTCACGCTGGCCAGCGCCGCCGCGCCATCGGGCGACCGCCGGAGATCCCGTACTCCGAACGCCATGTCACTGCACCGGGCCACGCGCCGGCGTGTTAGCGTGGCGGCGCCCAACGGAGACCGCTTGCCCGCATCCCCCGCCCCCGCCGACCGCACACCCCGCGGCAACGCATCCGACACGGCCGGCCCGGTGCGGCTAAGAGCCGCGGTTCTCTTCCACTACGCCGCACCGCTCGTCAGCGGGCATTTCATCTACATGATGGTCCTGGTGATGTACATGAACTTCGCCACGGACGTGCTGGGCGTGGCGCCCGGGATCATCGGCACGATCTTCTTCCTGTCGAAGATCTGGGACGCCATCTCCGACCCGATGGTGGGCTACTGGAGCGATCGCACCCGGTCGCGCTTCGGGCGGCGGCGCTCGTGGATGCTGGCATCGACACTGCCGCTCGCCGCAGTGTCGATCATGATCTGGTCACCGCCCGAATGGCTCGGCGAGGAGGCGCTGATCGCCTGGATCGCCGTCTCCGTCTTCAGTTTCTACACCGTCTACACGATCTACACGGTTCCGCAGCTCGCCCTGGGCGCCGAGCTGAGCCCCGAGCCCACCGAACGTGGCCGCGCCTTCGGCGCGCGCCAGATTGCGCTCACCCTCGGCATGCTGCTCGCCTTCGTGTTCGCCACACCGATGCTCGTCGACGCCGAGACGGCGCGCGCGTCGGCCCGGATGCTCGCCTGGGCCGGCGCACTCGTCACGGCCACCGCAATCGCGGGCTGCACCCTGGCGCTTCCGGCAGAGCGCAAGGACTACGCCGGGCGCGGCGCGACAAGCCCGGTCGCCGCGATGCGGGATGTATTGCGCAACCCCCACGCTCGCCTGCTCCTCCTCGTCTACTTCATCGAGATCTTCGGGATCGGCGGCACGTCTGCGATGACGGTCTACCTGCTGAAGTACATCACGAAGGCGGCGGACTACGTGGGGGTCGTCTTTCTCGCGTACACGATCCCGGCGATCGCCTCGATCCCTCTCTGGGTTTCGCTCGGCCAACGCTACGAGCGCCATCGAGTGTGGCTCTTCGCGATGGGGCTCAGCGCCGTGGGTTACGGCGGCATCATGTTCCAGGACGAGGGGCGAATCGCGCTGATGTTCTTCACGGTATTGGTCAGCGGGTTCGCCTCGGGCTGTGGACAGACCCTCGGACAGGCGATCAAGGCCGACGTCATCGACTACGACGAATACCTGACCGGAGAACGCAAGGAAGGTGCCTACTACGCGACCTGGAACCTCGCCGGCAAGCTCGGCACCGGCCTCATGATGGCGCTGGCGGGCTGGGCGCTCCAGGCCTCGGGATTCGAGAAGAACGTCGAGCAGACGGAACTCACACGCCGGACCATCCTCCTGCTGATGGGCGGTGCACCGTTTCTCTGCATGCTAATCGGCATGCTCGCCTTCCGACGCTTCTCGCTCACCAGCGCCGAGCACGCGCGCATCCGCGCGGAAATCGACGCGCGGAACAGCTGACGGACCACCACGGGCAACCCCGCTGCCAACCACAGCCTCGTGCGGCGTTCGAAATATCTGGCAGTTTCCACTGGTGCCGCCAGCGAAGCGACCGCACACTAGAGAACGAATCGCGCTCGCCGCCCGGACGAGCTACCCGACATCGCCAGGACAGGTGGCGCGCTGCAGACGAGTTTCGGACGCAGCGGCGCCAGCTTCCGCGAGACCGGCGGAGAGGAGACTGACACATGGCGAACAACTCATGGAATGGCTCGTTGATCGTGGCGGCCCTGATTCTGTCAGCCTCGGTGGTGGCGACCGGCCTGATCCTGAAGGGCTCACTGGATCACACCGGCGAGCAGCTGCAGGAAGTGCTCGTCGCAATCAACGAAGCCAGGCCGGCGGCTGCGCCGACGCCAGCGGGTCGGCCCGGCCGGCCCGACCCCGCAAAGCGCTACTCAGTCAAGATCGGCGACGCACCGCGCCGGGGCGCCAAGAACGCAAAGGTCTCGATCGTCGAGTTCAGCGATTTCCAGTGCCCCTACTGCTCGCGGGTGAGGCCCACGCTCGATCAGATCGAGAAGGAATACGGGGCTCAGGTCGTAATCGCCTTCAAGCACCTGCCCCTGTCCATGCATCCGAAGGCACCGGCGGCGCACGCGGCGGCCGAGGCCGCACACCGACAGGGGAAGTTCTGGGAGATGCACGATCTCATCTTCGCCAACCAGCGCGAAATGAGCCCCGCCAAGTACGAGGAGTACGCCAAACAAATCGGACTCGACGTCGCCCGCTTCAAGAAGGACGTGGCCTCCGGCGCGGTGAAGAAGCGAGTGGAGGCGGATGCCGCGCAGGCAGCGAGCCTCGGCATCACCGGAACCCCCGCTTTCCTGGTGAACGGCCGCTACCTCTCCGGGGCCCAGCCCTTCCCGGCCTTCAAGCGTCTGATCGACGCAGAGCTCGGCGAGAAGGGCTGAGCGCTGCGGGGAGCCCTGGCTCGGGCCTCTAGTGCTCGTCCGAGGCCCCTCCGAGCCGCGCATCGCGCGGCCCGGAGGCTGGATCCAATCGCGCCGGGAGCGCCACCGGCGACCGCGCTGGCGGCAGGCACTGCCGTTCATCGCACGCCTGGTACCTCACGACGAGTGAGGAGATTTCGCTCTCCCCCTCGAGCCGCGTGAGCGGAATCTCGACGCTGCCCTCGTAGACAGAGATCGGCTCCGGGGCAAACTCGGGCTGGAACAGCGTGCCCTGCGGGTAGTGCGCGCCGCGCAGGGCGGCGCCGTCCTCGCGCTCGACACGGGTCGGGATCAGGTACGCCAGCGACGCCGGGTTCGCGTTGACATGCCAACCCGCATCGACCGCAACTCGCACGCGCAGCTGGCCGCCCGCACCCCGGAAGGCACTGACGCGAACGTGGTCTTCGCTGCGCGGCAAGCCCCCGGACGCCGGCTTCCGCTGCGAGACTTCGCTGCTCTGCGAAAGAACCTCTTGCACGAGCCCCTCACTCCGCAGCCTCTCCACGGACGCACTGGCCACCAGCGTCGGTGCGCGTTCGAGAAGGGGTGCGAAGGCCGCGAGCGTCCGGCCTGCCTCGGCGCGATAGCCCTGCGCACGAGGCCCGCGCGACAGCTGCAACAGCACCCGCAAGGCGACCCCATTGCTGCTGGGGAGCACCGAATCCTCGAAGCTCTTGAGACGCGCAAAGAGCTCGGTGTCGGCCTGCGTCTCGAAGAGCCCGCCCAGCCCCGGGTCCGCGAAGCGTGTGAGCATGGCGTCGGCCACCGCGCGCGCCTCGCGACCCCAGGCCTCGTCACCGGTCGCGCCCTCGAGCGCGAGCAGCGCGTCGGCGAGCAGTGCGTAATCTTCGAGAACGCCTCGCTCTCGAACCTGTCCCCCGATGCTCGATCGGTGCAGGCCACCGTCGGCGCTGCGGAGGTGTAGCAGCACGAAGCGCGCGGTCTCTTCCGCCCGGCGCAGGGGCGCCGGCCGCTCGAGCGCAACGGCGGCCTGCACGAGCCCGGCGATGCCCAACGCGTTCCAGGCCACGAGCACCTTGTCGTCGCGCAGTGGCTGCGGCCGACGCTGTCTCACCTCGAGAAGCTTCGCGCGATCGCTTGCGAAGCGCCCCAGCAATTCGGCCACTCCCGTCGCAGCGAACCGACCCGGCTCGCTCGCCGCGCTGAGCCGCACGCGCAGCACGCCCTTCTCGCCGCCCTCCAATGCAACGAGCTCGTACACGGAGAGAAAGCGCTCGGCCCGCTTCTCACCCAAGGCAGCCTCGATCTCGCCCCGGCTCCAGACGTAGGAGGCGCCCTCCTCGCCAGCGACCTCCGCATCCTGGGCCGACGCCAGACCGCCACCGGGCAACCGCATCTCGCGAGCCAGGTAGGCGAGCGTCTGCTCCACGACGCTGCGGTAGAGCTCTCGCCCGGTCGCTGCGTAGGCCCGCGCGTACAGACCGACGAGCTGCCCATTGTCGTAGAGCATCTTCTCGAAGTGGGGAATCGACCATGTGCCTTCCGTCGAGTAGCGGTGAAAGCCACCGCCCACGTGATCGTAGATGCCACCGAGGGCCATCTCGTCGAGCGTGTGTGTCAGCATCGCGAGCACCTCCGGGTCCGGCTTGCGAAGCTGTGCGACAAGGATCAGCTCGAGCAAGGGCGGCCGCGGGAACTTGGTGCTGCGCGAGAAACCACCGTGTTTCACCTCGTACCGCCTGCGCAGCTCCTCGGTCACGCGCGCGAGGAGCGCGTCCGGGGTGGGCATTTCGACACTGCCGGCGCTCCGCGGCAAGCCGCCGGAGATCCGCAACGCCACCTGCTCCGCAGTCTGCACGACACTCTCCCGGTCCTGCTCCCAGGCCGCGGCGATGCGTCGCAACAGCTTCGGAAAGCCGATGCGTCCTCGCCGATCCTGCGGCGGAAAGTAGGTCCCGGCGTAGAACGGCTTGCGCTCGGGGGTGAGGAAGACCGAGTTAGGCCAACCGCCGGAACCCGTGAGCAGCTGGGTGGCGGTCATGTACACCTCGTCGATATCCGGGCGCTCCTCGCGATCGACCTTGATGCTCACCACCGTCTCGTTCATCAGCGCCGCGATCTCCGCGTTGGCAAATACCTCGCGCTCCATCACGTGGCACCAGTAACAGGTGCTGTAGCCCACCGAGAGGAAGATCGGCTTGTCCTCATCGCGCGCTTTCGCAAACGCCTCCTCGCCCCAGGGATACCAATCCACCGGGTTGTGCGCGTGCAGCTGGAGATACGGACTCGCCTCGCCGGCGAGGCGGTTCGTTCCGGCATCGACTTCCGTGCCGAGCGGCGCCGCCCTGGACTCGGCGGGCTCGGGCGACACCGGCTCCACTGCCACCTCGGGCTCGCAGGCCCAGACGCAGAGCGCCGCCAGCCCGATCCAATGGAGCCGGGAATCGAGAAGCGTCGCTCGCATCCGCATTGGCGCGCTTGCCTCCTCCGACGCCGGGTAACGTACCGTCATTCCGGTAGAGTTCGAGCATGACACAGCAGCCGTTCGCAAAGGGTGAGGTCGACCGAGAGATGCGCGGAGCACAGCCGCCCCGCCGGTCGGCAGCCACCCGCCCTGCGCTGGTGGGCGCGCTGCTCGGTGCGCTCGCCGCGCTGTCGCTGTCGTGCTCGACGCCGCTTCGCAGCGCGGACGAATACCGCGCACGAATTCGACGCACGCAGGGTGGCATTCCGCACATCTTGGCGGACGACCTGGGCAGCCTCGGCTTCGGAACCCTCTACGCCATGGCCGAGGACAACGTCTGCATCCTGGCGGACCAATACCTCAGCTTCGGCGCGCAGCGCTCGCGCGCTCTCGGCCCGGAGGCCGGCAACCTCGAGAGCGACTTCTTCTACCAGCTTCTCATCGACCGAGGCCAGGGGGCAGAGCCTCTGCCGCGCGAGCTCGAACAATTGTTTCGAGGCGCTGCCGCGGGATACAACGACTTTCTGCGCGAATCGGGAACGGCAAAGCTCTCGGATGCGCGCTGTCGCGGAGCCTCGTGGATCCGCGAGGTGACCCCCGTCGACGTCAAGCGCGTCTCGCGCGCGGACTACGCGCTGGCCTACATGCTGCCAATCGTCGTGGCGGCAGCACCGCCTGCCGCCGTGAGTTCCGAGCTGCCGCCTGCGCGAGTGGACCCGCGTCGCTTTGCCGCAGCCGTCGAGAGCTACCTCGAGGTGCCGAAGCGGGGCGGCAGCAACGGCATCGCGATCGGGCGCGACGCATCGGCGACCGGATCGGGCATGCTGCTCGCCAACCCGCACATGCCCTGGAACGAGCCGTTCCAACGCTTCTACCCGATGCACCAGACCGTGCCCGGCAAGCTCGACGCACTCGGCGCCACCCTGATCGGTCGCCCGCGAGTCGGCTTCGGACATACGGCAGACGTCGCCTGGACCAGCACCGTGTCGACTGCGAAGCGGGTCGCCTTCTATCAGCTGGAGCTCGTCCCCGGCGATCCGACGAGTTACCGCTTCGACGGCGCCGCACGGCCGATGCGGCGCGAGACCGTGACCGTCGAGGTGCGGAATGCCGAGGGAGAGATCGAGGAGCGCAGCCACACCTTCTATTCGACTCATTTCGGGGCGCTGCTCGTCGCGAACGAGCACTTCGCCTGGACCCACGAGCACGCGGTCGCCGTCCGGATGCCGGACGCGGGCTGGCGGGGCGAGCTCTCGGCTCTCGCCCAGCTGCAGGCGAAATCCGTTCGCGAGCTGAAGGCGATTCACGACCGCCATCAGTTCCTGACCGTCAACCTGATCGCGGCCGACCGCGGCGGCGAGGTGCTCTACGGCGACCTCGGACCGGTGCCTCATATCTCGGACGAGCAGGCAGCGGCTTGCGCAGTGATGCACGGCGCGGCCTACGATGGATCCCGATCGGAGTGCCAATGGGGCAGTGACCCCGACGCCGCGGCGCCCGGCATCTTCGGCCCTGCCCGGCTGCCCTTCCTGTTTCGCAGTGACTTCGTCACCAACTCGAACGACAGCTACTGGCTCGCAAATCCCGCACAGCCGCTGACGGGTTTTGCGCAGATCCTCGGCAGCGAGAAGCGACCGAGAACGCTGCGCACGCGCTCGGGCCTGCAGATGCTGCTGGGGCATCTGCAGGGCCGCGCCGGCGAGAATGGCAGCAAGCTGTCGCTCGAAGACCTGCAACGCCTGGCCCTCGCCAACGAGAACTTCGCCGGCCAGCTGATCCGAGACGACGTCGTCGCCCTGTGTCGCGCGCATCCGCGCGCCGAACTGGAAGACGGCACAGCGGTGTCTCTCGCCGCAGCCTGCGAGGTTCTGGCCGGCTGGGACCTGCACGCGAACCTCGATAGCCGGGGCGCTCACCTGTTTCGCCAGTTCCTCGCCGAGGCCCACCAGCAGCAATTCTCACGCACCCTCCCCGCCTCGTTCGTACCCGCCGTGCCCTTCGACGCGGCCGACCCGGTCGCGACACCGCGCGGCCTGGACACTGCCAGCCAACGCGCCGTGCTCACGAGCCTGGCGAACGCGGTGCACCGCCTCGAGGAGGCCGACATCGCGCTGGATGCACGCCTCGGCAAGCTGCAGGGCGTGACCCGAAACGGCGAGTGGATTCCGCTGCACGGGGGCCCAGAGATCGAAGGTCTCTTCAACAAGATCGAGGCCCGCTTCCAGGGCGCCGCCGGCTACCCGGACGTGACGCGCTGGAGCTCGAGCTGGATCCTGGCCGTCGAGTTCACTGAGTCCGGACCGCGCGCCCGCGGCATCCTCACCTACTCGCTGTCGGCAAACCCGGACTCACCCCACTACGCCGACCAGACCCGGATGTTCTCGCGCAAGGAGTGGCTCGACCTGCCCTTCCACGAGGCCGATGTCGAGGCCGCGGCGCTGCACGACTACCGCGTCAGCGGGCCGCGGAGCGAGTGAAGAGCTCGCCACGCTGCCGGACCCGCGGGCGAAGCGAAACGCCCGGGGCACTTCGCTTCAAGCCGAGCCTCCGGCACTCCGATGGGGTTCTCATGGAGAACCGGAAGTCTCCCCGATTCAGAACTCGTTTCGACACGCTGTATGGGGCCGGAGCCGCTGAAGGTGCCGGCATCCTCACGGACATTTCCCACTCGGGGGCGAGGCTGGAGGGCGTGTCGCTGTGGCCGGAGCTCGGGCTCGAGGTCCGGCTGTACGTGTTCATCCAGCCCGTGGCCCCGTTCGAACTCGTGGGGCGAATCGTTCGCAAGACGGAATCCGGCTTTGCGATCGTCTTCGAGCTGGAGAATCCCGAGATCCGTCACCTCGTGGACGACGTCGCTGCGCTCGTGAACCAGGTTCCGTAGCTCGTCGCGGATCACGCACGGCCCGCCGGGCGCCCTCGCCCAGGTGGGGAGGGATCCACGCGGGAGGGTCGGCCCGAGCCCGGAACCCTCCCGCGATCGAAATGAGGCCCGATGGCCGCCGCTAGCGAGCGCTCGCACCGCTCCGACGCTGGCGCGCACCGCCCCGGCCCGCCGGGCGTCGGCTGCCGCGGCCGCGTCCTGCCCCGCCGTTGCGGGGACGCGTGTCGCGAGATCCGGACGGGGCGCCGAGATCCTCGCTGGTCAGGCCCTCCACCTGCTGACGCGAGATCGGCTCACCGATCATGCGCTCGGTGGCGCGCACCCAGCTGCGATCGTCAGCGGTGATGAAGGTGCAGGCCTTGCCCTCACATTCGGAGCGCCCGGTGCGGCCGATGCGGTGGGTGTAGGCCTCGGGCGTCGTCGGCACGTCGAAGTTGATGACGTGCGAGACGCCACTCACGTCGATGCCGCGCGCCGCGATATCCGTGGCGACCAGGATGTCGAACTTGCGGGAGCGGAAGCCACGCATGGCCCGGTCGCGCTGGGACTGGGACATATTGCCCTGCAGCCCGACGGCCCGATGGCCCGCCCGATCGAGCTGCTCTGCGAGCTTGCGTGCGCGGTGCTTGGTGCGCGTGAAGACGATCGCGGAGCTGCAGCCCGGCGCTCCGAGGATGTGATCGAGCAACGCACGCTTCTGGCCCTCGTGCACCGGGTAGAGGGCGTGCTCGATCGTCTCGGCCGGTACGGCGTTGGCAAGCTCGACGACCTGGGGCTCGAAGAGAACGTCGTCCGCGAGACGCCGGATCTCACGCGGCATGCTCGCCGAGAAGAGCAGGTTCTGGCGGCGCTTGGGCAGTGCGGCCAGGATGCGGCGAATGTCCGGCAGGAAGCCCATGTCGAACATGTGGTCCGCCTCGTCGAGCACCAGCGTCTCGATCTGATCCAGGCGCACGACGCCCTGGTTCATCAGATCGAGCAGCCGTCCGGGACACGCCACGATCACCTCGGGCCGCTTGCGCAGCGCCTGGATCTGGCCGCGCATGGAGACGCCGCCGTAGACCAGCACGGTCTTGATCGGCGTGAACTTCGCCAGCAGGCGAATCTCGGCGTCGATCTGGGTGGCCAGCTCGCGGGTGGGGGCCAGCACCAGGGCACGCGGCCCGGGCCGGCGCTCGTCGAGGAGCTGGTCGAGGAGAGGCAGGGCAAAGGCCGCCGTCTTGCCGGTACCGGTCTGGGCCAGACCCAGCACGTCGACGCCCTCGAGGGCAGCCGGAAGCGCCTCGGCCTGGATCGGCCGCGGCTCTGAAAAACCCGCCGCGCGCACACCGCGCGCCACATCGGGATGCAGCTCGAAGCGGTCGAAGCCGGTCTCTTGAATCATCGGGGAAGCAGTCATGAAATTCTCAATTCTCCACCGCGCGCACACGCACAGGGCGCGCACGTCACGGGTCCGTGTTTCCGACCCGTACAACAGCAAGGGGCAAGAAGAAGTGTAGGCGGCGCGACCGGGGAGTGGTCCTGTTGCTCGCCGCTGCCGGACCGGAAGGCCCGGCGTGATGGGCAGGGGTTTAGCCGTTCCCAGCCGCCCGCGCCAGTGCGAGCCCCTTACCCTGACTGACCCTTGCATCGGCCGGCCCGTTGCTGACTTGAGCGCAAATGCGGTCCACCGGGCCGCAACTTCCTACAGGCGTCGGCCGGCGGCGCGATTGCGGGGTCGGCTCGCGCCATTCCCCGAGACGCCGCCTATTTGGGTGCCTTTTCGAAGTCGTAGAGCAGGATGCCCTGCCCATTGCCGTGGCCACCGCCCTTGATTCGCAGGCCAAAGGCCATGTAGCGGCCGTCCGGGCTGATCACCGGGTTGTTGGCGCCGAAGCCCGCGTACTCGGTGAAGTAGGTGAGCCGGCGAGACCGGCCGCTGCCATCCAGCTCGAGCTGCCAGATGTCGATGTCCCCGATCGGATTGGCGGTGTAGGTGTCGAGTTCGCGCTCCACGGCGGCGCTTCTCCCGTCCGGAAACACCCCCTCCACCTCGTCGTAGGCCCAGTCGAGCGAATAGTTGGTCCATTCCCCCGACTCCAGGTCGACGCCCATCACCTCGCCGCCCTTGTAGGCGTAGGCGGTAAACAGGAGCTCGGTCTCATCGGGCGGCCGAAAATCCTGTGTCTCCACAAAGGCGAGGTACATGAAGTCGCTGCGGTCGATCAGCTTCCGGCGCTCCACCAGCTGCGCCCTGCCGTCCTCGACGGCGATTCGACCGATCCACAGCTCGGAGCGGGCGAAGATCAGCTCGTCGGGATAGTCCGACCGGGACCAGGCAATCCGCATGTCGCGCCGCGAAACGGCCGGCCCCTCGAAGCACGGCTCGTCGAGCCGCTGTGCGGGGGACTTCCCGGTCTTGCTCAAGAACCACAGCTCGGTGTGGCTCCAG
Organism: Deltaproteobacteria bacterium; assembly: GCA_019310965.1. Taxonomy (GTDB): domain Bacteria; phylum Myxococcota_A; class UBA9160; order UBA9160; family SMWR01. Next base: position 11,886 of record JAFDDG010000087.1, read on the forward strand.
CGGCCCCCCTCTTCGCCGGCGGCGCTGTCAGGTCCGGGCCCGCACAGCAGCACGTCGCCGCTCGAGAGATAACGAGCGCGGCTGAAACCCCGGTGCTGGAAGTGTGCCGTCAGGGGGCGACTCTTGGAGTTCGCGATATCGAACTCGTGGATATCGCCAACCAATGCATCCTGATACATCAGGCGCCGACCGTCCGGCGACCAGTCCGGCCGCATGCCCGACTCCAACAGCGGACTAATCCACTCCGGCAGAGCGTCGAGTGGCGACCCGCTGCGAGAGCCGATCTCGGTGGCACGGGTGCAGCCGGCGACGAGCCACGCGAGCACGAACCCCTGTGCGAGTGCGAGAACAGCGATCCGTGAGCGCTTCCGCCGCGACATGGACGGATTATGACAGCATCGAGGAGCCAAGGGGTGGCGAAGCGCGCCGACTCAGCGCAACGCCGGCAGCACCTTGGCCGCGAGCAGCTCCAGGCTCTTCCACCCCTCCTCCGGGTCGAGGCCCGCGAGCAGCGGGTGCACGAAGAGCCAGACGTCGTCACCCAGCTCGCGTGCCAGCGCGATGCACTCATCCGGCGTGACGACGCGGTAGCTGCCCGCCGCGCGCAGCGCGTCCGCATCCTCCATCACTTCGTAGGGCCCGGTGACGACCCCCTCCGCGTACCAGCGCCCATAGGAGTTGGTCTCGTGCAGAGCGTGGGGGGCGAGCGTCGCCCAGGCGGCATCCGGGTCTTCGGCCACGTGCAGACAGCCCGGGCCGAGCTGCCGGTCCGGTGCGGGGCTGCGGCCGCGGGCGCGGCAGGCTTGCTCGTAGGCGGGATACAGACCGGGCAGCGCGGGCACAAAGCCATCGGCGAGGCGCGCGGCCCTGCGCGCCGCGTGCTCGCTCGAGCCGCCCAGCAGGATGGGCGGCCGCGGCCGCTGGAGCGGTCGCGGCGTGACGTGGATGCGGCGCCCCTCGTGCTCGAAGGGCTCCCCGCTCCAGGCACGTTCGAGCAGAGCCAGACCGGCCTCGACGCTGCGACCGCGCCGCTCGAAGGGCCGATCGAATAGCTCGAACTCCCCGCGCAGGAAGCCGCCGACGATCACCAGCTCGATGCGCCCGCCACTCAGCTGGTCCACCACCGCCACGTCCTCTGCAATGCGCAGCGGATCGTGCAGGGGCAGCACCAGCGCCGAGATGCGGATGCGCACACGCTGCGTGCGCGCCGCGATGGCGGCCGCCATCGCCAGCGGCGAGGGGAGGTAGCCGTCCGGAGATCCGTGGTGCTCCGAAAGCATGATCTCGTCGAAGCCCTGCGCATCCGCCCACTCCGCCATCTGCAGAGCAGCCGCGTAGAGCGCAGCAGGTGCAGCCCCGAACTCCGGGGCACGCATGTCGAGTCGTAGGATCCAATGCGCCATGAGACCTCGCGTCACGCAATGGGCGCCGATGATAGCCACCGCTGCGCCAGACTCGGACGCCCCCCGGTGTTTGGCGTGCGCCGAGCGAGGCGCTAAGCCTTGGTGCGTGCGAGTCGGAAGCGTGGGGAGACTCTGGCGCTACCCAGTCAAATCGATGGCCGGCGAGGCGCTCGAGCACTGCCGCGTGGAGCAGCGCGTGGGAATCCCCGGCGACCGCGGTTGGGCGCTGCGCGACGAGCAGGCCGGGGAGATCCGCGGCGCCAAGAAGATCCCGCGCCTGCTCCAGCTGGGCGCCCGCTACCGGGAGGAGCCCACGGGCGAGCGGGTGCCCCCGGTGGAGATCCGGCTTCCCGACGGAGAGCTCATCGGCAGCGACGACGCGGAAGTTTCGGCGAGGCTCTCACAGGAGCTCGGCCGCACGCTCACGCTCTGCGCCCGCCGGCCGGCCGACGATCTCGACCACTACCGCCGCGCCGAGAAGATCGAGGACCTCGAGAGCGAGATGCGGGCCGCCTCCGAGCTCCTGCCCGAAGAGTCGGTGCCGAAGTTCGAGGAGTTTGCGCCCGAGCTGCTGGAGTTCGTCTCGCCGCCGGGAACCTACTTCGACGGCTTCGAGCTCCACGTGCTGACGAGCGCCTCCCTGGCCGAGTTCGCCTCGCGCGCGCCCGGCTGCGGCATCGACGCGCGCCGCTTCCGCCCGAACGTCGTGATCGCGACCGACCCGTCGCTCCGCGGCTTTCCCGAGTTCGACTGGTGCGGCCGGCAGCTGCGAATCGGAGACTGCCTCGGCGAGGTGGTCATGCCGATGCTGCGCTGCGGGATGACCATCCAAGCCCAGGCCGAGCTGCAGAAGGATCCGCGCATCATGCGCGCCCTGGTGCGCGAGACCGACATGACATTGGGCGTGGGCGTCGCCGTGGTCGAGGCCGGAGCCATGCAGCTCGGCGATGCAGTCGAGATTCTCTGAGCCCGGGCAGGGCCAACAACCGGACGAGAAACGAGGAGACAGCCATGAAGATCGAACACATCAACCCGAGCGGACTGGCGGAGCCGACCGGTTACAGCCACGTGGTGGCGACCTCTGGTGGCCGGACGCTCTACCTGGCGGGACAGGGGGCGTACGACGCCAACGGCAAGCTCGTCGGTGCGGGCGACTACGAGGCGCAGACCCGACAGGCCTTCCGCAACCTGGTGACGGCCCTCGAGGGCGCGGGGGGCGGGCCCGAGAACATCGTCTTCTGCACCATCTACGTCGTGCGCCTCGACGATGCAGCCCTCGGCGCCTTCATCCGCGGCATGAACGATGCGCTGGACGGCCGGCCGATGCCACCCAGCGCCTCGACGATGGTGGGCATCGAGCGCCTCGCCTACGAGGAGATGCTGGTCGAGATCAACGCCGTCGCGGTGGTGTGAACGGGACGGGCGGCGCCAACCGTCGCTCGGCCCGCCCTGCCCTCAGCCCGCTGCGTCGGGCAGACGCTCCAGGCCCGCTTCGACCGGCACGCCGGTGGCGTTCGCGACCATGGAGAGCATCGTGTACTGGCCCACGACGAAGGGGATCTCCACGAGCTGCGCGTCCGAGAGCTGGCGTCGCAGGCCCGACCAGGTCGACTCGCTGAGATCCTGCCGCGCGTGGAGCTCGTCGGCGGCCCGCAGCAGCAGGCGGTCTTCCTCCGACCAGTCGGGATGATCGGGGCCCACGGCGATGCGTTGGATCTCGTCTGGCTCGAGGCCCGCAGCCCGGGCGAAGACGACGTGGTGTCCCCACTCGAAGGCCGACCGGCAGTTCCAGGCGGCGCGCAGGGCCAGCAGCTCCGACACCCGGCGCGAGAGCACGCCGCGCATGGCGAGGGCGCTGGCGAAGCCGAGGAAGGGCCCCATCAGCGTCGGGTGGTGGGCGATGGTGCACAGGATGTTGAGTGTGCTGGAGGCGTCCTCTTCGGCATCGGCGTGGGCCCGGTCGCCCTCCATCTCCGCCACCGAATCCCTGGTTCCCGCCAGCTGCTCGCGCACTCCGGGGCTCCACTCATCGGGACGCAGGGGACGCAATCGCTCGGCATTCGTCACGGGGTTCTCCTCCGTTCGAATCGGGGTGTCAGCGGGGGCAGCTCGCACAAGCGCGAACAGCCGAGCGCCGCGCACTCGAAGTTCAAAACGCCGAGAGGCCGCCCTCGGCGGGGATCACCGCGCCGGTCACCATGCGCGACTCATCCGACGCCAGGAAGAGCGCCACATTGGCGATGTCGACGGGCTGGCCCACGGCAAAGGGGTGCCCCTCCAGGAGCGGAGCCGACCCGGCGTTGGCGTCGGCACGCCGCAGGATGCGCTCGGTCAGCACCATGCCCGGGCAGATCGCGTTGACTCGCACCCCCTGCTCGCCGTAGCTACCGGCGAGCGAGCGCGTGAGGGAGAGAATCGCCCCCTTCGCCGCCGAGTAGACGTGCAGCGGCATGTCTCCCCGCAGCGCCACCACCGAGGACGTGTTGATCACCGAGCCCCCACCCGCTCGCACCAGTTCGGGGATGCCGTGGCGGCAACACAGCAGCGTTGACTTCAGGTTGAGGGCGAGCGTGGGCTCGATCACGGCCGGGTCCACCTCGGTGATGGGCGCATCGGCCTCCAGCGAGCCACCGGCACAGTTGAAGAGCACATCCAGACGCCCGTAGGCCTCCAGCGCCGCGGCCACGCAGCGCTCGACCTTCTCATCCACGGTCACGTCGGTCTCGACGAAGCACGCCTCGCCGCCGGCAGCGCGCACGGCATCGGCCGCCGCCTTGCCCAGCGCGGGGTCGATCTCCGCGATCACCACCCGAGCCCCCTCCTCGGCAAAGCGCAGCGCCGAGGCGCGGCCGATACCGGAGCCGGCGCCGCTGATGAGAGCCACCTTGTCTGTGAGGCGAGGCATGCGTCCCCTTCTCTGCGTCCCGAGCGATGGCGCCGAATCGCGCCCGCCGATTGTCCCACTCTGCCCGTCGCCAGGTCAATCGCGCCGGCAGGTCGCTCCCGGCTCCCCCCCGCGGCTCACTCCGAGCCCAGCACCAGCGGGTGGTCCACACCGAGCTTGCGTAGCTCGCGAGCAAACGGGATGTCGACGAGTTCGTAGAACTGGAATCGCTCCGGCTCGTACGCCGCTTCGTAGAGCGGCAAGCGTGCGTACTGGCGCCCGCGCTTCGCCGTGCGCTCGACGAAACGGCCATCCTGAACGTCCACGAGCCAGGCGCGCCCCTCCCCGTCCAGCTCGAAGTCCCCCGCGTACAGCCACTCGTAGTAGGCCAGCCGCTCGTCCTTCACGCGCAGCCGCTTGGGGCGCTTCTGGCTCAGCGAGTAGGCGATGTAGTACTGGACGCCCATCACCTCCGGCTCCAGGTCCCCGTCGATGTCGAAGACATCGAGGTCGTAGGAGCGGTTGTAGAAGGTGTCGATGGCGTAGAGCGCCTCGGTGTCGGAGGGCAGCAACTGTCGCAGCTCGCCAATGTGACCCGTCGTCAGGTGCGTGCACCCGCTCGACATCGGTCCACGAGAGAGCAGCCAGAGGTAGCGCTTGCCATCCCCCGCGCGGCGCCACGGCTCCGGCAGAAAAGGCGTCTCGTCGACCGCCATCCGCCACCACAGCGTGTGAAAGCTGTTGTGCATGTTGCTGCCGACGTGCATGTAGGGAATCCATGGCGAGTAGCTGTACGCCGCCACCGTCGGGATGTGGTCGACGGTGTGGGTGCGCTGATGCGTGGTGAGAGCCCGCCTCCCGGGCGTCGGGTAGAGCGGGATCTTCCGACCCCTGTAGTCGGTGTAATCGTTGAAAGTACCGATGGGTTGGATCGCCGTGAACTCGACGAAGGCGAGCTCTCCGTCTCTTCGGGGATAGAGCCCGGGCCGCAGTCGTTCGAGCAATGCGAAGTAGCGCGCGACGAAGTCCGCGCTCGGCGCAGCGCCCGCAGCGGGTGCGGCGGCCACGAGCGCCTGCAGCGCCGCGCGCATCCCCGCGTCCGTTTCGGCAATCCACAGCCGCGTGGGCAGGAGGGCGTTCAACAGCTCGAGGCGCCGGTCGCGATCGACAGCACCCCGATCACCCGGACGCAGCTCGGAAAGCCAGCGGCGAACCAACTCGGTCTCCGACACCTCGATGCGGAACACCCGCCCCGGGTTCAAGGCCTCCATCAGTGTCAGGTTCTGCTGGCGCAGCAGCGCGGGAGAGAGCGCCGCTGCGCGGGCCACCAGCACGTCAATCCCCACCGCATCGAGCGCCGCTTCGAACTCGTCGAGCGCATCATTCTGGGTCCGCCGGATGCGCCCCGAGTCGACGAGCTTCCGGTATGTGTCGCGGCGGGCCTTCAGATCCCGCGCGTAGTTTGCCAGTGTCGGCTCCGACAACACCACGGTGATGCGCAGCTGGTTGCCGCGCCCGACGTGGAGATGCACACGCGCAGGCTCGTCTGCACGAGGGGCAAAACCGGTGTAGAAAGTTGGCTCCCAGCGATCGTAGTAGCTGCCGTAGCGGACCGGCTCGCTGAGCTGACGCGTGGCCGGCACGCGCGTCGGCTCACTCGACACCTCGTCGCCCCGCGCGGGCGCGAGCGCGAGCACGCCGCCAACCAGGAGCACCAGCGAGGCGACGGCCGACCTCATCGGATCACCGCATCGAGGGAGACCTCGGCATCCCCTCCCGCCTGAGGCACCTCGTACGCCGCGAGCGCCGGCACGTTCGCCAGTGAGTCGTTGCCGATGAAGGGCCGGGCCTGGAACAGCCACAGCTTGCCGTCGGCAAAGCCGAACTCGATATCCCAGGGGCGCGCACGTCCGTTGGCGTCGAGCGAGGCTTCGAACGAGTCGCGAATGCGCTCTCCCGCGCGAACCAGCTCCTGCAGCTCGGCTTCCGACAGGACCCTCTCGTCGCCGCTGGAGGGCAGGACTTCGACGCCGCCTGCTGCCCGGATGAGGCGCCGATACGGCGACTTGAACATCGTCACCAGCTCCGTGCCCCCTTCCGACCAGACGACGGTCTCGGCCGGCGTCCCGTCGACGGCCCCGCCGACGCCCTCCGATGTGGCGACCAACATGCGTTGCCCGCCACGGCCGTCGAGGTCGGCCGTGACGAGGACCCCGCTCTTCGTCGCGGGAATCGTCTCGAGCAGAACCACCGATGGCAGCACCCACAATGGCTCGTCGATCAGCGTCTGACGCCAGGAGAACGAGCGGAATGTAAATGGCGACGCCCAGACGCGTTTGAGCCCGGCGTAGACCTCGTCGAGCGAGCGCAGGTTGAAGAGCGTCAGGTTGAGCCCCGCACCGTTGAAATTCTCGAGATCCTCGACGTTGGTATCGCTGCGCACGAAGAGTCCCGCCGTCGCGCCCGCCTTTCCGACGGGCAGCAAGCCCTGCCGCTCGAGCTCGCTGCGGATGCCCTCGCGAACAGCCGAAGACAGCGGCTGCTGCTCGATCGAGTGACGCATCACTGCGAGCCGCGGTTGGATCCAGCGGCTCAGCTCGCGCTCTCCTCCACCCGACTCCAGCATCTCGTCGAAGAACATCGCGTAGGTCTGCTCGACGAACTCCGGCAGCGGCGTGCCGGCTTCGACCAGCCCCGCGGCGGCGAGCTCGGCCGGCACGCTGACCTGGGTCTCCCGGTAGTGGGCGTAGTACGCGCC
>JAFDDG010000129.1 GCA_019310965.1 Deltaproteobacteria bacterium
GCGCCTGCCACGCGCTCGGGGTGTGGGGCCACCTGGGTGAGCAGCTCGTCCATCGGCAGCTCTTTGATGTAGTGCTGGTTCAGCCACTGTAGCTTCGCGAGATCGGCTCGGGCGGCCGAGCGGCCAACCGCGTCCAGGTCGAAGAGCTTCTCGATGCTGCCCAGGTGGAAGACCTCATCGTCGCCGTGGGACCAGCCGAGCCGCACTAGCCAGTTGACCAGCGCGCTTTCGAGGTAGCCCTCGTCGCGGAATTGCTGGATGGAGACGTTGTCGCGGCGCTTCGAGAGCTTCTTGCCCGAATCGGCCACGATCAGCGGAACGTGGGCGAAGATGGGCAGAGGCGCGCCGATTGCCTCGTAGAGCGCGACCTGGAAGGGCGTGTTGGGGTGGTGGTCCGCGCCCCGGATCACGTGGGTGATGCCCATGTCGATGTCGTCGATGACGACGGCGAGGTGGAAGAGTGCGGTGCCGTCGGTGCGCACGATGATGCCGTCGCCGATCTCAGATGCGTCCTGCCCGCTCGGTCCGAAGACCGCGTCGTCGAATCCGAGCATACCCTCGGCCGGCAGCCTCAGCCGAACGACGTGGTCGCCACAGTCCGGGCCGAGCTCGAGGTTGCGGCAGCGGCCGTCGTAGATGCCCTTTCCACCCCGCGCGAGGTCCGCCTGCTTGCGCTACTCGAGCGACTCGCGGCTGCAGGTGCAGCGGTAGGCCTTGCCCTCGTCGATCAGCTTCGCGACGACCTCGCGGTGCCGGTCCGCGTGGTCGCTCTGCCGGAACGGACCCTCGTCCCAGTCGAGGCCGAGCCAGCGCATGCCCTCGAGCACGGCCTCTTCCGACTCCAGGGTCGAGCGCTGGAGATCGGTGTCCTCCACGCGGAGCACGAACTGTCCGCCGTGGTGCCGGGCGAAGGCCCAGTTGTAGAGCGCTGTGCGCGCGCTGCCTAGATGCAGATACCCCGTGGGGCTCGGAGCGAACCGGGTGCGTACGGTGGGCATGGCGGCGGATACTACCGGAGCGCGGGTTGCACACCAGCCAAAGCGCGGCAGCGGACCCGATTGGCGTCGGGAGGGCGATTCTGCTATTTCCGGTGCCGCCCGCAACTGGGCTATCCCCTCCAAGTCCTCGTTTCGGCGGCGTTTTCCGAGAACCTCCCAACCCGCGCCGCCGACCCGTCCCGAGTCCCATGAAGCTTCAAGTCGATCACCTGACGGCCACGCCCAAGGAATACCGCCACTCCCTGTCGGCGGCGCAGTGGCGCTCTTTGTCCGGTGCCGACCAGGACGAGGAGCTGGAGGCCCAGGAGGACTTCGCATTCCAGCTTCGCGCGCACGTCGCCTCGGACGACATCTTGATCGAGGGGAAGATCGACGGCACGGTCGGTGCGGAGTGCAGCCGCTGTCTCGAGCGCTATCGTTGCGCGCTTCACGACGACTTCCGCCTCGTCCTGGAGCCGGCTCACGACCGACGTCCTCAGGATCCTGAAGGCGAGGAGTCGTTGTCGAAGCATGGGCTCTGGCTGGGTGAGGACCTGGAGTCGGGCTGGTATCGGGGGCGTGTGATCGACCTCGATGCGTACCTGGCCGAGGTGATCGCGCTGGCGATGCCGGTGCAGCCCGTCTGTCGCGAGGATTGCGAGGGGCTGTGCCCGCATTGTGGAGCTCGGCGCAGCGAGCAGCGCTGCGAGTGTGAGGAGAATCTGAAACCGAAGTCCCCGTTCGCGGCACTGGCCGCGTTGCAGGGCGACTCTGAAGGAAGTTCCTGAAATGGCAGTACCCAAGCGAAAGACTTCGAAGGCCAAGCGCAACAAGCGCCGCTCCCACGACTTCCTGTCCGCCCCGGCGGCCAGCACCTGCCCGAAGTGCGGCGCACCGAAGGTGCCGCACCGCATCTGTGGCCAGTGCGGGAGCTACAAGGGCCGCACGATCATCGAGACCGACGAAGAGTAGACGGCAACGTGCTTGCACTGCTCTTTCCCGGCCAGGGATCCCAAGTGGTCGGCATGGGCCGCGACGCCTTCGAGGCGTCGCCTGCTGCTCGTGCCGTCTTCGAGGCTGCCGACGAGGCGCTCGGCCTCTCGCTCTCGAAGCTCTGCTTCGAAGGGCCGGAGGATGAATTGCGCCGGACCGAGATCCAGCAGCCGGCCATCCTGACCACGAGCATCGCGTTGCTGCGGGCGCTCGAGGAGCAGGGGCCCGTGGAGGCCGCCTACGTGGGTGGTCATAGCCTGGGCGAGTACTCGGCCCTGGTCGCTTCCGGAGCGCTCGCCTTCGAGGACGCCGTCCGCACGGTGAACGTGCGCGGCCGCCTCATGCAGGAGGCCGTGGCCGAGGGCCGTGGCGCCATGGCGGCGGTGATGGGCGCGGCTCCCGAGGTGGTGGCGCAGGCCTGCGAGGCCGCGGCCGCCGAGTCCGGCGGGGTGGTCTCCCCGGCGAACTACAACTCACCCCAGCAGACCGTCATCGCCGGTGATGCGGCTGCCGTCGAGGCCGCTTGCGCACACGCCGGAGAGCTGGGAGCCAAACGGAGCGTCAAGCTCCCCGTTTCGGCGCCCTTCCATTGCTCCCTGATGGCTCCGGCCGCCGAGCGGCTCCGGCCCGTCCTGGATGACCTGCAGTTCGCTCCCCCGAGGCCCCCGGTCGTGACCAACGTGGAGGCCGAGCTGAACGAGGATCCCGGGCGGATCGCCGATCTGCTCGAGCAGCAGGTGACCGCGCCGGTGCGCTTCACGGAGATGATCCAGAAGCTCGGCGCACTCGGCGTCACCCACTTCCTCGAGGTCGGACCCGGTCGCGTTCTGAGCGGCCTGCTGGCGCGCATCGAGCGCCGCAGCAAGCGCGCCAACGTGGGGACGCTCGGGGATCTCGAGGCAGCGCGGGAGTTCATCGGAGAGGCCTGAGGGGCACGTCGGTCCCTTGCGCCGGATACCCGAAAGTACGACGCTAGGCGCTGCCACAGAGAACCTGTTCTGCAGCGCGGGAGGTTGGAAGGTATGTCTCTTGAAGATCGCGTGATCGACCTGATCGTCGAGCAGCTCGGCGTCTCGCGCGATGAGGTAGTGACGAAGGCGTCGTTCATCGACGACCTCGGTGCAGACTCGCTCGACATCGTCGAGCTGGTGATGTCGCTCGAGGAGACCTTCGACATCGAGATCCCCGACGAGGACGCAGAGAAGATCCAGACGATCGGCGACGCCATCGCCTACTTGAAAGAACGTCTGGAGACCTGATCGTTATGGGGGCTGCCGTCGACCCGAGCCAGCGCGTCGTCGTGACGGGGATGGGGTGTGTGTCGCCCCTGGGCGGCGACCGCGCCAGTACGTGGGAGTCCGCCGTCGCGGGGCGCCCGGGCTGCGACACGATCTCCTACTTCGATCCCTCGGATTATCCCTGTCACATCGCGGGCGAGATTGGCGTCGAACTGAACCCCGGAGACATCCCGGTCAAAGAGGTCCGTCGGCTCGACCGCGTCGACCTGCTTGCAGCGGCGGCTGCCCGTGAGGCGATGGAGCACTGCGGCCTCGTCGTCGACGACGGCAATCGCGACCGCATCGGCGTCGCCGTCGGGTCGGGGATCGGTGGCATTGCCACCATCCTCAACAACTACGTGACGCTGATAACCAAGGGCCCCAAGCGGGTGTCGCCCTTCACCATCCCGATGGGCATCGCGAACATGCCGAGTGGCATCATCTCGGTGTACTACGGCCTGCGCGGTCCGAACCTCTGCCACGTCAGCGCGTGCGCCTCGGGTGCCCATTCCATCGGCGAGGGCGCCGAGATGATTCGCCGCGGCCAGGCGGACGTGATGGTGGTGGGAGGCACCGAGGCGCCCGTCATCGACGTCGCGCTCGTCAGCTTCGGCAACATGCGAGCGCTCTCCGTGCGCAACGACGAGCCCGCGCGAGCCAGTCGACCCTTCGACGTCGACCGCGACGGCTTCGTGATGGGCGAGGGCGCCGGCGTGCTGGTGCTCGAGTCCCTCGAGCACGCGAAGGCACGCGGCGCCGAGATCCACGCCGAGGTGGCGGGCTACGGCGCCACCTCGGACGCGTACCACATCGTGCAGCCCGACCCGGAAGGTGGGGGAGCCGCCCGCTGCATGTCAGCGGCGATCGCGCACGCGGGAATTTCACTCGAGGACGTGGGGCACGTGAACGCGCACGCCACGAGCACACCGGCCGGCGATCCGGCCGAGGTGAAGGCGCTACGAACCGTCTTCGGCGCGCAGCTCGATCGCATTCCGGTCTCGGCGACGAAGTCCATGACGGGGCACCTGCTGGGCGCCGCCGGGGCGGTGGAGGGCATCCTCACCATCGAGGCCCTGAAGCACCAGGAGCTGCCGCCGACGATCAACCTCGATCAGGTCGACCCCGAGTGCGAGCTCGACCATGTGGCGAACAAGTCGCGGCCCACCGACGTGCGGTACGCGCTCTCGAATTCGTTCGGATTCGGCGGCACCAACGCCAGCCTCGTCTTCGCGCGCTACGAGGACTAGGAGCCTGACCCAAGACGCAGTCTTCGGGGACAGGCGACGACGCAAAGGTCGCAGATCGCAGCTAGCCGGCGCGCTTCCGGAGTGGGCGCCAGAGCCCCGTCTGCCCCGGCCCTTTCCCCGTAAGCTCGCTATGTTAGGGCCGCCGATGAGCAGCCCCCGGCGGTGTCCCCCCACCCCCGCCCGGCCGCGGAGCGGAGCGCGCTCATCCCCCGATCCTCCGAACCGAGCCACCCAGGCGACCCAGCCAAGGGACCCAGCGAAAGGACGCGATACATGGCCGACTCCCTCACCCCCCACCTCGACGGGGCCGATGCCGAAATCGCTGCCCTCCTGCGCCAGGAGGGAAAGCGGCAGGGCCTCGGCATCGAGCTGATCGCATCGGAGAACTTCGTCTCCGACGCCGTTCTCGAGGCGATGGGCAGCGTGCTCACGAACAAGTACGCAGAAGGCTACCCCGGTCGCCGCTACTACGGCGGCTGCGAGGTCGTCGACGAAGTCGAGAACCTCGCTATCGAGCGGGCCAAGCAGATCTTCGGCGCCGATCACGCCAACGTGCAGCCCCACTCGGGCTCCCAGGCGAACGCCGCCGTCTACCAGGCGGTGCTCGAATACGGCGACACGATCCTGGCCATGAACCTGGACCACGGCGGGCATCTCACCCACGGAAGCCCGGTCAACTTCTCGGGCAAGGCCTACAACATCATTCCCTACGGCGTGAGCGAGGGGGACGAGTGCATCGACTACGACGAGCTGCGCAAGCTCGCGCTCGAGCACCGGCCCAAGCTCATCCAATGCGGAGCCACCGCCTACTCGCGCATCATCGACTTCGAGCGCTTCCGCGAGATCGCTGACGAGGTCGGAGCCGTGCTCTTCGCCGACATCGCCCACATCGCGGGTCTGGTGGCGGCGGGTGTGCATCCCTCTCCGGTGGGCAAGGCGCACATCGTCACCACCACCACGCACAAGACCCTGCGCGGGCCGCGCGGTGGCCTCATCCTCAGCGACGAGGCCTGGGCCAAGAAGGTGAACAGCGGGATCTTCCCCGGGCTGCAGGGTGGGCCGCTGATGCACGTGATCGCCGCAAAGGCGGTGGCCTTCAAGGAGGCGCTCTCGCCCGAGTTCAAGACCTACTGCCAGCAGATCGTGGCCAACTCCAAGGCGCTCTGCGCCGGGGTCCAGGGCGACGGCTACAAGGTCGTTGCGGGCGGCACCGACAACCATCTCTTCCTGCTCTCGCTCATCGATCGCGACACCACGGGCAAGGCCGCGCAGATCGCGCTCGATCGCGCGGGCATCACTACGAACAAGAACATGGTGCCCTTCGATCCGCGCAAGCCCATGGTTACCTCGGGCGTGCGGATCGGGACGCCGGCCGTCACCACTCGCGGAATGCGCGAGCCGGAGATGGCCGAGATCGCTGCGCTCTTGAACAGGGTGCTCGTCAACCCCGGCGACGTGGAGGAGCTCGACGCGGTGCGGATCGAGGTCGAAGCCTTGAGCCGCCGCTTCCCGCTCTACACCAATCGCTGGAGCGACCAGGACTGAGACGTGCGCTGCCCCTTCTGCGGTGACGAGGAAAATCGGGTAATCGACACCCGCCTGGCCCGGGATGGCGAGGAGATTCGCCGTCGCCGCGAGTGCGAGGAGTGCGAGCGCCGCTTCACTACCCGGGAGCGGATCGAGCAGGCGATCCCCAAGATCATCAAGCGGGACGAGCGCCGCGAGGAGTACGTGCGCGACAAGCTCGCCCGCAGCATCGAGCGCGCCTGCGTGAAACGGCCGATCTCGGCGGACGCCGTCGAGCGGCTGATCGACCGCATTGAGCGCCGCCTGCAGGAGGGCGGCGACAAGGAGGTGTCGAGCCGTTACATCGGCGAGCGCGTGATGGACGAGCTGACCGCCATCGACGCACTGGCGGCCGTCCGCTTCGCCTCGGTCTTCCGCAGCTTCGACAGCACCGAGGATTACGCCGCCTTCTTCGCAGCTTTGTCGGCTGAGGAGGAGAGCGAACCCTCCGCCCGGGAGGAGGACGAGGGGCAGTCGGATTGAGCGCCCGGGCGAGCGACGCGTTCATGCGTGCGGCGCTCGCCGCGGCTCGCCGCGGAGTGGGGCGCACGTATCCGAACCCGAGCGTCGGTGCCGTGGTCTTTCGCGGGGGTGATATCCTCGGTCGAGGCACTACGCGGCCGCCCGGCGGACCCCATGCCGAGGTG